>CAZKQD010000008.1:3204-32552 GCA_964554835.1 uncultured Planctomycetia bacterium | reverse complement strand
TTGTCCCTCGATTTTACTCGGGATAACCCTGAGTCTATCGAAGGGTTGATTTTTGATCTTTACCTTTCAACTTATGACTTACTTGCCCTGAGCGTAGTCGAAGGGTGACTTGCAACTTTTTTATGGTTTCCACCTTAAATTGAGTTCTCTTGCTGCCCTGGTTTCATCTAATCTCTTAACTGGCGCATTTAGCGGGGCGTCTTTTAATCTTTTTGGGTCATCAATGGCTAATTTAGCTGCTTCCTTCATAGATTCTATAAAATAATCAAGGGTTTCTTTAGATTCCGTCTCTGTCGGTTCAATCATTAAAGCCTCCTTAACTATCAACGGAAAATATATAGTCGGTGGATGGATACCTTTATCTATTAAGTATTTTGCAATATCTAATGCAGTTATACCTTTTTCTTTTTGCTTTTTAGCAGATAAAACACACTCATGCATACATATTTTATCATAAGGAAGGTTATAATATTTTTTAAGTAGTTCTTTTATATAATTTGCATTAAGGACTGAGGCCTCAGCAACCTCCGTTAATCCTTCTCTTCCTAAAAGTAATATATATGCATAAGTTTTTAGAATAACAGCGAAATTCCCATAAAAGGGGGCAATATATCCAATCGAGTCCGGATGTTTATAATCAAGCCTGTGCCCGTTAGGGTAATAGTAAGTCTCACCTGTGCCCGCTTGTGCCCGCTTGTGCCCGCAAGGGTATAAGGGTATTAGGGTATCTGGGTATTTTGTAATTCTGGGAATAGGCAAGAACTTCTCTAATTTTTTATTCACCCCCACAGGGCCTGAACCAGGACCCCCTCCTCCATGAGGAGTCGAGAAGGTCTTGTGTAGATTAAGATGGACAATATCAAATCCAATATCGCCAGGACGGCACTTGCCTAATATAGCATTAAGATTAGCGCCATCATAATACATCAAAGCATCAACCTCGTGAGCCGCATCAGAAATTTCCTTTATATGCGGATTAAATATACCAAGGGTATTAGGGCAGGTAAGCATAACTCCGGCTACATCTTCGTTTAAATTTTTTCTAAATTCTGATAAATCCATACATCCTTGCTTGTCTGTAGGAATAACTATGACTTTATAACCAGCTATAGATGCGCTTGCTGGATTTGTTCCATGCGAAGAATCAGGAATAATGATATACTTTCTTCTATTGCCTTTATGTTTATGATAGGCGGCGATAAGCATAGCTCCGGTCAATTCACCATGCGCACCAGCTAAAGGCTGCATGGTGAAAGCATCCATTCCGGTTATCTCGCATAATAATTTTTCTAAATTATAAAGAATCTCAAGGCTACCTTCAGCTAATAGTCCTTTTTTAAGAAGCTGAGGAAGAAGAGGATGTAAGTCTTTAAATTCCCTTAATTCTGCTATTTCTTCCGTGAATTTGGGATTGTATTTCATGGTGCAGGAACCAAGAGGATAAAAATTGGTATCCACAGAGAAATTCATACGGGATAAATTAGTAAAATGTCGGACGGTATCTAATTCTGATACCTCGGGCAAGTTGGGTTTTTCTTTTCTTAAGTATTTACCCGGTGGTTCCTTCCTTTTTGGCACATCGTGACAGGGAATTTTAAATCCACGTTTTGATTTGACACTTTTTTCAAAAATTAATCGCATATTGCTTCTCCAAGAGCTTTAGCTAATGATTCTATCTCCTGTTTTGTCCTTTTCTCGGTTACGCTTATAAGTAAATAATTATCCATTCCTTTATAAAATCTGCCCAATGGAAATCCTGCCGCAAATCCTTTATGAAGCATCTTACTTACTATCTTATCTGCGTTTTTAGGGAGTAAAACTGTAAATTCATTAAAAGTGGGCGAGCTTCTTTTTACCTCAACATCAGGAATCTTATCTATTAAATCTTTAGCGAATTCTGCTTTATCATGAATAAGTTGAGCTAATTCTCCTAAACCTTCTTTACCTAAAAGACATAGATAGACTAACGCTCTGAGCGCGCATAATGCCTCGTTGGAGCAAATATTAGAGGTTGCCTTCTGGCGTCTTATATGCTGCTCTCTGGTCTGTAGGGTTAAAACATAGCCCCTTTTCCCTTCTTTGTCTACCGTTGCGCCAACAATACGACCAGGCATCTTTCTGACCATCTCCTTTTTGGTAGCCATAAATCCTAAATATGGCCCACCAAAAGATAAAGGCAATCCTAAACTCTGAGCCTCGCCCGTTACAATATCTGCTCCCATTGAACCAGGAGTTTTAAGCATACCTAATGAGATAGGGTAGACCGATTCAATTACTAAAGCTCTCTTTTCATGAGCCTTCTCTATAATATCCGTGTGGTCATCTATTGCCCCAAAGAAATTAGGATTCTGTAAGATTACTGCCGCTGTATCTCCATCTAAATATTTAAAAATTTGCTCTCTATTGCTTTGGCCATGTGCAACAGGTGTTTCAACAAACTCAATATTAAGATTAGAGGTGTAGGTATAGAGCATGGTCCTATAGATAAGATTTAGGCCGCTATCCATAATAATTTTATTTTTACCGGTAATACGAATGGCCATCATAGCTGCCTCAAAAAGAGCCGTTCCTCCATCATACATAGAAGCATTGGTTACATCTAAATCAACTAATTCACAAATTGCAGTTTGATATTCATATATCGCCTGAAGCCAACCCTGAGCGCACTCTGCCTGGTAAGGAGTATAAGCGGTATAGAACTCAGAGCGTTTACTTATTGCATCAACAGCTGATGGTATATAATGGTCATAAAAACCGGCTCCAACAAAATTAATGAGCGAGGTTTTGTTTTTTGAGGCCGTATTTTTAAGAATTTCAACTACCTCAAACTCAGATTTACCCTTGGGTATATCAAAGGATTTAACTCGTAGTTCTGGTTTGATATCTTTGAAAAGATCTTCTACGGAACCTATCCCAATCGCAGAAAGCATCTGTTTTATTTCTTCTTGGGTGTGCGGGACATAATACATCGAATTAATCTAACCTTTCAAGATATTTTTTGTAATCTTCAGCTGTCATTAAATTATCTTTTTCTTTTATATCTTTAATCTTAATTTTTATAAACCATCCATCAGTATAAGGTGACTGGTTTATGAGTTCTGGTGAATCTTTTAAGACTTTATTAATCTCGATAACTCTACCTGATAATGGCGCGTAGACATCAGAGGCTGCTTTGACAGACTCAACTATGCTGAAGGCCTTAAACTGCTCTACTTCCTTATTTACTTCAGGAAGCTCAACAAAGGTTACATCACCCAGGGTATCCTGGGCATAATCTGTAATGCCTATAGTTGCTTTATCCCCTTCTATCTTTATCCATTCATGCTCTTTTGTGTAAAATAAATCCTCTACTATCTTCATTGATAAAAACCTCCCCCTCTTAGTCTCTGGCAGAACCCTTTTTATAAAAGGGTTTCTCTGTAATTTTAGCTTCAATAATCGCTGAATTACCTTTTACGGTAATTTTCGTGCCTATCCCACTGAAATCCTCGTCGATATATCCCATACCAATGCCTACACCCAGCGATGGCGAAAAAGACCCGCTTGCAACAACACCGATCTCTTTGTTATCATGATAGATTTTATAATTGTGCCTTGGGGATCTTCGGCTGGTAGTTTTAAAACAGACAAGTTTTCTTTTTATATCTTTTTCCTTTTTTTCAATTAGAGCGCCTTTGCCAATAAAATCTTTACTAAAATCAACAAATTGATCTAATCCTGCTTCCTGCGGAATAGTGTCTTCTGTTATATCCTGTCCATAGAGAGGATAAGCCATCTCTAATCTCAAAGTATCCCTTGCTCCTAAACCAGCAGGCTTCACTCGCTTATCTTGCATAAGTCTATTCCACAAGTCTTTTATTTTATCCTTGCTTATATAAATTTCATAACCCAACTCACCAGTATAACCTGTTCGGCTTATAATGTTTTCCTCGTCCAGAATTTTAAAATATGAAAATGTATAATAGTTAAGTTTTTCTACGCCGTCCCCAACTAATTTTTTTAATATATCTTTTGAATATGGGCCTTGAAGGTCAAGTTTTCCCGTATTTTCTGAAATGTTATCTAAATTTAGCTTATCAGGCAGGTGTTTTTTTAACTGAGCTTTGTCTTTCTCTGTGGTCGCAGCATTAACCACGAGCATCCATCTATCTTCATCTATTTTATAGACAATTAAATCATCAACAATGCCGCCTTCTTCATTTAACATAAATCCATATCTGCAATTACCACTTGCAATTCCATCTAAATTCATAGTTACAATTTTATTAAGTGCCTGGTTTGCGCCTTCACCAGAAATAATGAATTCTCCCATATGACATATATCGAAGCAGGAGGCATGAGTGCGGCTCCAGTTATGTTCATCAATTATGCTTCCATATGATATGGGCATTAACCAACCACCAAAAGGGGCAAGTTTTGCTCCTAATTTCTTATGTTCATTAAGCAGGGGGGTTTGTTTGAGATTCATTATATTATTTCCAATTTATGATATGAAAGTAACGCCTTTTATTTAAGTAAAACATCTGGCTACACTATAGCAACAATTATAATAAATTGCAAGATAAAACTATGGCTTACTAGTTAAAAATAAAAAAACCCTCACTTAATGCGAAGGTTTTATAAGGACGTCTTTTCAATAATATATGAGTATCTACTTTTCTTCTTCTTTTGTTTCTTTAATTATCCTCTCAGCAATTTCAAATGGCACTTCTAGATATTTTTCAAAATACATAGTGTATGTTGCGCGCCCACTGCTTAGAGAGCGAAGTGCGGTTGCATATCCAAACATCTCTGCCAGCGGCGTTTCAGCCTGAATCAGCTGCTGATTTTTCTTGGTCTCAATATTTAAGATCTTACCTCTTCGAGAACATATATCACCAACTATACTGCCAACGTATTCCTCCGGCGATGTAACCTCAACAGACATATAAGGCTCAAGCAAAACAGGAGCTGCTTTTAAAAAAGCTCCTTTAAAAGCCTCTCTTGCTGCAATCTTAAAGGCCATCTCAGAAGAATCCACTTCGTGGAATGAACCATCTATAAGATTAACTTTAACATCTACAACAGGAAATCCTGCATAGATTCCCTTCTGCATAGCGCTGATTATACCTTTTTCAACTGCGGGGATATAATCATTAGGAATGGCGCCTCCTTTTATTTCATTAATAAACTCAAATCCCTGACCCGGCTCAACTGGAGATATTCTAATAACCACATGGCCGTATTGCCCTCTGCCACCTGTCTGCTTCACATGCTTATAATCCTCAGAGGCTGAATTTAAAATAGTTTCCTTGTAGGCAACTTTGGGTTTTCCAATTTCTGCTTCAACATTAAATTCACTCTTTAATCTATCAATGATAATCTCAAGATGAAGCTCGCCCATACCAGAAAGCACAGTATCCTTTGTCTCTGGATCCGTCTTAACAATAAAGGTGGGGTCTTCTTCTGCTAATCTCATTAGGCCTTTTGCAAGCTTATCCTGGCCGGCTTTACTTTTTGGTTTAACACTTAAAGATATAACCGGCGCGGGAAATTCCATCGCCTCAAGAAGTATCGGACTGTTTTCATCGCATAGCGTATCTCCTGTTATAGTATGGTCTAACCCAACGCCAGCTGCTATATCTCCTGCATAGATATCCTCTCTTATCTCTCTATTATTCGCATGCATCTGTAAAATTCTACCAACTCTTTCTTTTTTATCTTTGGTTGCATTATATATATATGAGCCTGATTTTAATGAACCCGAATACACCCTAAAGTAAATGAGTTTGCCCATATGGGGATCTGCCTGGACTTTAAAAGATAGGGCTGAGAAAGGTTCGTTGTCAGCAGCTTTTCTTTTAATAATTTTTTCTTTATCTTCTGGATCACGTCCTTCTATGGGAGGTAAATCAACTGGTGAGGGAAGATAATAATTTATCGCATCAAGTAGCTTCTGTACTCCTTTATTCTTAAAAGCAGCGCCGCATAAAACAGGGACTATTTTATTTGAGATTGTACCTACGCGTATTGCGCTAATTAACTCCTCCTGAGTAATGGATTCTTCTGATTCAAGATATTTCTCCATAAATTCGTCATTAAGCTCAACTGCCTTCTCAACCATTATATGATGGTATTTTTGAGCAATCTCTTTATGATCATCAGGAATATTTTCAATGTGGAAGTTCTTACCTAATGATTCATTATCATAGATATAGGCTTTCATTTCCATAAGATCAATAATTCCTCTAAATTTATCTTCTTTGCCAATAGGAATTTGTAAAGGTATAACATTTGCGCCTAACTTTTCCTCTATATTCTTTATAACCCCAAAGAAGTCAGCGCCGATTCTATCCATCTTATTAATAAAAGCGAGCTTTGGCACTCTATATTTTTCTGACTGATGCCAGACTGTCTCTGACTGCGGCTCAACTCCGCCAACCGCGCAGAATACTGCAATCGCTCCATCTAAAACGCGCAGACTCCTTTCAACCTCGACAGTAAAATCAACATGGCCTGGAGTATCAATAATGTTTATCCTGTGGTTCTTCCAGTAACAGGTTGTAGCCGCTGAGGTTATAGTTATACCACGTTCCTGTTCTTGTTTCATCCAGTCCATCTGCGCCTTACCCTCGTGGACCTCGCCCATTTTATGAGAACGGCCTGTATAAAACAGAATTCTCTCGGTAACAGTGGTCTTTCCGGCATCAATGTGAGCCATTAAGCCTATATTTCTTACTTTGTTTAAGTCAATGGTACGCGGCATCTTCTCTCTCCGTATATTAAGGGATTATATTAATTTTAAGAATTAATATCTTCCATTAATTAAAAAGGATAAATAGCTTTTAGAGACAAACTCCCTTCTTTAAGGAATTTATCTAAAAAAGATTTATCCTTATCTTCTATCAAAATACATCCAACTCTAACAGTGGTAATTATATCATAAAATATGCAGTTTAGCAATGATTAAAAAAATTATTCGTATTATATGAAAAGATAGGTAATACTTTTTTCTTGACCTGTTTTAGAGGGACGTCTGAATGCCCGAGCCCCATAGAATAAACCTTTGGTTTCCCTACGGGGTAAACGGGCACAGGAGCGCTTGCCCCGTAGCTCGCCAAAGGCGATGCTTCGGGGAGGGTATGAAGCCGAGTGCAGTTTTACCTCGCTGGGGTAAAACAAACATTCCCGATAAAATAGGGTCAAGAAATAATAATCTTAAATGTTACCTATGATTGGAAACATTACATAAAAAAATTATTGTTTGATTTATAATTAATTTCTATGTTTATAAAATCAGATATTAAATTATGAAATTTTATTGTATAACCAGGCTAGGATAACTCCACCAATGCCTGCATCAATAAACCCATAAATACCACCAATGACACTTCCTAAAATAGTTGGTTTATATCCAGGATATAGCGTAGAAAGTAAACCTACAAATGCCGCTCCGAAGTTAAGATATATAGTAGTAAGCCCCATAATGAGTACGCATGCCCCCCAGATTATACCCAGTGTTAAACCTAAAGCTCTTGTGTCCAATTTTAACATTTTTCTACCTCCTTAATGACTACATGATTTACAAAAATCTTTGATTTTCTTAAATCATTTGTAGGAATTAATCTAATCTCAACAAGACCATCCCGACATTTCGGGATATGGTTGAATCATTCTCTACAATAATACCATCTATATGTCATATTTTCAAATAAAAATAACTTCAGATAAAATGAAAGTAGTGCTTTTAAAACCTTCCCGGTCTAATAATTCGTATGCTTTTAGGTTTTTTCAACATTTATTTGTATTATTAGCTGTTTTTAGTGTATAATATATTGAATATTCACACTAAAAAGGAGTCCGATAAATGGAAGATATTTATAAAGACATAGATAAAATATTATTAAAGAAAAAGATTCTATCCGAAGATGAAGTAAAACAAGCCAGGGAAAAAGCTAAAAAAGGAAAAACAAGTATATATAAAAGTTTGAGGCAGCTCGATTTAATCTCTGAGGAAAAGATGACCTCTCTAATTGCTGATGAGCTGGGCTATCCTCTAATAAAGGCAAACGACTACATTGTAAATAAGGAAATATTGAAAACAGTCCCTGAGGAGCTGGCGAGAAAATACCAGCTTATTCCATTGTTTAAACTCGGAGACAGCCTTACCGTGGCCATGGTCAATCCTAAAGATATAGAAGCTATTGATCAGGTAAAATTAAAGAGTAAATGTAAGATAGTAGAACCTGTTATGTCTTCCCCCACAGAAATAAATCAGGCCATAGATAAGTATTACAAAACCACCCAGGAAGTAGAAGAAGTAATAAAAAACATACCCCGGGAAAAAGAAACAGAGGTAGAAGAAGAAGACCTCCTGGAGATGGCCGAAGAAGCTCCTATAGTAAAATTAGTGAATTTAATTATTACACGCGCAGTAGAAAGTAGAACTTCTGATATCCATATAGAGCCGGATGAAAAAGTACTTAGAGTGCGCTACAGAATAGACGGCATCCTGCATGAAGTTAATACCTCTCCTAAGCGACTCCAGCGCGCTGTAATATCCAGAGTTAAAGTATTAGCCGGAATGGATATTGCCAAAAGACACGTCCCTCAAGACGGAAGAATAACTATTAAAATTAAAGACAAGGAATTTGATTTAAGAATCTCAACCTTCCCTACTGTAAATGGGGAAAATGTAGTTATGCGTATACTGGATAAGTCTAGCGTTTTAAGGGGGTTAGAAAATTTAGGTTTTTCTAAAAAAGACCTGGAAAGATTTAACAAACTTATACGACAGCCTAACGGAATTATATTAGTTACTGGACCAACCGGAAGCGGAAAAACTACTACCTTGTATTCAGCACTCTCTATTATTAATTCCCTGGATAAAAATATTATAACCATAGAAGACCCTGTAGAATATAAACTGCCCCTTATAAGACAAACGCAGGTCAATCGTAAGGCCGGAATTAATTTTGCCAACGGCCTAAGAAGTATCTTAAGACAGGACCCTGACATTATAATGGTCGGAGAAATTAGAGATAAAGAAACAGCAGAGATAGCTATCCAGGCAGCTTTAACAGGCCATCTGGTATTCAGTACCCTGCATACCAACGATGCCCCTGGTGCTCTTACAAGGCTGGTAGATATGGGGGTTGAGCCATTTTTGATTTCAAATTCTGTTATTGGCATCCTTGCTCAAAGGCTGGTCAGGTTAATATGCGCCCATTGCAAAAAGAAAGCAAGTATCTCGGAAAAGCAAATGAATAAGTTTAACATAAAGAAGAATTCTATATATACAGGTGCAGGATGCAAAAGATGCAATAATACAGGATATAGTGGAAGAATCGGTATTTTTGAATTACTGGCTGTGGATGATGAAATCAAAGAACTAATAGAAGAAAGAGTCTCTGTTGCCAAGATAAGAGATGTAGCCAAAGATAAAGGTATGAATGTCCTAATGACTAATGGCATAGAAAAACTCAGTCAGGGTTTAACCAGCTTAGAAGAATTACTAAGAGTCACACAAGGATAATTTTATAAGATATGCCTGTTTTTAAATATATAGTTAGAGATGAAGGCGGCAAACAGATTAAAGGAACTATGGAGGCAGACAACCAAGATGCTGTAGCAACAGAATTAGAAGGAAGAAACTATGCTGTTACCTCCATTTATAAAATAAGACAAAAGTCTAAATTAGAAAGTTATCTGGCCAGATTTAAAAAGTTAAAACTACCTGTAAGAAATACCTTTAGCCGCCAGCTGGTTACCTTAATAAATGCAGGATTGCCTTTAATCTCCAGCCTAGATGCAATACGTAGACAGACAGACAGTAATTTACTGAAACAGGCTATCTCTGATATCATAAAGGACATCCGAGGCGGAGCATCATTTTCTGAAAGCCTGAGAAAACATCCTGATTGTTTTGACCAACTCTATGTAGGTATGGTTGAAGCAGGAGAAGAGGGTGGAATTTTAGAGCATACCTTAGAGCGATTAGCTGACTTAGGAGAACACGAACACAGAGTCCGCTCTGATATAAAAAAGGCTACCAGGTATCCGATGCTGGTTGTATGCGCGCTGGCATTAGGATTTACAATTTTAGTAATTTTTGTCCTTCCAAGATATGCTAAGATATTTGCCAGATTCAATACCCAGCTTCCTCTTCCTACTAGAATACTGATACTTATCAATTATCTAATTGTAAACTATTGGTATGTTATTATACTGGTCGTTTTATTTTTGATCTTTGGATTTTTTAGATTTATAAACACCATAAAAGGCAGGAGAATTTGGGACAACATAAAAATCAAAATTCCAGTATTAGGAGACCTGTTTTTAAAACTCTCCATGTCAAGATTCACTAAAATAACTGCTGCCTTAATGGCAACCGGTATACCTATATTGAGATTATTGGATCTGGCTACCCCTTCAATAGGCAATAAAGTAATAGAAGAAGCAATTACAGATATAAAAAAGGGGGTAGCAGAAGGTAAAAATATGGCAGAACCTATGAAAGCTAATCCGCTTTTTCCTCCGATTGTATCCCAGATGGTTGCTATTGGAGAAGAGACCGGAAAACTGGACGAACTTCTATTTAAGGTCTCTGACTACTATGATTCAGAGACAAATTATATTATAGATAACCTTACTTCTTTGATAGAACCCTTTCTGCTTTTAATCTTAGGTTCTGGGGTGTTATTTATAGCTCTATCAATATTTTTACCTATGTGGAATCTTATGTCTCTATTTAAGAGATAGGCTAAAGTCTAGGGAGCTAGTTTGACATTAGTTAATTTATCTTGTATACTTACAACAGGAGAAGAATAAAAAGGAGGTGATGGAGAGATAAAAAGGAAGTGGAGAATATTTTCAAACGGCATCTGTTATCTGTTAAGGAACAGGTTGGAAGCCATATCTACTAATTGAAAGGAGGATTACAAAATGAGACTCAATAGAAAAGGTTTTACACTGATTGAATTGGTAATGATTATTGTAATCTTAGGAATCTTAGCAGCAGTAGCAATTCCTAGGTATGTAAGCATGCAGGGTGAAGCAAAAATCGCAGCAGAAAAAGGTGTTGTAGGCGGTGTAAGAGCAGGAATTATGACATATTTTGCAAAAAACAAAGCATGGCCAACTACATTAACTACTACTACCATTTTTGATGAGGTGCTTACTGAAACTCCAGACGACTGGACTCAAAGTGGTACTACATATACAGGTCCTGGAGGCGGAAGCTACACCTACGACAACACAAATGGTTCTTTTAAATAATACGGTGGATTAAAGGAGATAATAAACTTCTAAAACAAATGCATCTAAAAAATAGACATGGTGTAGTTTTAATTGCTACAGTATTAGTTATAACATTTGTAAGCATAGTAGCTATATCAATTGGTGTTTTTCTTACAGAGCGTACCCGCCATATTCGAAGTAGTGCAGATAGTATAAAGGCAATCTTGCTTGCGCAAGCAGGGCTACACCATGTTATATATCATTACAGAGAAGACGAATCTTTCTCGTTAGGTCAAACATACCTCGGAGACGGATATTTTATCACCTCAGCTGATGAATCCAGTATGTTGCTATTTGATAGTGGCACCGCAGATATAGAGCAAGATGAGATAAAATTCTCAGTAGATATGAGGAATTTCAGTAGTTCTTATGTGACCTTGGACAAAATTACTATTTCTTGGACAGGTGGCGGGAGTGAACAGGTAAATCAGATAAAGTTGCAACCTGACGTATTATTCACAGGAGGAACGATTGATTCTGGTGAGACTATAGATATAGATGATTATGATATAGAAAGTGGTGATTACAGAGAATTTAGGATAAAATTTACCCCTGATATAACATGGGAAGAAATAACGGTTACCTTAATTATGATTGATGGCTCTGAAAAAACATTTACTTATAGTGAAGATGAAGGATTTCAAGAAGAAAATGGTGGATTCAGCTTAAAATCAATGGGGAAAGTAGGAAATATATACAGGACACTGGTAGCTGATATAGATATAACTGATCCTAATAAAACTTACATTGAAAATTTAGATGAAACTGATGAAGAACTCACCCAATAGGCACACAGGAAAATCGGGGTTTACTCTTATTGAATTAGTAATAACTATAGTTGTGGTAGCAATTGTATCTATCCCTGTCTCCCTTATGCTTATTCAGTATATGGAAAGTCTATTTTTTGAAGAGAATCTGACCTATGCCTCCCAAGTCACCCGGCTTGAGACAGAAAGAATAATCAATTATTATTGCGGGATTAATTACAATAATCTGGCAGCAGGTACTTATACACCAGATAATATAATTCCTTTATCTGGCTGGCCTGATCCTGATCCCGCAGGCAGAGATTATCCCTGTGATGTACAAATTGAAGTTGTGTATAAAGAAGGCGATCCAACATCAAATGAATCTTTGAAACTTATAACTGTTAAAGTATTTGATCCTAAAAATGGAGAATTTATCGATAGTGGAGTTACTTATCTTGCTGAGAATGCCTACTATTGATATTAGATATGAGGAAGTGTAGAGGTTTTACCCTTACGGAGCTTACAATAACCATCGTTATCCTGGGGATAATCGGAACACTTACCGGCGTAATTCTCGTTTATGTTGTTCAAAATTATTACTATATACCAAGCAAATTAACCACAGATTCAATCAGTTCAGATATTGCTCGTATAGTTATAGAAGGAGATGATAAGGCTAAAGGACTAAGATATGTAAAACAAATACCACTGTGGGGTCTTCCCACTGGTATATACCTTGGTTTTTACAATTCAGATAATGATTA
This sequence comes from uncultured Planctomycetia bacterium, assembly GCA_964554835.1. GTDB lineage: Bacteria > Omnitrophota > Gorgyraeia > JAGLLT01 > CAZKQD01 > CAZKQD01. The sequence continues at coordinate 19,762 of CAZKQD010000008.1, read as the reverse complement.
TGTGCAATTTATAGTATACGATGGAAAACTATACCGTAAAATAAACACTGGAGATTGGGAGGTTATCCCTTATTATTTGTCTGATGAATACGGATTTATGGGTGATATAATTACAATTAAAATATTGTGGTTTGAATTTGAATTTGAGAAATTTTTCTGGTATTATGGCAGTGATGGTAAACATCTTTATCTACCTGTTGCTCATCCTCAGGATATAGAGTATATTGAAATCAGAGGAAATGTTAAACAAGGCAGTGGTGAATTTAGTAATTGGGAAGGAGAAAGTGAAATCATTTCAGGAGTTAGTATTAACCAAAATTAAACCTGCTAATAGGAAAAGCACTCTACTATCAATAGATATCGGCTCAAAAACTATAGAATTGGTGGTATCTGAGAAAAATTCCGATGAAGTAAAAATCCTGCATTATGAAATCATTCCCCTTCTTGAAAAAGCCGGCTTCCCTGAAGAACAAATCTCTAAAACTATAAAAAGAATATCCAAGATTTACCCTAAATCCATCCAGAATACCTATCTTAATATATCTGGAGAAGGAACATTTATAAACAAGATTATTCTTCCTGTTGTGGAAGATAAAGAGATACAAAATACAATCAAATGGCAGATCAGAAAACAGGTTTCCTTCCCCACAGAAAAAGCCATCCTGAAGTACAAAATAATACCGCAAGAACAAAAAGAAGAACCTCATAAAAGGACAGAAGTTCTGGCAGCAGCAATTAGCAAGGAATTGATAGATAGTATCGTAAATATAGTGGGAAAAACCGGCATTTATATCAAGAGCATTTTTGTATCTTGCTTCAGCTTAGGCCATATTATTAAAAAGATGCAAGGTAAAAATAATGAAGATATAGGAGTTTTAGATATAGGTTATAAAAATAGCACAATAAGTATATATGATAAAGAAGGTTTAAAATTCTTAAGAGAAATCCCTGTAAGCTCCTATAGTTTTACAAATGCTATGACAGGAATCTTTAGCTATCAAAATGCCAAAATAGAATTAGATTTTAAAAAGGCAGAAAAAATTAAGCAAACTGCAGGAATTCCTGAAGAAGGCAGCAAGGACAAGGTGGACGATGTTCCTTTATCACAGATAAGAGTAATGTTAAGACCGGAGTTAGAAAGACTGTCTACAGAGCTAAGCCGCTCCTTTGATTATTTTAAAACCCAGTATCCGAAAACTACTCTCAGGAAGTTATATATATGCGGCGGAGGAGCAAGATTAAAAAATCTAATGAGAGCTTTAAACAATACTTTACCTTATGACGTAGAGAAATTGCCTATACCAAAATCAATACACTTAAAAGAAAAAAAACAATCAGATTATCTCCAATTAGCTGCAGCTATAGGTTCATCTCTTGGCGCAAACAAGTTAAATCTCCTCCCAAATAAGTTTAAAAGAGAAAGACTAAAAAGAATAAGCATGGCCTCTTTAAGGATAGTGGCAGTTATTTTCTTCATATCCTTATTATTCTCATCTTTCATTCTTAACTTTAAAATCAAAAATTATACAAAAAATTTAAAATATTTTGATCGAGCCAACGAGGATGTAAAAGAAGCAGGTTTTATGTATCAATATGCAGTTGATGTTAAAAACATAGCTAACGATATTACCCGTAACGATATACCTGCCTATTTACTGCTTAAAGGTCTAAGCAGTACCATACCTGATAAAGTAGCCATTGAAAGTTTAGAATTAGACACAAAAGAAGGAATATTGCGCTTAGAGGGTATTATAATCTCTGAAGAGGCAAAATTTGAAGCTGGTTTGATAGACTTTAAGTCTAAATTAAAAAAAATGCCTTTTTTTGATGAAGTGGGCCTAAAGAAAGTTCAAAGATTAGAGTCTAAAATCAATAAAGCTAATTTTGAAATCACATGCGAGTTGGAAAAATTATGAAGATACAGTTTAAAAAATTAAATAAGGACTCTGTTTTCTTTATAGTATTAGTCTGTCTTCTGGCAATATCAATATTCTTCATATATACACCAAGAAGAAAAAAGGTGATTAAGCTTGAGGCGCTGCTGGATAAAAAAGAACAGAGCATTGAAAATATTCAGTCTGTATTAGAAACAGAAGGCGCAAAGGGAATACTTAAGATAAAGAAGGACTATATAAAGGCTAAAACCCTTTTCCCAGAAAGTTCGGATAAGATACTAAAATGTATCTCTGAGGAAGCTCATTCTCTGGGAATTAAGATAGCACAGATTAACCCAGGTGATGCAGAGTTGCTTCTTAAGGATTCTAAAAAAGTCAATGTAAGGGGAAAAAATCTATATATAATGCCAGTTAATATGAAGATTGTGTGCAGCTATAGAGATTTAGCCAAGTATTTAAAAAATTTACACTTTGTATGTCCCGCTTTAATCACAACAGAGAAAATAAGAATAGAAAAAGAATCCGAATCTGCGGGTACCTTAAAAGTTGATGTCAATTTTATGTGCTATTATAAAGAGGTCTCTGAAAAAGAGACCTCACACAAATCTTCACAAATTTTGGACTAATTATCACGAATAAAATTTATGAATAAAAAAAAGATTGAATACATAGTAACAGGTATATTAGGTTTATTCCTTTTAATCTTCGCTATCAAGACTGTATTTACACTTAGAGGGTCCGGACAGAGAGAAGCCTACAGCAAAAAAGCAGAAGTATCTGCCCCTGATAAAAAGGGGAGAGGATTTGTCACCTTAGAAGAAAAAATAAAATCTGAAACTGAAGATCTAAGCTGGAGAAGAGACCCTTTCTTTATAAATAAATATATTAAAAGAATCTCTATGGGTGAGATAGGTGAAGTAGAAGCATTGAATTTAAGCGGCATTATATGGGATGAAGAGAATCCAACTGCTGTTATATCAGACCAGATTATAAAAGAGGGAGAATCTATCGGAAAATTTAAGGTTAAAAAGATAAATAAAGATAGTGTGATATTAATTAAAAATGGCAAAGAAAGTAAATTAAATATTAAGTGAAGACAGGACTTAGCGAGGATACGAAGGTAAGTTGTTTGGCTGAACTTACCTCCCCCACCACTTTTTATGGTATGTATTGCATATATGTGTTACAAAGTAAGAAAGATAAAAGTTTGTACATAGGATTTACCCAGGATGTAAAGAAAAGATTAATTGAACACAATAAAGGCCTGTGCAGTTCAACAAGAAATAAAAGACCTCTTCGCCTTGCTTTTTATGAGGCGTATACATCAGAAGTAGATGCTCGAACAAGAGAAAGTCGCCTTAAGCAATTGCTTAGAAACCTAAAAAGTGGTGGGGGGTTTAATTCGCTCATACGATTTATGTTCACTATCGTTCCGTAAATCCTGCGCTCATTAAAGGAGGGAAAAATATCATGAAGAAGATTAATTTAAGAAAGGCTATGTTGAAAATCCTTGGATATGCAAAAAATAATTCAAAGATAGTTATACTGATATGTCTTGTGTCTTTGCTGATTTTAATCAATGGCGTATCCTTTAAAGCTATATCTGGGCAGGATCCTAATGTTCCTGAAGAAAGCAAAATAGGACGGGGGGAAATTGCTAAGTCCGAAAAGGGTAAACTGAATATAAGCTTTAAGAATGCTGATATCAGGAATGTGCTTAGATTGATTTCAGAGAAAAGCGGTATCAATATAATTGCTTCAAAAGAGGTAACCGGTTCGGTTACAGTGTCTTTAGAAAATGTGGAATGGGATGATGCATTACCAGCAATTCTAAGTGCCTATGACTACGGCTATGAAAGAAAAGGTGACATTATTACTGTAATGAGCTTAGAAAAATTAGCAAGTAAAAGCGAAGCAGAATCAAAATTAGCAGAAATTCAGCCAGTTATAAGTAAGGTATTCCACCTGAAATATTTAGATGCTAATGATGTAGCTGATGCTATTAAAAGTTCTCTTTCATCCAGAGGAAATGTCTCTGTTGTTCAGATACGAGGTCTGCGGGGATGGAAATTTGGAGCAGAAGCAGAAAAAGCAGGAATGACTAAAAGAGAAAGAGCAGGAGAAGAAATTAAATCTCGTTCAAAGGTGTTGCTTGTAAGCGATATTCCTACTCATGTTGATAAGGTTAGAAAAATCATAGAGAGAATTGACCTTAAGCCAAAACAGGTTCTTATAGAAGCTAAGATAATTGAGGTTAATCATGATAAGTTAAAAGATATAGGTTTTGACTGGGGCACAGGTTCGTCTGGTGCACAATCAACTACAATTACAGGTGTGGCAGTAAATAAAAAAGGGGGTGAGGCAACTCAAACTGTAGGCGGTAATATATTAGGTTCGCAGAATGAGCCTTCAATATTTGGCCCAAAAACTACTGATATAAGCGGAAAATATCCATATGATACAGGGTTATCTATAGTATATAAGAAATTGACTGGTACTCAGTTTGAAGCAATGTTGCATGCTTTAGCTGAAGATGTAGAAGCAAATATTTTATCTGCTCCACGTATTATGACTTTAGATAATCAAGCAGCTACTATATTAATCGGAACAAAATATCCAATTTTAGAAGCGAATGTTTCTGGTACAGAAACAACAACAACAACAACAACTTTAGATTATTATCAGGATATTGGAATTCAATTAAATGTTGTACCTCAGATTTGTGATGAGGAATATATAAATATGATTGTTCATCCAGCAGTTACTTCTTACACCTCGACTCTTAAAGCTAAGAGTGGGGGTGATTATACAATAGCTGAATATCCAATTATTCTGACGCGGGAAGCTGAAAGTCAAATTTTGATAAAAGACGAGGAGACAGTCGTAATAGGCGGATTATTAAAAGATGTCAAAAGCAAGCTGGTAACAAAGGTGCCGCTTTTAGGAGATATCCCTTTACTCGGTTTACTGTTTCAAAGAAGGACTACTGATATAGAAAAGATAGACCTTCTTATCTTCATCACTGCAAAAATTATAGAGGACCCAGAACTCAGTCAAAAAGAACTGTCCCAATTTAATAAATATGGGACTTCGCAAAAATCGCTTCGCCCTTAATTAACAGCCCTGAGCAAATTTCCCGCCAGAGGCGGACAGGTGTGAAGGGCTGTAATAAATATAAAAAGAGTAAAAAATGAGAATTCCAGATAGGATTCATAAAGTTATTGAAGAAACTCTGTGGATAGCTATAATTGCCACATTAATACTCCTTAATCTTTCTATTTCTACATTTATATCAAGACAGAATCTTTTAAGCATGCTTATAATTGTAGGTTGCATAATAATTATCGCCTTTGACCAAATATGCAGTAAAAGACTTCCACCGAGTAAGAGATTAATGCTTGAGCTTCCTATTATATGCTTATTAATATTCTCAATCTCTCTAACTTATAAATTTATCAATATACAATATATTCTGTTTTTTACCCCTATATTATTAGCGCTGGCCCTCTCCACCCTGGTGGTAATTGAGACTATGTGGGCCACTATTGGACTGGTTGCGGTGAGTTGCTTTTTATTAGGAGACGTCTATTGGGGTGCAGAAATCTCTGAAAAAGCCGGTTTAACTTTCCCCATTACTTTTCTTAGAATCTTTTCACTATCCCTGGTTATATTTTTTGGATACTATCTGTATAAAAATAAAGACCGGCTATTAAACAAGTTAAAGATTAAAAATATAGAGCTAAAAAATATAAGAAGTAAGTTAGAATCTCGCACAAAGGAGCTTTCTAAATTAAATGAAAGGCTGAAGTATCTGGATACAATTAAGTCTAATTTTGTCTCTACTGTATCTCATGAGTTAAGAACTCCTCTTGCAGCTATATCTAATTCAATCGAACTTATAAAGAAAATATGTCAAAGAAAGGACATTTATGATAAAGACATAAACGAGTTAATTAAAATAATTATAGACAATACTAACAGGCAGACAAATATGGTTGAGAACCTACTTAATCTTTCCAGAATAGAAAAAGGAAAAGTCAAAGAAGAAAGAAAACTAGCCAATATAGAAAAACTCCTCCAGGCAGCGTTGAATTCCTTACGCTCTCAAGCAGAATCAAAATCAATAGAGTTTGACTTAGATTTACCTAAAAAGTTACCTCCTGTCTGGTGCATTCCTGATCAAATTCAGAGAGTCTTTATCAATTTAATAGACAATGCTATTAAATGCTCTCCTGCTAATTCTAAAATCGTTATCAAGATTGAACAGGAAAATGATGATATAAAATGCAGTGTTAAAGATTTTGGTCCTGGAATAAAGAAGGAAAATTTATCTAAAATTTTTGACAGATTCCTACAGATAAAACCCCCCGCTATAGTTATAGGCAAAATTAAAGGGACTGGTTTAGGATTAACCATATGCAAACAGATAATCAGGATTCACAAAGGTGACATCTGGGTCGAGAGCGAACTAGGAAAGGGAAGCATATTTACATTTAGAATACCTAAGGGCTTTAGGAAAAAGAAAGAAAAGTAAAAATGAGAGAAAAGAAAAAAATTCTAGTAGTAGAAGATGAACCGGACATATTAAAAACTATCAAAATGAGCTTAGAAATGGAGGACTTCGAGGTAATAGAAGCAACAGATGGCATGGAAGCGCTGAATCAAGCCAGGCAACAGCATCCTGATTTGATTATTTTAGACTTAATGCTGCCTAAAATGGATGGATATAAAGTATGCAGCATGTTAAAGTTTGATAAAAAATATATGCATATTCCAATAGTTGTTCTTACGGCTAAAGCCCAGGAAAAGGATGAAAAACTGGCTAAGAAATCAGGAGCTGATGTATATCTAACCAAACCTGTTACTCCGGATAAGGTAATACAGCAAATCAATAAACTTCTAAAATAAGTATTCTTTTAAAGAAACTTCCTGTAAATAGCCAGTGTTTTTTCTGTCATTATTTCCTTGGTAAAGTTTTCCTCTACCATTTCTCTTCCTGTTGTTGCTAAACGGTCTCTTAATTCTTCATCACTAAGAAGCGATATTAGACGAGTAGCTAATTCTTCAAAATCTCTAGGCGGAATAACAAAACCATTGATATTATCACGAACAATCTCGGGCATGCCTCCTGACATAGTTACCACAATGGGTTTTTGCGAAGCCATTGATTCTAAAATAGTTAAACCAAATGGCTCGGGCGATGAAGAAGGATAGACGCAAATTTCTGATGCAGCGTAAAGACGCGGCATATCTTCTAAAGAATAGGCATCAATAAGAACGTTTTCTCTTAATTTAAAAAAGTCCACTAATTCTACAATATAGGCAATGTCTCTACTTTGTGTTTCTCCCCAGTCAATAATGTTTTTGGTACCAGCTAAGACAAGTATTACATCGGGAAACCTACGCTTAATAATCGCTAGAGCCTTTATGCTTACATCGCAGCCTTTTGCTAATCCCATACGCGCAGGATGAAAAATAACTCTTTTATTTTTTAACTGAGGATATTTCTTGTAGATTTTTTTAGGACTGACCTTAGGATGATACCTATTGTGGTCAATGCCATGATGGACTGTAGTGATATTTCTATGACGAATTCCTATTCCGATAAGTTCCTGCTTGATAAAATAACTTACAGAGATAATATGAGTCCACTTGACATTACGCATAATGCTTAAGAAAAGAGAATCATCCCATACATTATGAGCGGTAAGAATGAGCGGGAGGCCTTTACGGTTTGCTAATTCTGAAAGTATCCTGGCATGCGCCAGGCTGAAATAGTGCATATTGTGAGCATGGAGTATATCAGGTTTTGTTCTATCAATAAAACTACTAAAAATTTTAGTAACTTCATTCTCGATAGCATATAGGCCTCTTTTATAAAGCCAGTTTAGATCCATTATCGGAGTGCGGTATATTTTAACCCCTTGATATTCATATTCTCCCTCACATCCTTTTACAGAATTTGTTAACAGGCTCACCCTATGGCCCAACTTAGCAAGTTCTGGCAAGAGAAAGGTCAAATGGGTCTCCACCCCACCAATGATAGGTGGAAATCCCCAGTGTAAATGCGCTATAGAGAGTTTCTTTTTCATATATTAATAAAACACCTCTTTTCTTTCTTTAATTTTGTCTCTTTTAAATGTATAGGTCCTGTTTGTTTTAATCTGGACCATTTTATTAAATATGCCCAAGACTACTTTCTTTTTGTGTCTTGAATTTACTCTTACTTTAACTGTGCTGTTGGTTAACTCAAATTTAACAATATCACCTCTCCACATCAATGAGAAGATAACTCTCTTCCATCTCCTGGGAAGGAGAGGATTAATAGTTAGTTTTTCTTTCTTTATCTTAATGCCGGCAAAACCGAAAATAACCGCCTGCCATGTTCCACCTAAAGAAGCTGCATGAATTCCCTCGTAGGTATTATTGTATAGATTTGCAATATCAGTATGTAAAGATACATTAAAAAGACTATGGGCTTTATTTAAATCCCCCACCTCAGAAGCAACAATTGAATTAATTGAAGGGCTTAAAGAAGATTTGTGCACTGTCTTATTGATATAATATTCATAATTAACAATCTTTGTCTTTTGACTGAAAGCATCATTAAGTAAGTATAAAAGCATCAACACATCAGCCTGCTTTATAAGGTTGGTTTTAGCTAAATCCTTTGCTTTAAGCCACGCGGGGATAATAAGGATTCCGTTTTCATCAGTTTCTTTGCTCTTTACCCTTTTTAATCTAAAATATCCGTCAAACTGTTCAATTACTCCTTTTTTATTCATATTAATTGTTATGCCCGATGCTATCTTCTTCCAGTCTCTTGCTTCTTTCTTTTTCAAATTTATCTTCTTTTTCATCTTTTTCCATATTGCAGCCTTTTTCTCAAGGCCAGTAAATAACCTGTGAGCTGTTATTAGATTCCATTTAGCCATCATATTAGTAAAGGCATTATTATTTATATCTTTATGGAACTCGTCCGGCCCAATAACACCCTTGATTTCATATCTGTTGTTTCTTTTATTAAAATCAACCCTTGACGCCCAGAACCTAGCTGTCTCAAAGAGCATCTCATAGCCGTACTTTCTCATAAAATTCTCATCACCTGTTGCCGCATAATATTTATACACCGCGTAGGCAATATCTGCGGTTATATGGTGCTCCTGTCTGTGGGTGTAAATTTTTATGACTGTCTCATCAAAATCTTTTGCCCATTCAGGAGTCTCCTCGTCACCTGTTGCCGCAGATTCCCAGGCAAACTTTGCTCCTTTATATCCTTCACGCCGGGCTATCTCTTTAGCTTTATCCAATCTTCTATATCTATAGAGAAGCATGTTCTTTGCCGCATTGGGGAAGTTAAAAAGATAAAAAGGAAGAAAAAATATCTCTGCATCCCAGAAGATATGACCTCGATATCCTTCCCCGCTTAATGTCCTCGCTGCTATACTTGAGAAACCATTATCATAATGAGCACATATTAGCATATGATAGATATTAAAACGCAAATTCTTCTGGGTGCTCTCTACTCCTTCGATTAAGATATCTGCTTTCTTCCAGAGGTTATTCCACATTCTTATATGCTCTGAAAGCAACTTAGAAAACTTACCAAGAAATGCCTTATTAAATACTTTTAGGCTTTCTTTTTTATAAGAAGTGTGGTCTCTTTTATAAGGAAAGTGTTTTATATAGAATATCTTGGTGAATTTAGCAGTCTGATTTTTCTTAAGCTTAAGACGAAATATATTATCCTTGGCATAGTATTTTTTGCCATCTATTTCATAATAAAAACCGGCCCAGAATACTATAATGTGTTTTTTCTCTAAGGTCTCAATCATTAAATAACCTGCCTTATGCAGCTGGCCCAGTTCTCTTATGCGAAAATGCCTTTTTCTTCCTTCGTTTACACTTCCTAGATTGCTTACTGAAGTGTCTATGCCGGTATTTATATCTATGGTGCAGTTTGCATCGAGAGGAGTAACAGTAATCTGCACAGCTCCAATATGTTTATCATGAAGAGAGACAAACCTTAGAGACTGATAATCATAGCGTCTTTCCTTGGTATCTTTATACAAGGTGCGTCTTGTCAAAACAGCCTTTTTCATATTCAATATGCGTCTGTGCTCAAGGACTTTTGTAGCAAACAAGTCTAATTTCTCGCCTTCTATGGTGAATTTAAAGTTAACCGGATTAGGTAAATTCACAAGTTCATCTACCTGAGAGCCAATTTTATCATAGACTCCGGCGATATATGTCCCGGGCATAGAATCATAAGGAATCTCCTCCAACACTCCTCTTATCCCTAAGTGCCCATTACCTAAGGTAAATTGAGATTCTCTTATGTTCTGCAAGCCACCATTCCATTTGGTTTCTTTAATAAGCCAAAGTTCATCTTTTAAAAAATCTGAATATAAATCTTTCATAATATCAACCTATAACTTCTTCTAATCTTTCAACGTTCATCCCAGATAGATCACTTACAACAAAGTCTGCCTTTTTTAACCTGGATGGGGCATTATACCTGTCAATGCCAATGCATTTAAATCCTCCCCTTTTTGCTGCTTCAACCCCTAAGACAGCATCCTCAAAGACAACGCATTCATCAGTATTTAATTTCAATCTTTCTGAGGCAAGGAGAAATATTTCAGGATTAGGTTTCCCTTTAGTTACATCATGGCCTGTAACTATTACGTCAAATAGATCTTTAATACCTGCTTTCTCTAAGACAGTGAGACAGTTTTTGCTTGCTGATATTACTGCCACCTTAATGTTATCATTTTTAAGTCCCTTTATTAAATCCAGGGTGCCTTTATATGGTCTTACTCCTTCTTTTTCTAAAAATTCTAAGAAATACTTCTGTTTTCTGGCTGCTGCTTTTTTTACTTCATCTAAAGATAAATCAGTAAGTATTGCCTTTGCCCCCGAGATCCTGGATATACCATCAACCTTCTTTTTATAATCATCAAAGCTAAATTCTTTATTATATTCACTAAACATCTTCTTCCAGGCCTTAAAATGAAGACCCACTGTCTCAACCACTACTCCATCTGAATCAAAAATTCCTCCTTTAATCTCCATGCTTTTCCTCTTCTCTATAAGTATAATTTATAATCTTATTTTTAATCAGACTTAAATTAGGAACAAATACTATAGCTTTATCCTCAGATAAAAACTTAGACCTTCTTATGCCAATATCTAAAACTTCAACCACTTCACCTGTTGGAAGTTTTATCTTATCACCGACCCCAAAGGGTGAATCAATCAGAATCAGGAATCCGGCTATTATATTGGCAATGGTATCCTGTGCGGCTAAAGCAACAGCTAAAGAAGCAACGCCCAACATAGCAACTAAAGCACTTATATTTACTCCATAAAGAGGAAGGATAGTAAGAAGAGCAACAATCCAAATAATAATCTTTAAGCTTCTTCTTATAAGAGGAAATAATTTATCATCAAGGGTGGTTTTAGTTTTTAAAACTATATTTTCCTTATACCAGGCTAATATACTAGATAAAATCCTTTGAATAACAAAGACAATACATATAATGAAAATAGTCCCTATGTATTTTTTAAGTGCAATCTGAAGCTCAGATGAAATTTCAGGAACTATATTTTTTTTATAAAACGTATAACCAATAAAAAACAGAGCAAGTATAGCACCGGGAAGAAAAGATTTTCTTATTATTTCCCACCCAATCCTTCTCGATATCTTTTGCATTTCGTCTCCTTATCTTGTTTTAAACTATAAGATGCTAACTAATTTCTCTCTATTTTTTAATTATAGCACAGCAATACTTTTATTTAACTATTTATTTTTCTTTTTTTGGGTATCAATCAGTTTATTAATGCTGCTTATTAACTTCTAAATCATTTTATCATAAAATATTACCTAAACAAGCATTTTCTTCTTTATCCTGAAGCAACTTGTCTTAATCCTCATTATATGGTAATATAAAAAACATGATTGAGAAGATAAAAGATAAAATTGATAAAGAACTTAATGTTTTCATCAAAGATACAGATAAAACCTATTCTTTAAGTAAAGTTTCACCCTTATTGTTAAAAACTATAAAAGAATTTATCTTAAGAAAAGGGAAACGCGTCCGTCCTATTCTTTTTGTTATTAGTTACTTGGGATACAGTAAAAAAAGAGCAAAAAATCTGTATAAATGCGCTATCTCATTAGAACTTCTCCACGACTTTCTCTTAGTCCATGATGATATTATTGATAAATCTGATATAAGAAGGAACGGGCCCTCCCTGCATAAAGTTTTTAATAATTATCTTAAAAAATACAAAGATGCAAAATTTAGCGGTCAGGATTTAGCTATAGTTGCAGCAGATATAATATACGCTATGGCAATCGGCGCATTTTTATCTATTAATGAAGGCAAAGTTGAAAAAGGAAAGACCCTTAAGATATTTACTGACGCTGCCATTTATACAGAAATGGGCGAATTTATAGAACTCATCAATCAGCTTAAACCCATTGATAAGATAAAACAAAAGGATATATATCAGATATACGACTACAAAACCTCATATTATACATTCTCATATCCCCTATCAATTGGGGCCACTTTAGCTAAAGCAAACAAAAAAGAAATAAAAAAACTAACCCAGTATGGGTTACTCTTAGGAAGAGCTTTTCAGATAAAGGATGATATATTAGGCGTGTTTTCTGAAGAAAAGAAAACAGGAAAGTCGGCATTATCAGACTTAGGGCAGGGGAAAAGAACAATACTTATCTGGTATGCCCATAAGCACTCAAATAATAAAGATAAATCAATTATAAAAAGAATATTATCTAAAAAACACGCAAAAAGAGCTGATTTATTAAGAATAAGAAAGATTATAACTAAATCAGGTTCTCTGAATTATGCAAAAAATGAAATAGAAAACATTATAAAAAAGACAAAAAAACTAAACAGACAACTTAAAATAAAGAAAAGATATAAAAATATTTTAGAAAACTACACCGGAGAACTATTTAAGTTGTAATGAGGATAAAATTGTGAAGATTAATGTAGCTAAATCAGCCGGATTCTGTTTTGGGGTAAGAAGAGCTTTAAAGATAGCCCTTGAAGTGGCAGATTCCAAGGCTTGCGTTTATATGCTTGGCGATATAGTTCATAATGAAGACGTGGTAAGAGATATTGAAAAATCCGGCATAAAAAAAATAAAGACTTTACATAAAACAAAAAGCAAAATTCTCCTTATAAGAGCTCATGGAACCTCTAAAGATATTCTCAATAAAGCAAAAAAACTTGGCTATAAAATCATAGATGCTACCTGCCCAATGGTAAAAGAAATCCACAAAATAGTAAAAAAACAAGAAGAAAAAGGCTATAAAATTATTATAATAGGCGATAAAAACCACGATGAGGTAAAGGGAATAGCTGGTCAGTTAAAAGGAGAGGCTTTAGTTATTGATAATGTAAGGAAAATTCCTGCGAGTAAATTTAAAAAAATAAAAAAAGCAGCAGTTATAGTCCAGTCAACCCAGAACATAGAAAATGTAACCAAAATAGTAAATAAATTAAAACCCTTAATAAATGAACTCAAATTCTTTAACACAATCTGTAGCCCAACAAGCATAAAGCAAAAAGAAGCAAGGGCTCTTGCCTCAAAAAACGATATTATGATAATTATTGGTTCAAAAGCAAGCGCTAATACAAAAAGGCTTTATGAGATATCAAAATCTATAAATAAAAAAACCTACTGGTTAAATTCTAAACGAGATATAAAACCTGAATGGTTCAGAAATGTAAAAAGTGTGGGTATTACAGCGGGTGCCTCAACGCCTGATTCGACCACAACAGAGGTCGTTGAAAATATAAGAAATATAACGTAAAGTTAACTTTTTGGTATTTTTAATTTATCTTTATAGGGACAACTAAACTCATCTCCTCCATAAAGTGGACGTTTGTAATAGCGGGTATGAAGAAGTTTATGGGCTTTACCCTTTAAAGGCTCACCTAAATATTCTTTATAAAGTCGTTGTATATAAGGATTTTTGTGAGACTGGCGCACTGGGAGTGTCCTGTCTTCCTCGTAAAGGGCTCTGGCTCTTTTTGCTCTTATATCCAATCCTCCATAAGGCTGACCTCCTCCTCCAACGCAGCCACCTGGACAAGCCATAACTTCTATGAAATGATATGTGAGTTGGTTTTTTTCTTTACCTTCTTTTACTCTATCAAGTACATACTTTACATTGCCAATTCCATGAGCAACAGCAACTTTTATCCTTTCACCATCTAATTGAACCTCTGCTTCCTTTACCCCTTTTAAACCGCGCACCTGTTTAAAATCAACCTCTGATAATACTTCTCCGGTAACAAACTCATAGGCACTCCTTAAAGCTGCCTCCATTACTCCACCAGTAGCACCAAAAATCAGTCCCGCCCCGGAATAAATCCCTAAAGGAGTATCGGCTTGACTTTCAGGAAGATTAACTAAATCAATACCTGTTTCTTTAAGTAACCTTGCAAATTCCCGCGTGGTGATAGTAATGTCCACATCCTGATTTCCCGAAGCAAACATGTCATAACAGCGAAGTATCTCGTATTTTTTTGCTGTGCAAGGCATTATTGAGAGCATAAATATTTTATCTTTAGGGATTTTCATCTTTTCTGCCCAATAAGTCTTAACCATAACGCCCAGCATTTGATGGGGAGATTTCGCAGAAGAAAAATTATCAATAAATTCAGGACAAAACTTCTCTAAATAGTCAACCCAGGCAGGACAGCAGGTTGTAATAAGAGGAAGTCTGTCTTTTTCCTTTCTATACCTTTTTGCGAACTCTGAAGCTTCTTCTACTATAGTTAAATCAGCTCCAAAGTTAGTATCAAAAACATAATTAACACCGAGTAATCTCAAAGCAGTATAAATCTTTTTAGTAACAGAGGTGCCGGCAGGTAAACCAAATTCTTCGCCCAATGAGACCCTTACAGAAGGAGCAATTTGGGCAACTACAATAGTTTGCTTATCTTGAAGCGCCTCCCGGACTTCTTCTGTGTGCTCTTCTTCATAAATAGCGCCTGTTGGGCAATAAGAGGTACACTGTCCGCATTTAATGCAGGTGCTGTAAAACAAATTGGGTTTTGCTCCAGCGTAAACTTCAGAACCCCTCTCGTGCATTGTGAGGGCGTTTACTTTCTGGATTTCACTACATATATAAACGCACCTTTCGCAGCCAATACATTTTTCAGGATCAATATTTAAGACAATAGAACTGTTATCTTTAGGAACCTGTTTTGTTTTATTTGAAAAACGAAAACTCCTAACACCAAGCTGTTCAGCTAAGTTTTTCAATTCGCAAGTTCCATTTTTAATACTGCTAAGGCTATCTGACGGATGAGACGAAAGTATTAGTTCTAAATTCATTCTTTGTGACTTAAGGACTCTTTTTGTATTGGTCTTAACAACCATACCCTCTTCTACTATAGTGGCGCAAGACGGCTCTAAGCGTGGTCTTCCCTCAATTTCTACCGCGCAAATCCGACAGATTCCATTTACTCCGAGGTCGGGGTGATAACAAAGAGTAGGAATGTTTATTCCAATCTTCTTAGCCGCCTCCAATATGGTGCTGCCTTCAGAGACTTTAATTTTTTGCTTATCTATGGTTATGTTTATCACACGGTTCATTGTTTAAATTTCTCTTTTTCTCATTTAAAAAATACCGCGCGGCTTTTGCAAGACTGGATTCTGCGGAATGAGGAGGATTAAACCCCAAAGATTTAATCCTTTCAATGCTGTATATCCTATCTTTAAGGAAGAATCTTAGCCTTCTTCCTAAATAAGGAACTTTGAGGAGAATAGGTTTTATAAATGAAGGTAGATTCCAGCTTGAAGGCGCATTAATGGCCTTAGCTATAATATCAAAAATTTCTTTCACGGTTAAGACCTCATTATCTGCAACAAAAAAACTCCCTTCTAAAAATTCATCTTTTTTTAAAGAATGAATAACAGCATCTACCACATTCTTTACATAGACAAGGTGAAGTTTCTTCTTGCCATTATCTATTAAAGGAAACAATCTATGCTTTATAAGAAAACATAACCTGCCCAATAAATGAGGTTCACCTTCTCCATAGACCATACACGGTCTTAAGATAACAACCTTTAAGCCTTTATCTCTAAATCCTAAAATCTTTTTCTCTGCCTGTATCTTAGATTCTCCGTAGATATTTGTTGCTTTATAAGGCAAGTCTTCAGTTAAAGGAATATCTGGATTGCCTGATACAACCGCAACCGAGCTTAAATAAATTAGTCTTTTAACATTTAAATTTAAAGCTAGCCGGCAGATATTCTCTGTGCTTAAGACATTGGCTTTATATAAAAGCTCTTTATCGCCTCCTACACAGCCAGATGTATGAAAGATTACATCAATATTATACCTTGAAATTTTACTTAAGGTGTGCTCTCTTGCTGTATCTGCATATATTAACTTAACACCTAGGGGTTCTAAAGCTTTAGCCTTTTTATAATTCCTTACCAGACAGAATATTTCATAATTTTTATTTTTAGATAATTCTTGAACTAGATTCCTTCCTATAAAACCAGTTGCCCCAGTTATAAGAATTTTCATTCTCTTCCCCAATGATATTGTTTTAAACTATGGCCATAACCTTCAGCAATATCCCTGCCCAATGATTGTATCATAG
>CAZKQD010000008.1:0-3104 GCA_964554835.1 uncultured Planctomycetia bacterium | reverse complement strand
TTTAAACTATGGCCATAACCTTCAGCAATATCCCTGCCCAATGATTGTATCATAGTTTCAATGCACATACAACAATCTCCTGGTTGGTCGTTAATGCAAATTTTATCGGGATATATCTGATAATATTCTCTATATTTCTGAGGAGTTACATTAGGCATTATCACATTTGCTCCGCATTGCAATGCCTTCTGGCGTCCCTGAGGATCGATGGAACCCACCGCTGTTGTTGCGGGAATATGCGTATTGGGCGCCACCATCCGCGTTAATGCAATTGTCTTTAATGTCAATTCTAATGTTCCCTTTTCGGAATGCTGAAGGGGCGTATCAGGATGAGGAATAAAAGGACCTATGCCTATCATATCTAAGTCGAGTTTACTCATTAAAAGTATATCATCAGCTAATATTTTGAGGGTCTGTCCGGGAAGTCCTGTCATATTTCCCGAACCAACTTGATATCCTAACTCTTTTAACCACACAAGAGATATTAATCTTTTTTCATACGATGAATCGGGTTTTAAATTACTATATAATTTCTTATTAGAAGTTTCAAATTTAAGTAGATACCTATCTGCTCCTGCTTCCCTTAACTGTTTATATTCATCATATGTCTTTTCTCCGATGCACAAGGTAACTGCGCAATCAATCTCTCTCTTTATTCTCTTTATTAAACTGTATAATTCTTTAATCTGGTAATAATCATCTTCTCCTGATTGCAAAACTATTGTTTTATACTTAAACTCTTTAATTTTTTGTGCCGTCTTTAATATCTCATCTATGCTCATCCTATAACGAGCTAACTTTTTGTTGCTTTTTCGTAAACCGCAATATAAACAATCTCTTTTGCAATAATTAGAAAATTCAATAATTCCTCGTATGTGAACTTCATCTCCACAGTGCCTTTTTCTAATAGAGTCTGCTTCTTTAAAAAGATTTTTATCTTTATTACAACTTAGATATTCTACAATCTCTCTTTTTTTTAAATTATTCATGCTATGCACTTTTTAGTGCAATCTTTAGCCTAATAGCATTTTCCCGGTTAATTTTTTGAAAACATTCAAGATTTCCTGTTTATTTAAAGGTGTATTTTCTCTGCCATAAACAACCACTCCTAATTTCTCATTGAGTCTAATGCGTTCTGCCGGGGCAAGTGAAAAGTTATCCGTTTTTTTACCTGCAATATATGACCACCGTCGTCCTGAAATACGAATAAGTTGCACAGAAACTCTATATTTTTCTTCTATGGGCAAAGAAATTCTTTTAAATTCCTGAATTAACTCAGAAATAGAGGTCTCTTTCTCCTTTTTTAATCCGCTCATAGTGCTCCTTAAAAGTAGGAAAAACCTCAGGCATTAGTTTTTTTATTTCTTTAATCTCCTCCTGAATAACTTTCTCAGCTATTGTCTTAGTTTCCTCGCTTGCAAAATCATCAAGCCATTCTCTAAAAGTGAGAACCGCATTTAATTTACAGAATCTTCCTTCCTTCCCGGCTCTTAAGAGTTCCATAATGCACTTACCTGTTCTACCGCACCTGTATCCGGCAGTGCAAAAGGAAGTAATATGGCCTTCTTTAGCATATTCCCTAATTACTTCATCTAAACTGCGCGTATCACCTAAGAAAAATTGCTGACGTCGACCCTCTTGTTTGTTGCCCCGGTCACTGTAAGCGCCAATACCAATCTTTGTGGACGCATCTGTCTGGGTAACACCCAAAGAAAGCGCCTCTTTTCTTATTTGAGCAGGTTCGCGAGCGGTAATAATCATACCTGTATAGGGCACAGCGAGCCGGATCACGGTAATGAGTTTCCTGAAATCCACATCGCTAACTTTATATTTGGAGTTTTCATTAAAAGGAGTATTCTCAGCTGGCTCAAGGCGCGGAAAAGAGATAGTATGGGCACCAATGCCGAATTTCTCTTCAAGCTCTCTTGAGTGAGCTACAAGACCCATCACTTCAAATTTCCAGTCATAGAGCCCAAAGAGCGCTCCCAGACCTACATCATCTACGCCTGCCTCCATCGCCCGATGCATACAGTAGAGTCTCCAGCGATAATTACCTTTAATGGTATTTTTTGGATGAACCTTCTCATAAGTTGAGTGATGGTATGTCTCCTGGAATACCTGATAAGTGCCAATGCCTACTTCATGAAGACGTCTTAATGCTTCAATTGAGAGTGGAGCTGCATTGACATTTGCTCTTCGTATCTGGCCATATCCGTTCTTTGTTTTCACTTTCACGCTATAAATTGTCTTAAGGGTATCCTCTATATAATCAACATCGGTTAAAGGATGCTCGCCATAGACTACGATGAGACGCTTATGGCCGGCCTCTCCTGCCAGCACTTTGGTTTCTTCTTCTACTTCTTTGAGTGTAAGAATTCTTCGTTTGATATTATAGTTAGACTTACGAAAACCGCAATAGAGACAATCATTAACGCAGAAGTTGCACAGATACAGAGGAGCGAATGTTACAATCCTATTATCATAAACCTTCTTTTTTACTTTGAGTGAGGCATCTTCCATAACCTGCCAAATGTCCGGGTCTTCAACATTCAAGAGATAGGCAGTTTCATCAAGCGTCAGAGATTCAACATTCAGGGATTTTGCAAGAATATCATTAATTCTTTTTGCATCCGGTTTCTTATTTTTAGTGAGTTTTAACTCGATTTCTTCATCATTGATAAAATCTTTACCCTCGGTTAAATATTTGTTTATCTGAGAAGGTTTTATCCTTTCTTTTATCCATGACAAAGTATCTGTTGCTTGCGTTTTCTGTTTCTGAAACGCATCAAGCGCTGCAGGAAACGGCGAAAGCACTCTCTCTATTACACCTTGCAATACAGAAATAGCTATTCCGTAATTTGTAAGAGGGGGCCCTTTTTCTTTTGCTCTTTGAATGCGAAAAAGCATTTCTCGCCTGGTAATCATACAGCCACCACAATGTATTATTAACTTATAATCTTCTAAATCCTCTGGATAATCCCTACCAGCACAGTTATCGATTCTTACCTCGCCCCCTACATACTCTTTTAACCAGCGAGGGATCTTTATTCTTCCGATATCATCCTCTATGGGATGATGGCTACAGGCTTCGGCTATAAGAACTC
>CAZKQD010000007.1:30447-35615 GCA_964554835.1 uncultured Planctomycetia bacterium | reverse complement strand
ATACGGTGTTGTGATGACTCCTGCTTTAGTGGTAGACGGCGAAGTTAAATCATCAGGAAAAGTTTTATCACCTGAAGAAATAGAAAAGTATATTTAAATACCAAATTACCACCTAATTTTTACTTGCGATATTATATTTAAAATGATATTATATTTACATCTATGTATCAGGTGGTAGTTATGGATTTTGGTAAAATATAAGAAAAATAAAAAGAGACTTGAGAGAATAAAAAAGGAGGTTTAATATGACAATTTCAGTATTTATGGCTAAGATTATCGGTCCTTTCTGTATTGCTGCTGGCTTAGGTATTATGTTTAATGCAAAGACTTATCAGAGGGTCATAGAGGATTTCTTCAGGAATTCTGCCTTAATCTACTTAGGCGGTGTCTTTGCTTTGCTTTTCGGTCTTCTTATAGTGCTTACTCATAATATATGGGTAGCTAACTGGACCGTAATCATTACAGTCTTTGGTTGGCTTGCCCTTATCAAGGGCATCTGGCTAATTGTCCTGCCTAACACATTAGGTAAAATAACAGGATTCTACTCAAGAAAGACAGGCCTATTAGTCATTCATTCTGTTATAATGCTTGTTCTTGGTCTATATCTGACAATTATGGGATATTTTATTGTATAGGCAATAGACAAATAGTTGACAAATCCAAGCGGCAATGGTAATATAAACATACAATAAAAAAGAAGTGGTGTGTTTGAAGGGGGCCGTGCCTACGCTCATACGAGCTTCAGCAGGTCCGCCGAAGTCAAAAAGACGGAGGCGGAAACCTCCACGTTAAAAAATCCCACAAGGGATAACCCCACATAACGAAATCTTACCAGATTTCTATGTGGCCATAAAGGCAGTTTAAAAACAAAACTGGGTTAAGTAAAACCTTCGTCGTTAGATAGACGAGGGTTTTTTCTTTATATAAGGGAAATATTTACAAAAGAGGGGCATTAACCTTCGGACGAAACCTTAGGTGTATCCCCTCATCATGATTATGAGTAATGTAATCAGCATAGACGATTCAAAATATCCTAAATTATTAAAGAAAATAGATGACCCGCCTGAGAAGTTATACTTTAAAGGCAACTGGGATAACTTGCTTTTTAAAAACTGCCTAACCGTAGTCGGCTCACGCAGAATGACTACCTATGGTAAGACTATAACCAATCAATTAGTTACGCAAATTGCAAGTAGTGGCATAACCATCGTATCGGGTTTTATGTATGGAATAGATGCTCAAGCTCACCAGGCAACAGTGGATATAGGCAAAAAGACTATCGCTGTTATGCCCTGTGGAGTTGATATAATACACCCGGCTCATCAAAAAACCTTATATGAGCAGATATTAGAAAATAATGGTCTTATTATCTCAGAGTTAGAAAGCACCCATCCGCCTGCTATCTGGACTTATCCTAAACGAAATAGAATTATGGCAGGATTATCTTCTGCCACTTTAGTAGTTGAGGCGGCAGAAAAAAGCGGCACTCTTATTACAGCTCAATTTGCCAAAAAATACAAAAGGAAACTCTTTGCCGTCCCGGGCCCCTTAACTAGCAAAATATCAATTGGCACAGCAAAATTGATAAAACAAGGGGCAGAAATAGTAACTCAAGCAGAAGATATCTTAAAATTCTACAGAGTTAAAAAATCTCTACAACTTGAGGATAAAACCGCCCATTTAAAAGAGTTAGAAGGATTAGAACGAAAAATAATTGATGAGTTAGAACATGAATCTTTAGAAATTGACACCTTATCCCGCATCTTAAACTTACCTGTATCAGAATTAGGTAAGACACTTTCACTTATGGAGTTAAAAGGTATCTTATTTAAAGAAAGAGGTAAATATCATGTTAATTAAAGTACCTTCAGCAGCTAATTTAGGACTTAAAACCATTGAAGTTGAAGTAGAGGTAAATGTAGCAGAAAGAGGACTTCCCACCTTTAGCATTGTGGGTTTACCGTCTAAGGCAGTTGATGAAAGCAAAGAAAGAGTTAAAACTGCCATTATAAACTCAGGTCTTCAATTTCCCGGAAACAGAATTGTAGTCAATTTAGCGCCAGCCGATGTCCCCAAAGAGGGCTCTTTTTATGATTTACCCATTGCATTAGGCATTTTATCATCTACTAATCATATTAGACTGCTTGAAAACAGTCTTTTCTTCGGCGAATTATCTCTTGATGGAACTTTAAGGCATGCAAAAGGCGCCTTGCTTTTAGCTTTATTTGCTAAAGAAAAAGGTATTGACAATATATTTATACCAAAACAATCAGCTAATGAGGCAGCTGTGGTTAAGGGCATTAACGTATACCCTGTTAAGAACCTAAAACAGCTATTAAAGCACTTATCAGATGAAGAATTGATACAACCTGCCAAATATCAGGAAAATGGCGCCGAGCCGATAGAAATTCAGGCCGAATTTGATATGAAAGAGGTCATAGGCCAGGAGCAGGCTAAAAGAGCTATGGAGATTGCAGCCGCAGGAGGTCATAATTTATTTATGATAGGTTCACCCGGCTGCGGAAAGACTATGTTAGCCAGAGCTCTACCGGGAATTCTGCCAACCTTAATAGAAGATGAATCACTTGAAGTTACAAAGATTTATTCAGCATCAGGGCATATGCCCCCTGAGGGTTCTATCATCAGGACTCGCCCGTTTCGTGCGCCTCATCACACTATATCAAGTGTAGGGCTTATTGGTGGTGGCTCACGTCCTCAGCCAGGCGATGTAAGTTTAGCCCATCGCGGGGTCTTATTCTTAGATGAATTCAATGAGTTTCCGCGTTCGGTCTTAGAAGCCCTAAGACAACCTATGGAAGATGGGCATCTAACCATATCAAGAAGCAGAGAAAGGGTAACTTTTCCTGCTCAATTTATGTTAGTTGCATCAGCCAACCCCTGTCCCTGCGGATACCTAAATCATCCTAAAAAGGCCTGCGCCTGCACCGAAAGGCAAATACAAAAATATAGAAAAAGAGCTTCCGGCCCTATCTTAGATAGGATTGACCTTCATGTAGAGTTACCCATTGTAGATACTGAAAAACTTAACGAGGATACTAAATTAAAAAATTCCCTTGAAAACTCTCATCAAATACGCAAGCGCGTTATAAGAGCAAGAAAAAGTCAAAAGAAACGTTTTAAAAATGAGAGATTTCATACAAATGCAGAAATGAAAAACCGGCATATAAAAAAGTACTGCTCCTTAACTAAAGAAATAAAACAGCTGTTGCATCAGGCCTCATCCAGTTTTCATCTATCCGCCCGCGCCTATTATAAGATGATAAAGGTTTCAAGAACAATTGCTGATTTAGAAGGTTCTTTAGAAATTACTCCATCTCATATGGCAGAAGCCCTGCAATACAGACCAAAAACTTAAAAAGGCGATAATTATGTCTTTTTTTAAAAATACTTCCACTAACCCAAAAGCAGATAATCTTAAAACCGGCCGTCTTGGAGAAAACCTGGCTAAAAGACACCTAAAGAGAAAGGGCTTTAGGATAATTGATGAAAATTACAGGACAAAATTCGCAGAGATTGATTTGATTACGCAATACAAAGACATTCTGGTATTTGTTGAAGTAAGGACCAAAGTAGGCAATCAATTCGGCGCCCCTGAAGAATCACTAAACAGAAAAAAGATAAATAAAGTCATAAAAAACGCCCAGATATATATTAAGTATAAAAATTACACCGGAAAACATAGAATAGATAGTGTCTGTATTGTGCTTGATGAGAATAAGAAACTAATCCGCCTAAACCACTATGAAAACATCACACTTTAACAAGTATAACTCATTTTTAAAGCAGGGAAGAGGTATTTTGGAAAATGAAAAGGAAACTTAGTGGATTATCTGTAATTAGTTGTTTTTGGATAGCTTTGGGGCTTTCTATATTTATCGAGATAATATATTATGCTATAATGCCATTAGGTGAGGTTTTACCACCAAGATTAAGCATATACAGCCCGCTAATTGGGCTTTTATTCATCTCTATAGGCATAGGTCTTAGAAAATATCAAATTTGGGCAAGGCTTATAGTAATAATATTGTCAGTTATAGCAGCGGTAGCTATATTATTCATTTTAGTTTACCGGCAACTAGCTAACTTAACCTTACTTAAAACTATCTTAATTTATTCAGCAATAATTACTCTATTATCATTTTATGTATTTAACGTATATTATTTAACTCGTCCAAAAAATAAAGAACTTTTTATTAAAAGGAATCGAGGAGGAGTTGGCTAATTTAAAGCAGGGAAGAGGTGTATAGCTTCTAATCCTTATTCTATGGTAAAAGTAAGAGAAATTAACTGTAAAACCATCCTTAATAAATCAAGCCTTTCCGATTTTACCCTCAATTGCTATGTCGGGTGTTCTCATCGCTGTCTATATTGTTATGCTCGCTATATGAAAAAATTTAAAGAAAGGCCCGAAGAATGGGGTAAATTTGTAGATGTTAAAATAAATGCTCCTGAAGTTTTGGCAAAACAGATTAAGAAAATAAAGCCGCCTAAAGAAGTATATATGAGTACCGTCTGTGACGGCTGGCAACCTCTGGAAGCTAAATATCGACTTTCTAGAGCCTGCCTTAAAATACTCTTAGAGGCAGGATTTTCAGTTTCCATACTTACCAAAAGTAGTCTGGTTTTCCGGGATTTTGACCTTTTGAGTGCCTATAAAAGCTCCAGTTTGGGTATGACTATTACCACTTTAGATCCTAAATTAAAGAGGGCTTTAGAACCTTATACATCAGAGCCCCATGATAGGTTAAACACCCTTAAAAAAGCTTGGGAAAAGGGTATAGAAACATGGGCCTTTTTAGGGCCGCTTGTGCCAGAATTTACGGATACCGAAGCCAATTTAGAAGCCATTTGCAGCGCTTTAAAAGACCTGCCTCTGAAGCAAATCTATATTGATAGATTAAATCCCCGCTGGGGTGTCTTAGAGAGTCTTAAAAAAGGATTAGAGGGAGAGGATCGCAAGAAAGTTAGGTTATTACTTAGCAATTGTACCAGCTACACTAAATATCAAAATTACAGCCGAAGATTAAAATACTATGCCCTAAAACTCGCTACTAAATATGGACTGAGAGACAGATTAAGATTCTGCTTTTAATAATCACACACAAAAGGAAAGTAGTTATTCACACCTTATCCAATAATCTCCGTAA
>CAZKQD010000007.1:23548-30347 GCA_964554835.1 uncultured Planctomycetia bacterium | reverse complement strand
TAATCACACACAAAAGGAAAGTAGTTATTCACACCTTATCCAATAATCTCCGTAACTCCTTATATAACAATGCCTTGAGACCTATATTTGACTTGTGCTGTAGTTAACATAAGATATATTATCGGACATAGATATACAATAAACTAAGGGCTTTCAAGGCCCTTAAATACCATTAATAAGTCGGAGCTTTAATCTATTCTTACCCTTTCTTTGACGTATTTGCTCATAATTTCACAGATCTTTTTAAGAGTTTTTTGCATATTTTACTTTTTCAGTCTCCTCTCCAATATTTATGCTTCTATATTTTTCTTGTTGTAACTCTTTGCATAGCAATACGTTATGTTAATTTATGCTATAAGTCTTTTAATTGTAGTATGTTACAACCGGCAGTTCCTATCTCTAACGGAGTTTACCCAACCAGCAGTATGTGCATAATTTCTCTTTAGGCAGGCCTATGGCTTTTACCATATCATCCATAGTTTGATATTTAAGGGTGGTTACATTAAGGTCTTTGGCTATCCAATCAACCATTTTCTTGTATTTCTTGGACTTAGGATCCAAATATTCTTCTATATTATCAATAGTAAACTTGCCTTCCAGGATCTTTATTGCGCGTCTGGCAGCAAGTTCTTCCTTGCTCTTTGTTGATAAATTATATATACAGGGAAACATTAAAGGCGGACAAGCAACCCTTAAATGTATCTCTTTTGCACCATTATCCCAGAACTTCTGGATTGTGAAGTTTTTAAGCTGAGTACCTCTTACAATAGAGTCTTCACACACGACTATCCTGTTTCCTTTAATTATATCCTTAATTGGTATAAGTTTCATTTTGGCAACTAAATCTCTTGTATCCTGTGAAGGCGGTGTATAGCTTCTTCCATACCCTTGAGTATATTTAACTAAGGGACGTCTAAATGGCTTATTTTTCTCCGCGGCATAGCCTAAAGCATGAGCTGTGCCTGAATCTGGTATGCCTGACACAACATCTACCCCAATATCATCTGCTTTAGCTAACTGTCTTCCGCATCTTTCTCTGACTATCTCTACATTGATTCCTTCATAATTAGAAGCCGGAAAGCCTGTATAAATCCACAAAAATGCGCAGATTTTGTTGGTTTTAACGGGTTTCTTGACTTGTTTTGGGCCCTTCTTAGTTACGAGGACGATTTCTGAAGGCTGGATAAATTTCTTTATTTCATAACCCAAATTTGGGAATGCGCTAGTCTCAGTGGTAACGGCCCAACCATTTTCATTCTTTCCTATAACAAGTGGTGTATAACCGAATCTGTCTCTTGCTGCATAAATCCCATCTTTATTAAGTAATAATAAAGAGCATGAACCATCTATCTTAGAGAACATATTCTCTATGCCTTCTGCTATTGTTTTGCCTCTATTTATAAGCTTGGCTACTAACTCTGTAGTATTTACCTCACCGTTTGTCGCCTCTGAGAAAGAGTCTCCCTTTTTATGAAGTTCTTTAACTAGTTTATCTTTATTTGCAACTAAGCCGTTTGTGCAAATTGCAAAGGGGCCAAAATGAGAATTTAAATATATGGGCTGTTCATCTTTGTCGCTAATTACACCTATTCCTTTCTTGCCTGACATCTTTCTAAATTCTTCATAGAACTTTGACTTAAATTGGCTTTGACTTATATTATGAATACATCTCTGAAATTCTTTTCCCCATATGGCCATTCCTCCAAATTCAGTACCTAAATGAGAATGGTAGTCTGTGCCATAGAAAATAGTATCCACACAATCTTTTTGCGATACCACTCCAAAGATTCCACTCATACTAAAGGTTTCCTCTTTTATTTTTTGTAAAAATTCTTGATAATGGCGCTAATTTCACTAACCTCATCCGTAATGGTAAAGATATCAAGATGTTCCTTTTTTATTAAACCATTTTTTAATACAGTTTTTTTGAACCAATCAATAAGCCCTGACCAATACTCCCTTCCAAAAAGAATTATAGGAAATGGTTCTACTGTCTTTGTTTGTATCAAGGCAATAAACTCCACAAATTCATCCAGAGTGCCATAACCGCCGGGAAATACTACGACCGCCTTACTGTATTTGGCAAATATAACTTTCCTTACGAAGAAATACCTGAAAGACACCAAAGTGGTTATATGTCGGTTGGGCTTTTGCTCTGATGGCATTCGAATGTTTAAACCGACTGACTCCCCTTTTGCTTCTTTAGCTCCTTTATTTGCTGCCTCCATAATGCCGGGACCTGCGCCAGTCATAATAGCGTAACCTTCTTTAGCTAAACTACAGGCAGTTTTCTGAGCAAGCTTGTAATATTTACTTTCCCTTTTAGTTTTAGTTCCGCCGAAAATTGTAACCGCATCGCCAACTTTAGATAATGCATTAAATCCCCTAACGAATTCAGACATTATGCGATTAATTCTCTCGGGCTCATTAGTTTTAAGACTATACTTGAAGATATTCTTTTTCATTTGCCTGCCCCGTAGCATCCCGAAGGGATTGGTTTGGGGGATAAATAAGTGGTATTGTTTATATCTTGTAGATTTTATCTCCTGCTCTTATTCTTTTGCTTACTTTTAAGCCGATTTCTTTACCTTCTGTAGCCTTTTGAATTGGTTTATGATTTAGCTGTAGGGATGTAATCTTCTGTTTAAAATTTGTAGTGTGACCTTTTATCTTTATTACATCTCCAATGCTCAATGAACCCTTTTCGATTTTCATAACGCCTGCTTTTACATGAGGAAAGTAATGGGTTACTTCGCCAATTTCTTCTAACTTTTCTTCCTCTTTCTTCTTTCTTCTAAAGAAACCAAAAATCATTTTTTTCACCTCCTTAATGAGACCATGATTTACATAACTGCCAAGATGCGGGATAAAGAAAGCCACCAAAAACCAAAGTAATTTAATTTCTGGTGGCTCCTTGAAAGTTTAATTAAATACATAATTTTTAGATAGTAATTTTTTCTGCCCATTTTGAAATTATAGGAGCCTTCCAATATTTACCCATTAAGGTTTGGATTATACCTACAATAGAATAAAGACCAAATATCAAGAAAGATATTACGTATATAACTTGGCCTATAACAGGTATAATGTTTATAAATATTGCTATTAATTCTCCTATAAATAAAACTAATCCTTGCTTGGCGTGATATAGGACAAATTTATTTTCTTTCTTAAGCAATAAAGGTAAAAGACACAATATTCCAAGATAAGCTAACATTGCCCAGATTTTGCCCTCTTTTACATCTTTGTTTTCTTCCGGCTGAATTTCTTTTATCTCTTCTGCCATTTTACACCTCCTTGATATAATTATCTAATTATATCTGATTACATAGATTTATTTAGATTACATAGATTAAAACTGATATCTTTTTAAACAACAATATCTTATCATACTAATTTTCCTTTGTCAAATAAAAAGCCCCGCAAAGGAATAATCCCTTGCGGGGCTTAATTTAGTCAATCAAGTGATGTTAGAATGTAACCTTACAAGAACCTACGAGTTCATATACGGTGTCATTGTAATCTTTAGAATCTTCAGTTCCTGCGTTGTCATAGAATTTTCCAGGGAAGAAACATGCACTAAGAAGACCGAACTGGACATCTTCTGTGTAGTCATAGGTCAAGTTAAGGTCTAATTCATCACCTGCGTCATCATTACAATTAGCTTTTGGTGATTCATTATATTGAAAGTGAGCATATTTTACTTCCAGGTTTACATCTTCATTGTCCATTGCCGCAAGTGGCTTCAAGTTGCCTGTAAGCAAGATTGTCTCTAAGTTAGTATATGCGGCTGACCTACTAGTCTTAGTAATAGCGCTATCATAAAGTCTTCCATTCCAGCCAAAGATGGCTGTATCAGACTTACGCATATAAGGCGCGGTGAATCCTTGATAGTCACCACTATTACCTCTGGGATCACCTTCTAAGTAGCTATACTTTAAACCTATCTTAGGTGATGTTAAAACATCAACCCAGGCATATTCACCACCAACTTCATAAGCCATTGCATCTATGTCTTTTTCATCGTCACGATCTGTTACATAGTAGGTACTGTCTAGTGGTGTATCTTTCATATCACCAAACTGATGAGCTACTTCAGCAAAGATAGATGAATTAGCTACTGGTGCCATGCTGCCACGTACACCAATTGTAAATATCTCATCATTGGTATCTTTTTTAGTTCCTCTCTCTCGACCACTTTTATCATAAAGTAAATAACCTTCGACTTCAGCCGCATATTCATTTTCAAAGTCATAACCAACGTTGGTATACCATACAGTCTGGTCATCATTTACATCAAGTGTATCTTCAGCAACTTTGATATAACCAAGGTCAATTGTCCATGGTGCATAATCTAATGTAGCGTTGATGGAATCAAATGAATTATCATAGAGTGAATATTCGTTTGCAGCGATGCTACTTTCTGGATCTACATTGAAGAAATCATCATTCATAGTTGAGCCAATGATAAATCCTCTTCCAAAATAAAGAGGCTGTGTACCGATTCTAACTGTTAACGGCTCATAAAGCATTTCACTTAATGTGATATATGCCTGTGCCATGCCAATATCCCACTGTGTGGTGCTCGGGCTTGAAGAATTATCCCAATCGCGTTGGCTTACGAGCCTTAAGTGAGCTGCAACATTTTCTGTTAAGTCAGCGTCAAAATTCAATCCTATTGTGCTTTCAAGAAATTGATCAGCATTATCATCGGTGGTTCCGGCTCCCAAGTAACTAAGATCATCGGAATCACTCTGATAAATAGCATAGGTATTAATTTCTCCGCTAACCCTTATGCTCTGCACTTCAGCAAATGCTACTGTACTAATAGCAAAAACTATCGCTAAAGCACAAATAAAGGTTAATTTTCTCATCTAATTTCCTCCTTAGGAATTTTTCTTAAATGCAATTTTTCTTAATTTATCTTCTTAAGCTAGAACCAAGTGATTCTAGATTTTTACTCTTCTTATTTATGCTCATCACCATATCTCGATAACTTTTAGCTTTAAATAATTTTTTCTTTCCCCCCTTTTTTTGCTAAGGATTAAAGTTACCTATGATGGTAAAGCCAAACAGTAAACGTACCTTATATGTACGTTTTGATAAACTATACCATACAAATTTTAATTTGTCAAGGGCAATTTACGTTTTTTTAACTCTTTATATAGCAAAGGATTGCAACTCAATTTGCTATTTGCTATTTGCCATTTGCCATTCTGGCGCCCCAAGCAGGAGTCGAACCTGCGACACCAGGTTTAGGAAACCTGTGCTCTATCCAACTGAGCTATTGGGGCAAATATAACCTAAAATTTAATCAATGAAAAAACCGGATATCTTTTCGGCTTAAGTTTCTCTCTTCCCTTTAAGAAAGTAAGTTCAATCAAAAAACAAATCTCTATAAGATTACCTTTTAATTTCTTAACTAAATCTACAACAGCAGAAGCTGTGCCTCCTGTTGCAAGTAAATCATCAACTATTAAAATATTATCATTTCTCTTTATAGAATCCTTATGCATCTCCAAAGTATCCGTTCCATACTCTAAATCATAGGTAACCGAATAAGTCTTATAAGGAAGTTTCCCTTTTTTTCTGACTAAAATTAACCCTGCGCCTAACTTATAAGCTATAGCTGCTCCAAATACAAATCCTCTTGCTTCAATACACACTACCTTATCTATTTTTTTATTTTTATATCTTGATGTAAGTATGTCAACACTTTTTTTAAATTTATCGCCGTCTTTTAATATTGTAGTGATGTCTTTAAAAACAATACCTTTTTTAGGAAAATCCGGAATGTCTCTTATTGTTTCTTTTAGCTCTTTCTTTATTCCTTCATTGATATTCATTTTGTTCTTTTGGTTTTCTTTCTTCTCTCTTTCGTAGACTTTATCCTTTTTGATTTCTTAGGCTTTTTCTTAGCTTTCTTCTTATGCATCTTTATTTTTCTTACTTTCTTTCTCTTTATTTTTTTCTTTTTTCTCTCTGTTTTTATTTTCTTCTTTTTATCTTCTTCAAGTGAGCTTAATTCTACTCCTTCCTGAGATGCCAGAAAGAATTTTAACTTTTTCATAGCTGCATTCTCAATCTGTCTCACCCTTTCCCTTGTTATGCCAAATCTCATAGCGGTCTCACCAAGGGTATGGCTATATCCATCTTTTAAGCCGAATCTTAAGTTTATAATCTCTTTTTCTCTTTCAGATATCAACCCTAATAGGCTGTTTATCCTTTCTTTCTGAAGAAGCTTGGTT
Organism: uncultured Planctomycetia bacterium; assembly: GCA_964554835.1. Classification (GTDB taxonomy): domain Bacteria; phylum Omnitrophota; class Gorgyraeia; order JAGLLT01; family CAZKQD01; genus CAZKQD01. The sequence continues at coordinate 24,099 of CAZKQD010000007.1, read as the reverse complement.
AATTCATCCTTAGGTGAAGCAATATTTTTATCTTCTATTAAATCCATAATTTGACCTGTTCCATCCTGACCAATAGGTGCATCTAATGAACTGGCCTTTGTTGCTATTTCATTAAGCTGTCTTACCTTCTCAAGTGACATCCTCATTTTTTTTGCTACTTCTTTACTGTGTGGCTTGCGCCCTAATTTATGAGATAGCTGATCAGTAACTTTTCGCCACCTGGTAATAATTTCTGACATATATACGGGTACCCTGATAGTCTTTCCTTGGTTTGCAATAGCTCTGGTTATATATTGTTTTATCCACCATGAAGCATATGTGCTAAATCTATATCCTTTTTTAGGCTCAAATTTATTGACGGCCCTCATTAAACCCATATTCCCTTCCTCTATTAAGTCTGATATTGATACACCAAAGTACTTATATCTTTTAGCAATATTAATAACTAAACGCAAATTTGACTGAATCATCTTCTGGCGCGCTTTTTTATCATTTTCCTTAACGCGCTCAGCTAACTTTTTCTCCTCTTCAGGAGTAAGCAAAGGTATATC
>CAZKQD010000007.1:0-23448 GCA_964554835.1 uncultured Planctomycetia bacterium | reverse complement strand
GCTGCTGCTAATCTTGCGATAGGCACCCTAAACGGAGAGCAACTCACGTAAGTAAGTCCAACTTTATGGCAAAATTCAATACTTTTAGGTTCACCGCCGTGTTCTCCGCATATACCGAGTTTGATATCTTTTTTGGTTTTCTTGCCAAGCTTTACTGCCTGTTTAACTAATTTGCCAATTCCATCTTGATCAAGCACCTGAAATGGATCATTGTCATAGATGCCCATTTTAACATAGTCTGGTAAAAATTTACCCGCATCATCTCTTGAAAATCCACACCCCATCTGGGTTAAATCATTGGTCCCGAATGAGAAAAAGTCAGCAAAGCGGGCTACCTCATCAGCTGTAATAGCTGCCCGAGGAATTTCAATCATAGTTCCTATCTTATAGTCAACTTTAGTTTTCTCTTTCTTAAAGATATCTTGAATTACTTCCTCTGCTTCCTCTCTCGCTATCTTTAATTCTTTATAGTGTCCAATAAGTGGTATCATAATCTCAGGTAAAACTTTTATGCTTTTTTTCTTCACCTTAATAGCCGCCTCAATAATGGCTCTTACCTGCATCTGGGATATCTCTGGATAAATTAAACCAAGGCGGCAGCCTCTATGCCCCAGCATAGGATTAACTTCTTTTAAGGACTCAACCTTGCTTTTTATTTTTGATACTGGGATACCTAAAAGTTTTGACATTTCTCTTTGGCCGGCTTTATCATGAGGCAAGAATTCATGTAAAGGCGGATCCAGCAATCTTATAGTGCATGGCCTTCCCTTAAGTGCTTTAAATATTCCTTCAAAATCTTTTCTCTGCATAGGTAGAAGTTTTTTGAGGGCTTTTCTTCTCCCCTCTGTATTCTCTGCTAGAATCATCTCTCTGAATGCAATAATTCTTTTTTCTTCAAAAAACATATGCTCTGTCCTGCATAATCCTATACCTTCTGCTCCAAACTTAACCGCTGCTTCTGCATCATAAGGCGTATCAGCATTCGCCCTAACACCTAATCTTCTAAATTTATCAGTCCACTTCATTAAAGTTGCAAAATCACCTGATAATGATGGTTCTACTGTGGGAAGTCTACCAGTATACACATTTCCATTATATCCATTAATAGATATCCAATCGCCTTCATTTACTATTTTTGAGCCAACTTTAAATCTTTTCTTTTTATAATCAATCTGGATCTGGCCTGCGCCTGCAATGCAACACTTGCCCATACCCCTTGCAACAACCGCCGCGTGAGATGTCATCCCGCCCCTACTAGTAACGATGCCATTTGCTGCGTTCATGCCGCCAATATCTTCAGGTGAGGTTTCTATTCGGCATAAGATTACATCCTTACCATCTTCAGCTTTCTTCTCAGCATCCTCTGCAGTAAAGACAACTTCTCCGTATGCAGCGCCGGGTGAAGCTGGTAATCCTTTTGCTATCGGCTCCTTTTTTCTTTCTTCTTTTGGGTCAAATACAGGATGAAGTAATCTATTTATTTGATCAGGCTCAATCCTTTCTATTGCGGTTTTCTGACTAATTAAATTCTCTCTATTCATATCAACAGCTATTTTGACCGCCGCTTGAGCCGTGCGTTTACCGGTTCTTGTTTGAAGCATATAAAGTTTCCCTTCCTGAATGGTAAACTCAAAATCCTGCATGTCATTATAGTGTCGTTCTAATTTATTGCGTATCTTTACTAACTCATCATAAATCTTCCTATTAGTTTTTTTGAGAGTTTGGATGTCTTTAGGTGTTCTAATACCTGCAACAACATCTTCTCCTTGCGCATTCATTAAATACTCGCCATAGAATTTATTCTCACCTGTTGATGGGTTCCTGGTAAAGGCAACACCAGTTCCAGAAGTTTCACTCATATTGCCAAAAACCATTGCCTGAACATTTACAGCTGTACCAAGCAATCCTTTTATATTATGAATTTCACGATACGTAATAGCCCTTTTATTATTCCATGATTTAAATACGGCGCTTATTGCTTCTTCCAATTGGATGTGAGGATTCTCTGGGAAATTTTTCTTTGTAGCTTTCTTGTAGACTTTCAGGAATCTTTCCACAACCTCTTCTAAATTGGAAACGTCAAGGTCTGTATCCTTCTCCTTCTTATATTTATCCTTTACTGCCTGAAGTTCCTCCTCAAATAATTCCTGTTTTATTCCTTTTACTACATTGCCAAACATCTGAATAAATCTTCTATAGGCATCCCAGGCAAAACGTGAATTATTTGTTTTCTTTGTAAGTCCTTCAATAACATCTTCATTCATACCTAAATTTAATACCGTATCCATCATACCGGGCATAGATACAGCCGCACCCGATCTAACTGATACTAAGAGTGAATTATCTTTAGCACCAAAAAAAGCGCCCATATCTTCCTCTAACTTCTTAATTGCTTTATCAACTTCTTTATTTAATCCCTTTGGCCATTTTTCTCCTGCTTCATAATACGTACGGCATGCTTCAGCAGTAATAGTAAATCCAGGAGGCACAGGCAGACCAATATTGGTCATCTCAGCTAAATTAGCTCCTTTTCCTCCGAGCAGCTCTTTCATTTCTTTTCTGCCTTCTGCCTTACCTTTCCCAAAGCTGTAGACATACTTCTTATGCATAAGTTAAACCTCCATTTCTCTTAGATTAAAAGTTCACCAGTGATAAATCCGCAACTTTCTCTGTATAAAGTCTATTTATTAATTTCATCAAAGATAACCTGTTGTTTCTTATTTTTTTATTATCTACATTTACCATAACTTTGTCAAAAAAAACATGAAGTGTTTCAAAAAAATCATCGGCATATTTTTCAGTTGCTAACTTATATTTCTTATTTTCAATTAATTCACTAATATTATCCTTGCTATCGTTATAAATCTTCCACAGTTTTTTCTCTAAATTCTCTTTAAGAAATTTGGGTTTAAGTTTAGGAAGTTCAGCCGGCGCTTTCTTTAATATATTATTAGTTCTCTCAACTACCTTATAGGCCTGAAAGAACCTCTTAGACTTAGAAATCTTTCTAAGTTGTTCAATTCTATCAACTACATCTACAAAATCATCATAATTAGACAGAAGCACCGCATCTATTAAATCCTCCCTCAGTTTGCCTTGAGTTAATATTTGTCTTAGCCTTTGTTTTAAGAACTCTTTTAATTCTTTTTTAGTCCTATCTCTATTTAAGTTGGAATTAATTTTTTCTACATCATCTAAATTTTTATCTATTAATTCGTCAATAGATAAGGAAAATTTTTTCTCTAAAACAATTCTCACCCAACCAAGAGCATTCCTTCGTAGAGCATAGGGATCATAGCTTCCCGTTGGAATTAGGCCTATGCTAAAACATGCGCATAAAGTATCAAGTTTATCAGATAATGAACACACTGTTCCAATTACACTCTTTGGAATCTCATCATCTTGAAATTTTGGTTTATAGTGTTCATAAATACCCTCTGCAACTTCCCTTTCTTCACCTGAGATCAAAGCATACTTATATCCGATTAATCCTTCTAAAGTTGGGAATTCTGACACCATTTGCGTTGTTAAATCAGCCTTAGATAAATAAGCGCATCTGTCTATTTTCTCTTTTTTATCAGAAGGCAAATTAAGCTTACCAGCAATGTATGAAGACAAGTCTCTGAGCCTTTGCATCTTATCATACATACTGCCTAAATTTCTCTGAAAAATCAGCTCTTTAAGCGCCTCCACCTTGTGCGAGAGCGGAGTTTTTGTATCCTGTTTAAGAAAGAAAACGCTGTCTTTTAATTTTGCATCTAAGATAGTTTCATAATTTAAGCGAATTTTTTTCTTAACTGACGGAGAAGGTTTATTATCTATAACTGCTAAGAAATTATTTTCAACTTTACCTCTTTTATCTTTTAAGGCAAACAATTTCTGTCCCTGTTTTAGACTGGTCATTATAACTTCATCTGGCAGCTCGAGGTATTTTTTATTAAACGTACCGGCTAAGAAACTCGGATATTCAGTAAGATTGGACAACTCATCTAAAAGTTCTCTGCCTGTAAACAACTCGGCCTCTTTTTCTTTTGCAAGTCTATTAAGTCCTTTTTCTATCATCTGTCTTCTTTTATGAAAATCTAAAATAACATTATGCTTATTCAGTTTTTTAAAATAATCGGCTATCTTTCTTACTTCAATTTTTTCAGGATATAAAATCTGATGTCCGAAAGTAAAATTATTTGACTTAACCCCTGCTATCTCAAAACCAATCTTCCTATCTCCATATAAGGCTACTATCCATCTTATAGGTCGAATAAATTCATAATTTTTGTTCCAATGCATATTCTTCTCGCTCCTGATAGAATTAATAATCTGCTTTAATATATCAGGAAGCATTATTTCTACTTTTTTAGCAGGTTCTTTCTTCAGGCCAAAAATATATTCGCCTTCATCAGTCTTTTTTATATTTACATCAATCTCTTTTAAACCGGTCTTTCTTAAAAAACCAAAAAAGGCCTTGGTGGGTTTATTATTTTCATCAAAGGCTATCTCTTTAGACGGGCCTCTTACCTCATAGGCGGGTGGTTCTTGTATATTTTTTACCTTCTTTACTAATACTACTAATCTTCTATAAGTATCAAAACTTTCAACTTCATCAAAGACGATACTATTATCTTCTAACTTCTCTTGAGTATTATTTTTTAATTGCTTAATGGCAGAATAGATAGAGTTTGCCGGTAGCGGCTCTGTTCCAATCTCTAAGAATATGTCATTATATTTATTTTTTCTTCTTGGCATTTTTCTCTACGTATTTTTTAGCACATTTTGAGGCCAGGTTTCTTACTCTTTTAATGAAGGTTGGCCTCTCAATGACACTAATAGCGCCTCTTGCGTCTAATATGTTAAATATGTGGGAGATTTTTAAGACACATTCATAAGTTGGTATAATTAAACCTTCTTTAATTAACCGTTGTGCTTCTTTTTCATACATATTAAATAAATTCAAGTATAAATCAATATCAGCCTTCTCAAAATTATATTCAGAGTATTCTCTTTCATGTTCTTTATGTAACGAGCCGTATTTTAAACCCCGACCCCAATCAAGATTAAAAAGATCATATTTGTTCTGCAAGAACATAGCTATTCTCTCTAAGCCATAAGTGATCTCGCATGGGGTCTGAGCGAGCTCTATGCCTCCTATCTGCTGCATATAAGTAAATTGAGTAATTTCTAAACTATCAAGCCATATCTCCCAACCCAAGCCCCGGGCGCCTAAAGTTGGAGATGACCAATCGTCTTCAACAAACTTTAAGTCATGCTTCTTGATGTCTATTCCTAAATATCTTAGGCTGTCTAAATATAGACCTATGGGATTATCGGGCATTGGTTTTAATATTACCTGATATTGATAATAGAATTGTGTCCTCAACGGGTTGTCTCCATACCTTCCGTCTGTGGGTCGACGGGTGGGCTGGATGTAGGCAACATTCCATTTGTCTTTATCTAAGCACTTTAGGAATGTAGCTGTATGAAAGGTTGCTGCCCCTATTTCTATATCGTACGGATAGACTATGATACAGCCTTTTTTCTTCCAGTAATTTTCTAATTTTGATACAAGCTCTTGAAATTCCACCTAAATTACCTCATTTATTTTTTTGAAAAATTCTAACATAAACGTTCTATTTAAGCAAACATTTTAACTAAAAGAAAACCCTGAGCTTCTCATGGTTTATCTAAATAAGGAAATCAGCATAAAACTTTGATTTGATGTCTTTCTCTATGTGGAATTTTATAAAACTATCTAAAATTTCACTTAATTGATTCTTAACCTTAGTTGTCAAATTAAGACGCCAGACATTTTTAAAATTAGCATTTTCTATATGCAACATAGTAGCTAAACTGCCTTCATAAATATCAATGGCGTCTCTATCTTCAACAAAACAATCCTTGCATAAAAGACCGCCGTATCGGCTTGAGAATTTAGCTTGTCTTGATATGGGTTTTTCACACTTTATGCAGGCATCGACGCGCGGCCTAAAACCTGAAAGTATCAAAGTTTTTATCTCAAATATATTCTTAATTGCCTCGGGATTTTTACCTTGGTTTAAAACGTTAAGTGTCTCTAAAGCCAACTCAAAAAGCATATCATTCTTATCGTCAGATATTGTTATAGCGTTTAAAAGATCGACAAAATAAGTAGCGTAAATTATTCTTTTATAATCTTCTCTTATATTTTTAAAATATTCTAATAAATCGCACTGACTTACAGTATAAAGATTGCCGCGTTTTCGCTTATAAAAAATTATCTCGGATAAACTAAAAAGCTCTAATGAATTATTAGTTTGATTAAGAGTACCTCTTATTCCTTTCATAATGCCACTGATTTTACCAAAATCTTTGGTAAAAAAAGTAGCTAATACTGAAGTTTCTCTTAGATCTTGATTTTTAAGTACTATGGCTTTAGATCTTTCAATGCTCATATGGAACACTTCATATTAACCAAATAACCTAAATAGCCAGGCAGCAAGCATAAAGTATATTAAAACGCCTGTTATATCATTGGCAGTTGTTATAAAAGGACCCCCGGCTATAGCTGGATCAATATTGACTTTTTCAAATAATAACGGGATTGCAACTCCCGTAAGAGCTGCTACTAAAATTGCGATGAACATGGATGTCATCAGCACAAAACCCAAAAGAGGACTTTTACCTAAGTAATAGGCGACTAATCCGACAACTACTCCGCAGACTACTCCCATTATTAAAGCCTGTTTCAATTCTTTAAATAATGCTTTTCTTATTTCTCCGAAGACAATCTGGCCGCTGGCTAGACCCCTTACTGTTATCGTGGAAGATTGTATGCCAATATTACCACCCATGCCGGTTATAACTGGAATAAAGAAAGCTAAGGCAATTACTTTCTCAAGTGTTAGTTGAAAATATTTTATAAGACTAGCTACAATGATTCCTCCAAATAAAGTAGTGATAAGCCATGGGAGTCTGTGTCGGGCAATATTAAAAGCTGACTTTTTCAATAATTCATCATGACTTATACCTGCCATTTTATAAATATCTTCTGCGTCCTCTTCTTGAATAATATCGAGTACATCATCTACTGTTACAATACCTAATAATTTTTTATTTTCATCTATAACAGGCACAGCTAAAAGATTATACTTGGAAACGATTCTGGCAACTTCTTCCTGGTCTAAATTAGGACTTACCGTTACGGTATCTCTGTTTACTAATTGAGATAATCTGTCATTTGGGGCGGCAGTTATTAAGCTTTTAACTGGCAAAACTCCAATAAAATTCGTCTTTTTATCAATTACATATACATAAACAAGCTGGGCCTTGGCATCTTTAACAAATTGCCTTAAAGCTTCAATAGCACGTGAGGCAGTAAAATCCTCATACAAAGCTAGGAAATTGGTAGTCATAATGCCGCCGGCAGTTTCTTCTGGATACTTCAAAAGTTGCTGAACTTCTTGCGAATCTTCTTTCTCCATTAAATTCAAAACTTCTTTTTGTTTTTCACTTGATAGGTCTGCTAAAATATCAGCAGCTTCATCAGGCGGCATCATCCCGACCATTTTGGATATAGTAAAATTTGATAATTCCTTAAGAAGTTCGTATTCACTTTGAGGGTCTAACTCGTTTAAGACCAGAGCCGCCTTTTCATAATTTAAAGAAGCGAACAAATCTTTTCTCTCCTTGCGGTTTTTACTCCGCAAGATATCTGCTATATCTGCTGGATGCATACCAACTATATCTTTTATTGTTTTTTTGTTCCTTTTCTGTCCCACTTATTATTCCCTTTTATAATCAGGTGTAATTTTTCCACCTGAGACAACAAGTTTCAATCCTTCCTCAACACTCATATCAAGATAAATCAGTTCATCTTCGGGCACAAGCAAAAAGATGCCCGAGGTAGGATTGGGTGTTGTTGGCAGAAATACACTTATCATATTTGATTTGGTTTTATGTTGAATCTCTGCTTTTGCGCGAGAGGTAACAAAAGCTATCGAATAGATTCCTCTTCTGGGATACTCTAACAGCACCACCTTTTCAAATATACCTTTTCGTTGACCCAGAAATGCATTACTTAACTGTTTTATAGAAATATATATCTTGCCCGCCATAGGCACTTTTAGTAAGAGCCCTTCTAATCCAGCGAAGGACTTTCTTATAATAAACCACCTGGTGGCAAGACCAATAGATGTTATAAAAACTAAAATTAATATAAAGACTAAAAATTTAACTACATAACCTATATAAAAAAGGTAACCCTGAGATACTTGAGGTAAAAAGGGCTGTACATTTTGTATTAAAATGTTACTTATAGGTTTTAAAACCAACTCATTTGTTTTTACAACCAGATATCCTAATATAATAAAGGTTAAAATTATAGGTAGTACCACAACTAATCCTGTAATGAAATAATTTCTTAGACTTCTAAACACAAGTTAATCTCCTTAATGACTACAAACTTACGTTCATCCCGAAGGTTCGGGATTCCGTAAGTTCGGGCTTCATTTAAAAATCTGAAAGCATAATAAAGTCGCTAAAACCCCCAGGATACCTCCTGCAATTATTTCCCATTTAGTATGAATTACATCCTTTAATCTGCTTTGTGCAATTATAATAGCCATAATTAAAGACAGAATAAATATGAGCTCATTTTCCGCAAGTAGTACAATGGCAGTCCACATAGAAAATGCCACTGCCGCATGACCTGAAGGCATTCCTCCTCTTAACGGTTTACCTTTCTTAGATAAGGCTTTACCTAAAACTACCAGAAAAATAACTACCATTAAAGATACAAAAGTTATATGCCAAGGTGAACGTTCAACTCTTGACAATAAACAGGTTAAAGAAAAATCAGTCAAAAATTTTGAAAAAATAAGATAGCCAATTATTACAGAACTTACAGCAGCAATTAATACGCAACCTGCTGCAATATCTTTTATTGTTCTTGCTAGAGGATGAAATTCAGGTGTAACTATATCAAGAATCTTCTCAATGGCTGTGTTAAACATTTCAGTTATCAAGACAATGGTTACTGCAATCGCTATAAGTATAGTTTCGATTTTGTCTAAATTTAAAGTCACTGTTAGAAGTATAATGAGCATTGCAATTAGAAAATGCAGCCTCATATTCTTCTGACTTTTTATCGTATAGATAATACCTTCTATTGCAGCATTAAAACTTTCGGCTAATTTTCTTTTTTCCATACTTCCTTTAACAATTGTTCTTGTTTTTCTTTTATATTTTGATAATCCCGGGGAGTTTCATCTTTATAATTTAGCAAATGAAGCAGGCCATGAATTAAATACAGATAGAACTCTTTTAAAAGTGGTTGATTATATTCTTTAGCTTGTCTCTTTGTTGTCTCAGTTGAAATTACAACATCACCTAAAAGATTATATCTTAAAGCCTCTTTTTTATTTTTCTGCTGATAAAAAGCAAGTACATCAGTTGTTTCATCTGTATTTCTATATCTTTTATTTAGCTGTCTAATTCTATCGTCTTCGGTTAGCAAGATACTAACTTCCGTTTCTTTGCATCCTTCTTTTTCTAATACGTATCTTGTTATCTCCTTCATCTTATTTACATCTGGCTTAAATATATCTTGCTCGTTTTTTATATTAACCTTTATCTTATCCATAATAAGGGAATTTTAGGAAGATTCATCCTCGCGCCCTTCTTTCTTGTTACTTTCAGGGTATTCTACTCTGCTGTGATATATGCCTACAAGGAGTTTGGAGAAACTTTCAGATATCTTATGTAAATCATTTAAAGTCAAATCGCACTCATTAAGTTGACCATCGATGAATTTGTTATTTATAATCTTTTGAACTGTTTTCTTTATTTTTGATGCATTGGGTTGTGATATAGCCCGGGTCGCAGCTTCAACTGAATCAGCTAAAAGCACGATGGCAGTTTCTTTTGTCTGAGGTAAAGGACCAGGATATCTAAATTGCTCCTCATTTACTTCGCCTTCTCTATCTTCTTTCTCTATGGCGCGCTGATAAAAATAAAAAGTTAAGCTAGTACCATGATGTTGTTTAATAAAGTCTATAATAACACCATTTAATTTATATTTTTTGGCTATTTCCACTCCTTCTTTTACATGATTAATTATAATTAAACTGCTCATTTTAGGATTAATTTCAGCATGTTTGTCGCTAAAGCCCAACTGATTTTCATTAAAGTATTCAGGCTTAACGAGCTTTCCAATATCGTGATAATAAGCGCCTACCCTGGCTAATAAGGAGTTAGCTCCTATTGCGTCTGCAGCATTTTCAGCTAAATTTCCAACTATTAAGCTATGGTGGTAGGTACCCGGTGCTTTAATAACCATCTCTTTCAGGAGGGGGTGATTCAAATCAGAAAGTTCAAGCAAACTGATGTTTGTTGTAATTTTAAATGAATATTCAAGAATTGGCAGAATGCCTGTTACAATAAAGGCACATATAAAACCATTAGTAATACCCCAGAGACTATCTTTTAACAGAACTTGTATTTTTAAATTGTGCAATAAATCTATCCCTATAATGGTTATAGAACTAATTATTCCAACTAATAGACCGGCTTTAAGAAGCTGAGACCTCCTTCTTGCGTTTCTCACAGAGTAAATTCCAGCCAAACCGCCGCATAAACCATACAAGAAAGTGCTTAATTGTTCACCAGTTAATAAGCTAACGAATACACTTAAAAAAACTGTTAAGACAACTGCTACTCTCGCATTAAGTAAAATGGCAACGAGCATAGATATACTGGCAAGAGGAATTAGATAGCTCGATAAAAATGACATAGATATGGCTTTTGCTAATACGATAATGATGAGAGAAAGTAAACCAATAAGGAGAAGATATCTGTTATTTGAAATTATATCAGATTCATATAACCTTATATAAATCCAGAAAAGCGAGAAAAGGATTACAACAAATATAGATACGCTCAAATAGTAACATATATTACTGACCTTAGTTTCTTTCTTGTTCTGGAGTTCTTGCAGTTTTTTTAAGAAACGCGTATGTTCCTCTGTAACTATTTGACTTTTAGCTACTATGATATTATTTTCTTTTATTTTAATTTTATTATAAACAGGTGGTATGTCTTGTTTCGCTTTCTGCTTTCTCTTTTGAGTTAGCTTTTCATTATAAACTAAATTATTAGATAAGACTTGATTGATTAAGGTGTCAGATATCCTTTGTGCATTTTTATCATCCTTTAATTTTTCATTAATTAGCCCTTCTGCATGATTTTTAGCGTCCTTTATAGTCCAAATACTATTAACCAACACCTCGCCTTCAAAACCAGTTTTCTCATTTCCAATGATAATCTTCTCTGTTTTTGCACCTAATTTCTTTTTTTGCTCATCAGTTATAATAGCTTTGCTCATTACTTCTTTCAATGAATAATCAACAGCTTCCTTTATATTCTCTAACTTTGTTTTATCTAAACTAACCAGATAGATTAATAAGTCTTCATCTAATTTAAACTTAGTTTTTTCTTTTAAGGTTTGTATTTTTTGTTCTTTATTAAGCTGAGTATTTTCTATAATTGGAAGCATCTTATTAAAAAATTGATTTACATCTAGCGTAGCATCTTCTAATTTTTTAATTTCTATATTATATACATCTTTTATTTTCTTAGCCGTCTCTTCTTCTTTAAGGTTGGTAGCTCGTTTATTAATCTCTCCTCTTACAAAGAAATCAAATGGAGCACGAACTGTCTCTTTAGCTATATCACCGACTTGCAATCCTCCTTTATAGGGACGGGATCCCAAGGTTATAATAAAAACTGCAAGCAGAATAAAAAGAGAAGATAGAATAATTACACTTAACCTTTTTAAATATGGATAAATATGAAAGTTAATTTTAGATTTAAGTCTGTTCATTTTCCCTCTTCTTCTTTAATCTCCCATAGGCCTGTATAATTTGTTGAACCAGCTCATGTCTTACTATATCTTTACCTGTAAGATAGGTAAATTTAATACCTTCAATATCGCTTAAAATTTCTTGCACCTGAAGTATGCCGGCTGGATAACCGTCAGGTAAATCGCTTTGGGTAATATCACCGGTTATAACAGCCTTTGAATCAAATCCTAAACGCGTTAAAAACATCTTCATTTGCTCTGGGGTACAGTTTTGAGCTTCATCTAAAATTATAAAAGAATCATTAAGGGTTCTTCCTCTCATAAATGCTAACGGGGCTACTTCAATAATACCTCTGTCCATAAAGGTTTGTATTTTATCTGGCTCCATCATATCATAAAGAGCATCATAAAGAGGCCTTAGGTACGGACTTACTTTTTCATATATATCTCCTGGTAAGTAGCCTAACTTTTCACCTGCTTCTAATGCGGGTCTGGTTAGAATAATTCTACTTGATTCTTTCCTGAGTAAACTGCTCACAGCCATTGCCATAGCTAAATAAGTCTTACCTGTCCCGGCTGGTCCTATGCTAAAGACTATATCGTAATTTCTAATAGCATCCACATACTCCCCTTGGCCTTCAGTCTTTGGAACAACAGGAGGTTTGTTGGCTGAGACCTCTATTTTCTCAAGAAGAATTTTATCAAGCTTAACAGAAGAATCTCTTTTAAGGGCTTTAATGGAATGTTCAATTTGTTTTCTATTAATCATTCTATTTTTTCTAATAACCGAAAGCAGCTGATTGAATAATTTGGAAGTGTTAGATACTGCCTTTTCGCCACCTGTAATGGTAAGCTTTTCACCTCTTGAGGCTATATTTACCCCAAATTCCTTCTCAATAAGTTTTAAATTCTCATCGTACTTACCAAAAAGGGCGCTGGCTTCTTTGTTATTATTTAAATCAATAACACTTTTCATTTTAAAACGTTAGAAACTCCTTTAATGAGGAATTTTTAGTTCCATGCCAGCTTTTATTAAATCAGGTTTTTTAATCTTATCTTTATTGGCCTCATAAATAAGAGTCCACTTTGTGGAGTCTCCATAAACTTCAGGCTTGCCTGCTATATCCCATAAGCTCTCATTCTTTTTAACAGTATAGATAGAATAAGATGGCGCTTGTTTTAATTCTTCTTTTTTAGATTCATTTTCTATATATTCTGCTTTATATTCACGCGGTTCTTTTTTTATTGCTTTGGTCTCAATATATCCTTTGTTGTATTCACCATATTTTATCTCAAGGCCTTTAGGCAACTCCTCAATCTCTTCTGACTTTTTGCCTCTCTGGATTTGAGATCTTCCTTCTTCTACTTTCCCCGGTGGTCCATAACTTTGAAAGTCAGAAAAATCTACATTTATTTGCATAATCTTTCTGGTTTTATCCTTAACCTCTTCCTTTTTATATTTGGGCTGGCCTAAAATATAACCTCTGTTGCCTTGTAAGCCTAAATCAACCCTCTCATGTTCAACCGTTTTTATTGTTAGGCAACCTGATGTCGTCATTATTAAAAATAAAACTCCACTAATTAGGATAAATTTTTTCTTTAACATTCTAACCAACCTCCTCCCTATTTTCCGTCTTCTGTTTTCTGTCTTCTGTTTTCTGTTATAACATCTATACCTAATTCTTTCAACTGTTCGCTGCTAACGGTTGATGGAGCGCCCGTTAACGGTGAAATAGCCTTCTGGGTTTTAGGAAAAGCTATTACATCTCTTATGCTTTGGGTATTGGTCAATAAAGCAATTAATCTATCCAATCCAAGGGCTATACCTCCATGCGGAGGAGCTCCATATTCAAAAGCTTCAAGTAAGAATCCAAATCTTTTCCTCATCTCTCCATCTGGCATTTTTATTATCTTAAATATTTTCTTCTGTAAGTCTTTTTTATGTATTCTTATTGAGCCACTTGCAATTTCTATCCCATTTACTATTAAATCATAAGCTTTTGATCTCACCTTTTCAGGATCCTTATTGAGCAGTTCTATATCATCTGGATGAGGTGCTGTAAATGGATGATGCTCACACTCTAATTTTTTCTCATCTTTATTATATTTAAATAACGGATAATCTGTAATCCAGATGAACTTAAATTCGCCCTTTTCCTTTACTAAATTAGGCCTGTCAGTCCCATATTTTTTAATAGCTTCCTGATATGTTATTCTTGGAAATGGTGTTTCTATATTGATACTAAGCGCTTCTTTAAAAATTCTCCTTATTACTATCTGACATACGTCGAATATATCATTTTCATCCATAAAAGACATCTCCAGATCAAATTGCGTAAATTCTGGTTGACGGTCTGCTCTTAGATCTTCGTCTCTAAAACATTTAGCTATTTGAAAATAGCGCTCAACGCCTGATATCATAAGTAATTGTTTGAATAATTGAGGAGACTGTGGTAAGGCATAAAACTTGCCGGGATTAAGACGGCTTGGAACCAAATAATCTCTTGCTCCTTCAGGTGTACTTTTTGTTAAAATGGGTGTTTCAACCTCGATAAAACCTAAATCATCCAGGGTATCTCTTATAATTTTACACACCTTATGACGTAATAAAATATTAGATATCATTTTGGGCCGCCTTAAGTCAAGATATCTATATTTAAGACGAAGTTCTTCGCTTAATTCAATATTATTTTTTATTTCAAAAGGTGGTGTTTTTGATTCATTTAGAATTTCTAAGTTTTTAGCGTGAATTTCTATTTGACCAGTTGCAATTTTTTCATTTATAGTGCCTTTTGGTCTTTTATTTACGATACCTTCTATAGAGACCACATATTCACTCTTTAATTCTTTAGCTTTATTAAATAATTCTTTATCATCGTCTTCTGCAAAAATAACCTGAGTAAAACCAAACCTATCTCTTATATCAATAAAAATTAGTTTGCCATGATCTCTTCTTCTATGAATCCAACCGCTTAATATTGCTTTTTGATTAAGATTAGCTAAATTGAGTTCGCTACAGCTGTGGGTCTTTCTCACTTTTTCATACCTACACGTTGGACAGCTTGAAATATCTTACCTTCAGTTTGAGTTGACGGAGCTATAATAATCTCGGTTAGCTGCATCTGTCTTATGTCTTTTGCTCCTGTATTACCCATTGAAGTCCGAAGAGCGCCAACTAAATTTTGCGAACCATCATCAACGCGAGCCGGCCCAAAGAGTATCTCTTTTAATGACCCTGTTGTACCGACTTTAATTCTGGTGCCTCGTGGTAAATTTGCATGAGATGTAGCCATACCCCAATGATAACCACGGCCAGGGGCTTCCTTTGCTCTGGCAAACGCAGAACCTACCATAACAGCATCTGCACCGCAAGCAAAGGCCTTACAGACGTCACCACCTGTTACCATGCCTCCGTCAGTAATAATAGGCACGTACTTACCAGTCCTTTTATAATAGAAATCTCTGGCAGCTGCTGCATCACAGGTTGCAGTAACCTGAGGAATCCCAATGCCTAAAACTCCTCTTGTGGTGCAAGCTGCTCCCGGACCAATACCAATTAACAATCCACTTGCGCCAGTCTCTATTAATTCTAATGTTGTTTGATATGTAACGCAGTTTCCAATAACAACAGGAATCTTTACTTTTTTGCAGAATTTACGAAAATCTAAAACTTTATATTCTGAAGAGATATGTTTAGTAGTGGTAACTGTGGACTGGATTACAAATATGTCTGTTCCTGCATCTTCAGCTATCGGAGCAAACTCCTCAGCTAATTGAGGTATGCAACTTACAGCAGCCTTAGCCTTGCCGGCTTTAATCTCTTTTATTCTTTTCTTTATTAATTTCTTCTTTATGGGTTCTTCATATATGCTCTGGACAAGTTTAGTTGCTTCTTGAGGTGTAGCTTTAGCAATCTTTTTTAAAACATTACCAGGCTTCTCATATCTTGTTTGTATTCCTTCAAGATTTAATACTGCTAAGCCGCCTAATTTACCCATCTCAACGGCAAATTTAGGGTCAACTACTCCATCCATCGCGGCTGCAATTATCGGCACATTGAATTTCAAACCCGCAATTTCCCAGCTCGTATCAACCTCATTTGGATTAATAGTAATATTGCCCGGGACTAAAGAAATTTCATCAAATCCATAGCAACGTCGGGCTTTACGACCAACTCCAACCCACATTCCCATAACGGCTTCCTCCTTTAATGAGCACACGATTTATGGAATGATAGTGAACATAAATCGTATGTGCGAATTTAACCCTTGACATCTTAGATGTCAAGGGTGAATTTAATCTAACAATTTAGTTTTCCGCCATAAAATGGCGAGACCTCGCCAAATAAAATTTGGCGGGCATTACATTCGCTAAGTTGTGATTTCATTCATTGTATCAAAGCGATATTTAAAAGTCAACAATTTAAAAGACACATTAGATTAAATACATTAATAGAAAAACGTATAATAAGAAAAGCCCCTCATTTTACAAATGTTAATATGAGGGGCTTTCTATTTTTTATCTTTATATTAATGTGCTCTTACATCATTCCGCCCATACCACCTCCTGGAGGCATACCGGGCATAGAGGATTTTCCTTCTTTTTCAGGTATATCAGTTACTAATGCTTCGTTTGTCAACATTAATGCGGCGATACTTGCCGCATTCTCTAATGCATTTCTAGTTACTTTTGTGGGATCCATTATACCTGCTTCAATCATATTGCAGTATTTATCCTTTTGTATATCGTAGCCAAAATTTATACTGGTGGATTCTTTCACTTTCTGCATTACCACTGCGCCGTCCAATCCAGCATTACAAGCCAGTTGTCTCATTGGCTCTTCTAGAGCTCTCTTTAATATGCTAATAGCTATCTTCTCATCACCCTTTAATTTTATATCATCTAAGGCACTTAAACTTCTAACCAAAGCAACTCCACCTCCGGGAATAATACCTTCATCAACAGCAGCGCGAGTTGCATGCAATGCATCTTCTACACGGGCCTTCTTCTCTTTCATTTCAGTTTCAGTAGCGGCGCCTACATTGATAACCGCAACTCCACCTGAAAGTTTAGCCAGTCGCTCCTGAAGTTTCTCTTTATCATAATCAGAATCGCTCTCTTCAATCGCTGTTTTAATCTGAGAAATCCTGCCATTTATATCTCCTGTCTTGCCAGCACCTTCTATAATAGTAGTATTTTCTTTATCTATTCTCACTTTTTTAGCTTTGCCGAGTTGCTCTATCCCTACACTTTCAAGCTTAACGCCTTTTTCTTCAGAGATAAACTCGCCACCGGTTAATATGGCTATATCTTGCATCATATCCTTGCGTCTATCTCCATAACCAGGAGCCTTAATTGCACAACAGCTAAGAGTGCCTCTTATTTTATTGACTACTAAAGTTGCTAAAGCTTCTCCTTCAATATCTTCTGCGATAATTACTAAAGGCCTTCCAGTCTTAGCAATATTTTCAAGTAAAGGAAGTAAATCCTTCATACTGCTAATCTTCTTCTCATTAATAAGAATATAAGGATTCTCTAATTCTGCAATCATCTTCTCGCTATCAGTAACAAAATATGGTGAAGTATATCCCTGGTCAAATTGCATACCTTCAACTACATCCAGGGTGGTGTCTATTGATTTAGCTTCTTCTACAGTTATAACTCCATCTTTTCCAACTTTCTCCATAGCATTGGCTATCATATCGCCTATAGCCATATCAGAATTAGCAGCGATAGATGCCACTTGTGCAATCTCTTTTTTATCTTTGATGGGTTTTGATAGGAATTTTAGTTTTTCTACAATTTTATCAACACAGACCTCAATTCCTCTCTTTAAGGCCATTGGATTAGCTCCTGCTGTAACGTTCTTTAGGCCTTCTCTAAAAATTGCCTCAGTCAGTATTGTAGCTGTTGTTGTGCCGTCACCCGCTATATCAGAAGTTTTCTCTGCTACTTCTTTTACTAACTGGGCACCCATATTCTCAAAAGGCTTTTCTAGATCTACTTCTTTTGCAACCGTAACTCCATCTTTGGTAATGGTGGGCGAGCCGAATTTCTTATCAAGAACTACATTCCTCCCTTTTGGGCCTAAAGTAATCTTAACAGCATTAGATAGCTGCTCGATGCCCTTAAGTAGTGCTCGTCTCCCATCTTCACTAAACATTAATTGCTTCGCCATAACATTTCCTCCTTTTTTATTAGCGGATAGCGGATGGCGTTTAGCGTATAGGATAACAGATAGCTTTTTGAATTTTTACTATCCGCTATACGCTCTACGCTAAGTGCTATTTTATTATTGCTAATATATCTTCTTCCTTTACTATTAAATAATCTTCTCCTTCTTTGGTAGATACTTCTGTGCCAGAATATTTACCAAAAAGGACTATATCGCCTTTTTTAACTTGGGGTTTTTTCCTGGTGCCGTTTTCTAATATTTTACCCTCACCTACTGCAATCACCTTGCCTTCCTGAGGTTTCTCTTTGGCAGTATCAGGTAGGTATATACCACCTTTGGTTTTCGCTTTAGCTTCTAAGACTTTAAGCAACACCCTATCTTCTAACGGTTTAGTCGCCATCTTTATCCTCCTCTTTTTTTAATGACGACATAAGTTATGGAGCTCGAAGAGCAAGATAACTTATGTGTCGGAATTAAACCCCCCACCACTTTTTAAAATTATATGTGCAAAAATTAATGCGTTTATATCCTAACCACTTTAAAATTTACAAATACCATCTACCTATAAAAAGTGGGGGGGGGTGAATTTAGCTAAAGATTTATGTTCGCTTTGCTCCATAAAACTAAACTTCATTCACTTTTTAGCACTCTTAACTATAGAGTGCTAAATAATTACTTTTATGTTATTAGATTAGACCACAAAAATCAAGCTCTATTTTACCTGATTATTGCCGATTGTAAACGATTATAGACAGAAATTGAACGAATTAAGCCATAAATCTTACTGTTTCTTTCTTTCTTTGCCTCTTTTACTGTAATTCACATATAATCCTTTCAAAGTAAGATTAGGATCTATCTTATGTATTAATAATGTGTATTTTTTAATTAAATCAGCATAACCTCCTGTTGCTAGAACTATCGTATTTGGTGAAAGTTTCTTCTTTAATCTCTTTATTATTCCATCACAGGCAAAAGCTGTTGCATAAACAATGCCATTATTTATACTGGTGATTGTATCTTTGCCAATCAACCCAGACGCTTTCTTTAAGGAAATCTCCGGGAGAAGTTCCGCCTCTTTGGATAAACTTTTTAAAGATGCGCTTAAACCCGGTATTATCAAGCCACCTAGATATTCTCCTTTTTTATTAACTATATCGAAAGTTATAGCGGTTCCGAAATCAACGATAATAACATCTTTATTGCTATAATAATAACTTGCGGCAACAGCATTCGATAATCTATCAGCGCCAACTTCACTTGGGTTTCTGTATCTATTCTTAACTGTAAATTTTATATCTTTCCCAGCTTCTAAAACTTTAGCAGATAAGAGATTTTTTAATGTCTTCTTGAAATTAGAATTAAGCGACGGAACGACACTACAAAATAAGACTAAATCTATTTCTGTTTTATTAATTTTATTTTTTCTAAAATAATCACCGAATGCTTTTTTGTAGAAAGATATCTTTTTGTTCTTTTTAGTCTCTATTCTGCCTGCTTTCTGTATTTTGCCTTTTTTCATCGCAGCTATTGCAATTGTTGTATTTCCAATATCAACTAATAGTATCATTTTATCTCTTGCTCCTTATGACTTTTAATTCATCTATGCTTAATAGAGGTCTTATAAAACCATTATCTGTTCTTAAAAGCAGAGCTCCGCTATTTTCATCAATTCCAACAGCCATTCCTTCAATTTCTTCTGCACCATAAATAATATTAACTCTTGAGCCTAAGCAAGAAGATAAATTTTTCCATTTACTTATGACAAATGACATTCCTTCCTTTTGACACTTGATATAATACATATCAAGTTTTCTTAATATTTCTTTTGCAATATCAGCTAATGAATGGACACTCTTTGTCTCGTCAAATAAGGTTGTGCTCTCTTTAGGTAAATATTTTGACTCTAAATTAACGTTCACCCCGATACCTAAAATTAAAAATTCTAATTGATCTTCATTAATAAAACTCTCAGCTAAAATGCCTGCTAACTTTCTATCATTAACCATGATATCATTTGGCCACTTTATAACGCACTTAATGCCGGTTGCTTTCCTTAAGCCTTGAGCTACAGCAACACTTGATAATAGATAGAATTTGGCGAGCTCATTATGATTATTTTTAGGTTTTAAAACAACCGACAAATAAAGACCTCCTTTGGGCGAGGCCCACTTTCGATGCAGGCGGCCTCTTCCTTTAGACTGTCTTTGTGCAATAACCACTATTCCTTCTACATTTAACTCTGCAGCTAATTCCTTTGCCTTATCATTAGTAGAGTCTATATTATCAAAGCAATATATATATCTACCCACAATCTGAGTATCTAAATTGTATTTTA
This sequence comes from uncultured Planctomycetia bacterium, assembly GCA_964554835.1. Classification (GTDB taxonomy): domain Bacteria; phylum Omnitrophota; class Gorgyraeia; order JAGLLT01; family CAZKQD01; genus CAZKQD01. The sequence goes on along the minus strand of CAZKQD010000007.1, from coordinate 3,108 downwards.
TCTCGTATGAGATTACCTTATCAGGTATATCAATTAATTTAATTCCCCTATGGGGTATAAATTGAATCTGATAACCTAGTTTTCTTAGATTGTCTAATCGCTTCTCAATTTCATCTATGGGTATCTTAAGAGCGCCGGATATATAGCCATTGGTTATAAATTCACTTTCTTTCTCTTTTAATAAATTAAGTAGTAAATTTTCCATTTATTTGCTTTCTTTTAACTGGCGGGTTAATTCCTTTTAAATCTATTTTACTTTTAAAGTCATATCTAAGGATGGGTTTGAATGTGTTAAAGCGCCGATTGAGATAAAATCAACGGCACAGCCAGCAATCTTTCTTACGTTAGATAATTTCACATTGCCTGATACTTCTATCTGGGGAGCTTTTTTGTTTTTATTTTTCCTCAAATAATCCTTTTTTATCTTTATAGCTTTCTTTATATCATCTAAGCTCATATTATCAAGCATAATAGTATCAGCTCCGGCTGATAAAGTATCCCTGAATTGAGAAATTTTTTTAACCTCGACCTCAATCAGTTTTTTAGTCTTCCTTTTAGCAATTAAAACACACTCAGCAGGAGATTTTCTAACTGTTTCTATGTGATTACCCTTAATTAAAATTCTATCATAAAGACCTTTTCTGTGATTATAACCGCCACCAGCTCTTACTGCGTATTTTTCAAGATATCGTAAATTCGGAGTGGTCTTTCTCGTATCAGTAATCTTTACATTATAACCTTTAACTCTTTTTACAAACTGATTAGTCAAAGTTGCTATACCCGATAGATGCGACAAAAAATTAAGAGCACTTCTCTCAGCTTCTAAAATATTACGAGCATTGCCTTGGATTTTAGCAATAATTTTTTTTCTTCTTTTAGTTGAGCTTTTAATAAAAGTCCCATCTTTAACTTTTGGAATAAATTTTATATTTTTATTCCTTATCTTGAAAACCTGCTTTGCAACTTCTAAACCAGCTATAACCCCTGATTCTTTTAACACGATTTGTGCCCTAATCTTCAAATCCTTAGGCACGATAATCTTCGATGTCAAATCGTGTTTTTTTATATCCTCTGCTAATGCTGCCTTTAATATAGATTTAAATTGTTTAAGATCTAATTTACTCATTTTGTAATACCTACTACTTTCTTTAATAATTTAATTTCTTTTTTGGTTAATTTCCTATAAGCACCCTTTTCTAAATTAGCTAATGTAAGCAGCCCAAGTTGGATTCTTTCTAATTCCACTACCTTATAATCTAAGACAGCAAACATCTTTTTAATCTGTCGTTTAATACCCTGATGTATAATTAACTCTACTTTAGATTGATTATTGTTCCTATAATCCCTGCCTGCCTGGCAGACCCGCCGCGGCGGGCAGGCAGGGATTATCAATCTGACTTTGGCTTGAACTTTTTTATCTTTATCTATAATGAGACCGCTTCGAAGTTTTTTAATATCCCTGTTTTTAATTCTAGGTGTTACTACTGCCTTATATACCTTATCTATCTCAAATTTAGGATGAGTTAATCTATAAGTTAACTCTCCATCATTGGTCAATAATAGCAAACCTTCTGTATCTTTATCAAGCCGGCCAACAGGATAAATTCTTTTCTTCTCTTTTACCAAATCTAAGATTGTTTTTCTGTTGTGGGTATCTTTTACAGTGCAAATATAACCTCTTGGTTTATTTAAAAGGTAATAAATAAAGTCTTTCTCTAATATATTTCTTATATCAACTACATTATTCTCTAAAGTAACAGTATCTTTTTCTAAATCAACTGAGAATAAAGGAGTTTTTACTGACTTTCCATTGACTTTTACTTTGCCATCTTTAATGGCTTGTGTGCATTTACGTCGTGATGCAACATCTGATTTTATTAGAAATTTATATAACGGGAGTTTATGCAATTTTTAATCGAGTTCCTCTAAACTCTTCCATAGACCTTCAATTCCTAAGCTGCATTCTTCTTTACGCTTTTTTGCCTCTTCTACATCAGATTTTGGAGCGTTTTCTAAATATCTCTTATTTGATAATTTGCCGTTAAGTTCTTTAAGAACGGTTCTTTTTTTATCAATTTCCTTGCTTAATCTTATTTTCTCTTTTTTTGCATCAATTAACCCTTCTATGGGTATCTGTACTTCGATTATTGATGAGATAGCTGGTTTTTCAAATACAGTCTCTAAAACATTAACTATACCTACCCCGGCTAATTTCTTTATATGTTCCTCATAGCTTCTAATAATATTTTTTAACTTTAGCTCTTGAGTATCAATTACTATTTGTGGAATTCTAATCGATGAATTTAATTTATGGTTCATCCGAAAGTTTCTCACAATTCTAATTGGCTTTATAAGACATTCATTAAATTGTTCTTCTTTATTAGAATTAATAAATCGTTTATCTGCTTCAGGCCACTTGCTTATCATAATACTTTCTTCTGTCTTCCTGGGAAGTTTTTGCCAAATTTCTTCAGTAATAAAAGGAATACACGGATGCATAAGTTTAAGTATTGTCTTCAATGTAATAAATAGTACCTTCTCTATTATCTCATCCTCTATATTAACCTTAGCAATTTCGATATACCAATCACAAAACTTATGCCAGAAGAAATCATGCAATCTTTTGCTGATTTCATCAAAACGATACGCTTTAAAATCTTCATCAATATCTAAAATTAGCTTATTTAGTTTACTTAAAATCCATTCTTCAGCTAAATGAGATTCATCCTTAGTTAATAATATTTTGATTTCATTTAATGATATATCTTCTAATTTAGATCCATCGAGATTCATTAAAATAAAACGTGAAGCATTCCAGATTTTATTGGTAAAGTTCCTGCCGAATTCGAATTTGCTCTTTGATAGATATAAGTCTTCACCTGGTAAGGATATTAAACTAAATCTTAGGGCATCGGCGCCGTGCTTATCTATAACCTCCTGAGGATCTATTGCATTACCTAAAGATTTACTCATTTTCCTCCCCTTCTCATCCCGCACTGTTCCATGAATATATACATCATGAAATGGTATATCCTTCATAAAATAAAGGCCTGCTATTATCATGCGCGCAACCCAGAAAAATATTATCTCAGAAGCAGTAACTAAAGT
>CAZKQD010000006.1:0-36162 GCA_964554835.1 uncultured Planctomycetia bacterium | reverse complement strand
GTTAAGATATCTAAATTTTTAGAAGAAAAGATAGATTTTTTAGGAGTGGCTTCTGTTAACGAGGCTATAAAATTAAAGAAAGAGGGCATTAAAACAGCTATTTTAATTCTAGGCAATACTCTTTCTGAAGGTCTTCCTTTAGTAGTTGATTACGATTTAATTCAGACAATTACCTGCGAAGATGCCGCTTTTATTTTGGATAAATTGGCCGGTGAGAAGAATAAAATAATCAAAGTACACATAAAGATTGATACTGGTATGGGCAGGATTGGCTTTTGGCATGCCGATGCTTTAAAGATAGTGAAAAAACTCAGCAAACTTAAACATATTGAAATTCAAGGACTATTTACCCATTTATCCAGTGTTGAAAAAGACAGAGAATTTACCAAGGAACAACTTAGAAGATTCAACAAGTTAATTAAAGAAATAGAAAATGAAGGAATGAAGATACCTTTATGCCATGCGGCCAATAGCATAGCCACTTTGCAGTATAAAGATTCTCATTTTAATCTTGTTAGGCCCGGTCTGATTTTATATGGTATATATCCTGATATTAATTCTAAGAGGACATTAAATGTTGAACCAATTTTGTCTTTAAAGTCTAAAGTAGTCTATTTAAAAGAAGTTGAACCTGGACGCTCAATAAGCTATGGAAGAACATATATTACAGATAAAAAAACTATGATAGCTACAATAGCTATAGGATACGCAGATGGTTATACGCATTTATTATCCCACAAAGCTTATATCTTAATAAAGGGAAACAAAGTACCGGTTGTGGGTAGAATTTGTATGGACCAGATAATGGTGGATGTGACAGACATAAAGGATGTTAAAATCGGCGATGAGGCAGTTTTAATTGGCTCACAGGGCAATAAGAAGATTACAGTTGAGGAATTGGCTAAATTAGCTGGTACCATACCTTATGAGATACTCTGCTGGATAAGCGAGAGGGTGAAAAGAGTATATATATGAAATAATTAAGCTTTTCTTGACATAAGCACCCCTTGTGATATAATTGATTTAATTCGCCCCGAAGGATTTCGGGACTCATTAAAGGAGGACTAAATGGCAAGGAGCGATAAGGCAAAAAGAGGTCCTGAGCGAGCGCCTAACAGGGCATTACTTTATGCAACAGGGATAACTAAAAGAGAAATGTTTAAACCTTTTGTTGGGGTTATCTCAAGCTATACGCAGATAATACCAGGGCATGTTCACCTAAGGGACTTAGAAGAACGCATAAAGGAAGGTGTCCAGGCAGGAGGGGCAACCCCGTTTTCTTTTAATATATCAGGAATATGTGATGGCATTGCCATGGGGCATGCTGGTATGCATTATTCTCTTCCATCAAGGGAACTGATAGCAGATTTAACTGAATCACTGGTATCTGGCCATTCTCTGGATGCAGTTGTCTGTCTTACCAACTGCGATAAGATTACACCGGGTATGCTTATGGGTATTGCTAGATTAAATTTACCTGCTATTGTGGTTACAGGCGGTCCTATGGTCTCGGGTAATTATAAAATGCAAAGACTTTCATTAGTTAGAGATACATTTGAGGCAGTGGGTAAATTTAAAAGTGGTGAATTATCCCTCACAGAATTGGAGAATCTAGAGATGGAGGCTTGTCCTGGTTGTGGTTCCTGTCAGGGTCTATATACAGCTAATACTATGAATTGCCTTACAGAGGCCCTTGGTTTAAGTTTGCCAGGATGCGGTTCTTCTTTAGCTATATCTGCTAAGAAAAGAAGAATTGCCTATGAAAGTGGTTATCAAATAACAAATTTAATTAAGAAGAATATTACGACAAGAGCTATTTTGAAAAAAGAGGCGTTTGAGAATGCAATTAGGATTGATATGGCATTGGGTGGTTCAACTAATACTGTTTTGCATATACCAGCTATTGCTAATGAAGTAGGTATTAAATTGCCGCTTGAGTTTTTTGACAAGATTAGTAAGGATACTCCTCATATTGCAAGTATTAGGCCTGGCGGCGATTACTTTATGGAAGATCTTGAGTACGCAGGAGGAATACCGGGAGTCTTTAAGCAACTCATTAAAAAATTGAATAATGTCTCAACCATAAGCGGAAGAACCATAAGGCAGATTGCCTCCGCCGCTCACGTCTTTGATGAGGATATTATAAGACCCCTGTCAAAGCCGTATCATAAAACAGGCGGAATTGCTGTTTTAAGGGGTAATTTAGCGCCAGATGGCTGTGTTGTAAAACAATCTGCAGTTAAAAGCGAAATGCGTAAATTTACAGCTAAAGCATGCACGTTTAATTCAGAAGAAAAAGCAATGAAAGCTATAACGCAATCTCAGATTAAGAAAGGTTCTGTTATTGTTATTAGATATGAAGGACCCAAAGGAGGTCCTGGCATGAGAGAGATGCTTGCTCCAACTTCAGCTGTTGTTGGTATGGGTTTAGCTGACGACGTAGCTTTAATAACAGACGGACGCTTCTCAGGTGGAACAAGAGGACCCTGTATTGGGCATATATCCCCTGAGGCTCAAGCAGGAGGTCCAATTGCAGTTATAAAAGACGGTGATACAATTCATATAGATATAGATAAAGGAACGATAGAGCTTAAAGTCTCCAAACGCGAAATAGATAAGAGAATGAAGACATTGAAGCCCGAGAAACCAAAGATTAAGACGGGCTATCTTAGGCGATATGCAAAGTTTGTAACCTCAGCCTCAAAAGGAGCAATTTTACAAGCTGATATGGAGGAGGTCTAACGGGGTGAAATTGAAATTGACTGGCGCAGAGATTTTAATTAAATCACTGATAAAAGAGGGAGTTAAGGTGATATTTGGCATACCAGGTGGAGTATTACTTCCTACCCTCGATTGTCTATATGATTGCAAAGATATAAAATTTATATTAACTCGTCATGAGCAAGGCGCTGCGCATGCTGCAGATGGTTATGCCCGCGCAACTGGTAAGGTAGGGGTATGCATGGCAACTTCAGGTCCCGGAGCAACAAATCTTGTTACGGGTATTGCCACAGCCAACATGGATTCAGTTCCTATAGTAGCAATAACAGCGCAGGTCAAAACTCATTTAATCGGCAGTGATGCCTTTCAGGAAGCAGATGTGACAGGCATTACAAGACCTATTACTAAACACAATTATCTTGTTAAAGATATTAAAGATTTAGCGCGGATTGTAAAAGAGGCATTTCATATTGCCTCAACCGGTAGGCCAGGTCCAGTTTTAATAGATTTACCAGTTGATGTAACGTTGCAGGAAAGCGAATTTAAATATCCAATAGGTGTTAATATAAGAAGTTATAAGCCCACATATATTGGTCATCCCGGACAGATAAAACGGGCCGCTAAAACAATTTCAGAAAGCAAACGTCCTGTAATTTATGCAGGCGGCGGTATTATAATCTCAGGCGCCCACGAAGAATTAAAAGAATTAGCTGAGAATAACAGTATTCCAGTTACAACTACGTTATTAGGTTTAGGCGGATTTCCCGAGACTCATCCTCTTTCTTTAGAGATGTTGGGTATGCATGGCACCTTCTATGCTAATTACGCTATTATGGACTCTGATTTAATAATTGCAGTGGGCGCAAGATTTGATGATAGAGTAACAGGTAAAATAGATGAATTTGCTCCAAACGCTAAAGTCATTCATATAGATATAGATCCATCGGCTATAAGTAAAAATATACCAGTAGATATTCCTATTGTGGGAGATTGTAAAAATATACTAGGTGAATTGAATAAAAGAATTAAGAAGAAACCCGACACCTCGGCTTGGATTAAGCAGATTGAAATTTGGAAAGAAAAATATCCTTTGAGCTATAAAAATGATAATAAATTACGTCCTCAGTATATTATGGATGAGATTTATAACCTTACTAAGGGTGATGCTATAATCTGTACTGAAGTAGGTCAGAACCAAATGTGGGCTGCTCAATTTTTTAAATATACTAAACCGCGCACCTTTATATCGAGCGGAGGCCTAGGAACTATGGGCTATGGTTTTCCCGCAGCCATAGGTGCTCAAGTGGGTTGCCCTGAAAGAATAGTTTTTGATATTGCGGGTGATGGAAGTATTCAAATGAATATTCAAGAATTAGCAACTGCTGCTAATAATAAGCTACCAGTTAAGATAGTGATTTTTAACAATTCCTATCTGGGCATGGTTCGTCAATGGCAGGAATTGTTTTATAAGAGAAGATATTCTCAGACCAGCTTAAAAAATCCTGATTTTGTTAAAATTGCTGAAGGCTATGGAATAAAAGGCATAAAGGTTACTAATAAAGAGCAAGTTAAAAATGCTCTTAAGGAAGCTCTAGATACTGCAGGACCGGTTGTTCTCGATTTTCATATAGAGCCGGAGGAGAATGTGTTCCCTATGGTCCCGGCAGGAAAAGCTATTAATCGTATGATTGGAGGAATGGCGTAGTCACGAATAGACACGGATATGTAACGAATTTACACGGATTGAAAGCATTAATTTGTGACAATTAGTGTTAGATTTGTGGTAATTAGTGTTTAACCGAACGTAGTGAGGTTTTGATGAAACATACAATTTCCGTTATGGTTGAGAATAAATTCGGCGTGCTGGCTCATATCTCTGGTTTATTTTCTGCAAGAGGATTTAATATTGACTCTTTAGCTGTTGGTGAGACAGAAGATCCAACCGTATCGCGTATGACTATCGTAGTTACAGGAGATGATAGAACTCTGGAGCAGGTAACAAAGCAGCTCAATCGTTTAGTTGATATTATTAGAGTTGAAGATTTAACTAATAAAGGTTTTATAGACAGAGAACTTCTTCTTTTTAAAGTAGAGGTCACAGGCAGAAATAAGAATAAGGTGAAGGAAATATTAAAAGAGTCAACTGCTAAAATTGTTGATGAGAAGAAATCAATTTTGACTGCCCAGTTATGCGGCAATAAAAAGGACATAGATGAATTATTTAAAAAGTTACAGATGTATAAGATAAAAGAGTTAGTAAGAACTGGCAAGATTGCTTTAGCTAAAGAAAAGGAATGATATCCCACAACAAGCACCAAGCACCAAAATACAAATAAGCACCAAATTCTAATGTTCAAAATTCTAAACAGAAACAAAAAAAAGGAAAAATTGCTTCGGTCATTTGAATTTAGGTTATTGGGATTTATTTGAGATTTGGAATTTGTGATTTGGGATTTTTTAAAAAAGGGAGGAAGAGATGGCGAAGGTTTATTATGATAAAGATGCAAATTTAAAAATATTAAAAAGCAAAACGATTGCTGTAATCGGTTATGGTTCACAGGGAAGAGCTCAAAGTCTAAACCTAAGAGACAGTGGCCTTAAGGTGGTCGTTAGTGATTTAGAAGGCAGTCCCAACTGGAAACAGGCAGAGAAGGATAGCTTTAAGCCACTCTCAGCAGAGGAGGCAGCAAAGAAAGGAGATATAATCCAGATTTTAACTCAGGATGATGTGCAGGCAAGGGTTTATAGGGATTGCGTTGAGCCGAATTTAAAAAAAGGGAAAGCCTTAGCTTTTTCACATGGATTTAACATACATTTTAATCAAATTGTACCTCCAAAAGATATTGATGTCTTTATGGTTGCTCCTAAAGGTCCAGGTAGTTTAGTTAGAGAGATGTATGAGAAAAAGATGGGAACACCGTCTCTTGTAGCTGTTTATCAAGAGTATTCAGGCAAGGCTTTAAGTTTAGCCTTAGCTTATGCCAAAGGTATTGGTAGCACAAAAGCGGGTGTAATTGAAACAACCTTTAAAGAAGAAACAGAGACAGATCTTTTTGGAGAACAGGCGGTACTCTGTGGAGGAGCTACAGAGTTAATTAAGGCAGGTTTTGATACTCTGGTTGAGGCTGGATATCAGCCTGAAATTGCCTATTTTGAATGTTGCCATGAGTTAAAGCTCATAACAGATTTAATTTACAGATACGGCATTCAGGGAATGAGAAAGAATATTTCTGATACTGCAGAATATGGCGATTTAACCCGAGGACCTAAAGTTATAGATAAACACGTAAGGAAAACTATGAAAAAGATTTTAGCTGATATTCAGTCAGCTAAATTTGCAAGAGAATGGATTGCTGAGAATCAAGCCAACCGTCCAGTATTCTGCGCTTTGAGAAGACGAGATAACTCTCATCCAATTGAAATAATTGGAAAGAAACTTCGCGGTATGATGAGCTGGATAAAGGAATAAAAATGAGGAAGGTAATAATCTTTGATACAACTCTAAGAGATGGCGAACAGGCCCCGGGTGCTTCATTGGGCATAAAAGAGAAAGTTGAGATAGCTCGCCAGCTTCAACGTTTAAATGTAGATGTAATTGAGGCTGGTTTCCCTATATCTTCAGAAGCAGATGTTGAAGCTATTAAGTTGATTGTGAAAGTTGTAGAAAGGCCCATAATTTGTGCTCTGGCGCGGGCAAAGAAAGAAGATATAGATGCGGCGTATAAGGCGCTAAAAGGCGCAAAGAGACCTCGCATACATGTCTTTTTGGCTACTTCTAATATTCATATGAAGTATAAATTAAAGAAAGCAAAGGATGAAATATTAAAACAGGCAGTAAAATCAGTTAAGTATGCAAAGAATAAACTTGATGATGTTGAATTTTCACCTGAAGATGCCTCGCGCACAGAAAGGGAATTTTTAGCTGAAGTAGTTGAGGCAGTTATTGATGCTGGCGCCACAACTGTAAATATTCCTGATACTGTAGGTTATGCTACGCCGGAGAATTTTGGAGGATTGATAAAATATCTTAAAGAAGACGTACCCAACATAAATAAAGCTATGATAAGTGTCCATTGCCACGATGATTTAGGAATGGCTACGGCTAATTCTTTAGCAGCGCTTAGAAACGGAGCAGATCAGATAGAATGTACTATAAACGGAATAGGAGAGAGAGCAGGTAGCGCTCCCTTAGAAGAAATAGTTATGGCCATAAAAACTAGAAAAGATTTCTATAAGGTAGATACTTCCGTAAAAACCAAGGAGCTATATAAGACTTCTCGCCTGGTAAGCCATCTTATGGGCATCAATGTTCAACCCAACAAAGCCATTATAGGCAAGAATGCCTTTAGTCATGAATCTGGCATCCATCAGGATGGTTTATTGAAGAAAAGAACTACTTACGAAATTATGGAGCCTAAAGATGTAGGTATTACTGAGAGTAAACTAGTATTAGGAAGACATTCAGGCAGACACGCATTTAAAGAGCGTCTAAAGAAATTAGGCTATAGATTAAATCAAATTGATATAGAAAAAGCTTTTGAGAGTTTTAAGAAGTTAACAGAGAAAAAGAAAGAGATTTATGACGAGGACTTAGAAGCTATTGTTGAAGGTCAGATTTTTCAAATTCCAGAAATCTGGGCTTTAGAATCTATACAAATTAAAAGCGGCACAAATACTGTTCCTACAGCGACTATAAAATTAAAATCAAGAGGCGAGATTTATGAATCTACAGCATCTGGGGACGGACCAGTAGACGCCTGCTATAAAGCAATTGATAAGGTTGCAAAAATTAAAGGTCAGCTACTTGATTATTCCATTGAATCTTTAACTAAGGGGAAGGATGCCTTAGGTGAAGTGAAGATTAAAGTTAAGTTTAGAAATAAAGAGATAATTGGAAGAGGTTCAAGCACGGATATAGTTGAGGCAAGCGCCTTATCTTATCTTAATGCCATAAATAAATTAATATTTAAATCTAAGAGAAGATAATTCATTTTTAATTTTCGGCGGATTAGGGTCAGAAGTTTCTGGTTGTAATCCGCCATTTAAATAAAATGGCTAAATTAGATAAAAGAGGAAAAAAGGAAATTTTTGCATTAATAGGAGATCCCATAAGGCACTCTGCTTCTAGCTGTATGCATAATGCTGCTTTTGAGAAATTAGGTATAAACGCTATTTATGTAATATTAAATGTCTTACCCAAAGATTTAAAAAAAGCAATGGAGGGCATAAGAGCCTTAGCCATAAAGGGATTAAATGTTACTATACCGCATAAAGAGAAATGCATGAAGTTCTTAGATGAAATAGATGGCCAGGCAAAAAAGATAGGAGCTGTTAATACCATATTAAATAAAGGTGGAAAGTTAAAAGGTTACAATACCGACTCTGACGGTTTTATAGATTCGTTAAAGATTAACACAGGCATTAACCCTAAAAGTAAAGATATTTTTATAGTAGGAGCAGGAGGGGCATCTCGCGCTATCAGTTTTGCCCTAGCTAAGAATAAAGCAAAAAGTATAACTTTTGTGGATATAAAAAATAATAAAACCAGAGAATTAAAAAAGTCTTTAAATAAGTATTATTCAAAATGCAATATACAGTCAATTCCACATAAGAACAAAGACAAGATTAAAAAGGTTATTAGTGATTGTGATATATTTATTAATGCCACTGGCCTGGGATTAAAGCCAGATGACCCCATGGTAATTAATCCTGATTTTTTGCATAAAGATCTTTTGGTTTGTGATTTGATTTATAATCCTCCTATGTCTAAGTTATTAAAGGCAGCTAAAAAAGGAGGAATCAAGACACTAAATGGCGAGGGCATGCTGCTTTATCAGGGAATGCGTGCATTTAAAATTTGGATGGGCATTAGACCCCCTGAAGATGTTATGAAGAAATCATTGAGAGCTTTTTTAAAAAGTAAACCCCGTTAGAGATTAAAATGCAATGGAGCAATAGTTCAATAAAATATGTCTATGTGTAGAAAACGGAAATCTCTAACGGGGTAAAGGCAACTTACCTGTCCGCCGCTTTGCTTTGGCAGGCGGGTCTCTAACGGGGTAAACTATGATTTTTAAAATATTGATTTTTATATTAGGTGCTATTATTGGCAGTTTTTTAAATGTCTGCATATACCGACTTCCAAAAAATCGATCTATACTTACACCTGCCTCTTATTGTCCTCATTGCAAAAAGCCTATTTTATGGTTCGATAATATTCCTATCCTAAGCTATCTTATATTGAAAGGGAAATGCAGATTTTGCAAAGAAAGGATTTCAGCTCAATATTTTTTAGTTGAAGTAATTAGCGCTTCTATGTTTTTAGCTTTTTATGCGCATTTCGATAAATTTAGTCCTCTTTTTTTAATATATATCATTTTGGGCTGCGGCTTAATAGTTTCAAGCTTTATTGACATAGAGCATAAAATAATACCAGACGAAATTACAGTTTATGGGATATTTATTGGATTTATAGTCAGTATCATTTATCCGTCATTGCATAATGCAAATTCATGGCTTAGCTCTGGAATGGATTCCTTATTAGGAATATTAACGGGTGGAGTTACTATTTATCTTGTTGGTCTTTTAGGTAATATCATTTTTCGAAAAGAGAGCATGGGAGCAGGTGATGTAAAACTTCTTGCTATGGTGGGCGCTTTTTTAGGATGGCAACTCACTCTATTAGCTTTTTTTATAGCTCCTGTTTTTGGCGCTTCAGTAGGGATAATAGTGAAACTAAAGACAAAACAAGATATTATTCCGTATGGTCCTTTTCTATCTTTAGCTACTTTTGTTGTAATATTGTTCGGCGATAAGATTATAAATTTATTTGTTCCTTATTAAGAGAACAGATATCAGATGTCAGATAACAGAAGTCAGAAAGTAGAAATCAGAAAAATGTATTATCTGACATCTGTCTTCTGACTTCGGATTTCTGAACATTATACGAGGAGGTTAATATGTTAAGATATTTAGACGCAGGGGAGTCACATGGTAAATGTTTAGTTGCGATTTTAGAAGGTATGCCAGCAGGAGTTAAAATAGATGAAAAGTTTATAAACAATGAACTAGCCAGGAGACTTAAAGGATATGGTCGCTCAGATCGGGCAAAATCCATTGAAGAAGATAAAATAGAAATTTTATCAGGAGTCAGGAAAGGGATTACTTTAGCTAGCCCCATAGCAATTAGAATAGAAAATAAAGATTTTAAAATTGACACATTGGAAAAAGTTACCAAGCCAAGACCTGGACATGCTGATTTGGCAGGCGCCTTAAAGTATAATCAGAAGGATATAAGGAATATATTAGAGAGAGCCTCAGCTCGAGAAACAACATCAAGAGTAGCAATAGGGGCAATATGCAAGTTATTTCTTAGTGAATTTAATGTTAGAATATTATCTCATGTTATAAACATAGGTGGGGTAGAAGCTCATACCGGAGGGTTAAGTTTTGAGGAAATTCAAGAAAAGATAGCCAGGTCTTTTCTAAATTGCGCTGATAAGACAGCTGAGAAATTGATGATAGAAGAAATAAATAAAATAAAACAGGCAAAGGATACTATAGGAGGAAGCTTTGAGATTATCACAGAAGGAGTAACTGCTGGTTTGGGTTCCCATGTTCATTATGATAGAAAACTGGATGGAAGACTTGCAGGTGGTCTTATGTCTATCCAGGCAATTAAAGGAGTTGAAATTGGTTTAGGTTTTGAGGTTGCAAAGAAATCTGGTTCACAGGTTCATGATCAGATTTACTACGATAAGAGGGGGGGTTTCTATTATAAGACAAACAATGCAGGAGGCATTGAAGGTGGTATGACCAATGGCAATCCAATTATTATAAGATGCGCTATGAAACCAATTCCTACTTTGATGTCCCCGATGGATTCTGTAGATATAGAGACAAAGAGATCTTTCAAGGCACAGATTGAACGCTCTGATGTAATAGCTGTTCCTGCAGCAGGTGTTGTAGCTGAAGGACATGTTGCATATGAATTAGCAAGGGCGTATTTAGAAAAATTTGGCGGAGATAGTTTAGAAGAAACTAAGAGGAATTTCGCAAGCTACACCAAGCAGCTTAAGGAATTTTGAATGAATCCCGCACCTTTAGATATTCAGAAAGAATAATAAGGATGAATTTGGCAAAGGTGCGGGATAAAAAGGAAGGTGCGGGGTGAATATTTATTTAGTTGGATTTATGGGAACAGGAAAAACTTCTGTGGCTAAAGTTTTAGCTAAGCGTCTTAGCAGGAAGTTTATTGAGATGGATGAAGCAATAGAAAAAAGGGAAAAAAGACCCATAACAGAGATATTTCGCATTAATGGCGAAGACTATTTTAGAAGAGTTGAAAAAGAAATAGTAGAAGATATTTCTAAGAAGAATAATTTAGCAGTTTCATGTGGAGGCGGCGTTGTTTTAGATAAGGATAATATTAAAAATCTTAAAAAATCAGGCATTGTGATTTGCCTTTGGGCAAATCCAGATGTAATTTATAAAAGAATAAGAGGTCAAAGCCATCGTCCTCTTTTAAATGTAGACCATCCCGGAGAGAGAATTAAAGAGTTGCTTGATGCAAGGAAAACTTTTTATGATAAGGCGGATTATAAAATAGATACCTCCAATTTAACTATACAAGAAGCTACAGGTGAGATTATAAAATTAATAGAAAATAAGAAACAATAGCGCTATGGAAACTAAAGAATATTTAATTGCCCTTAATATGATTGATAATTTAGAAGTTCATAAATTAAAGAAACTTCTGGATAAATTCTCAAAGCCTGGCGAAATATTTAAAGCTTCAATTTCTAACTTAATGAAAACATCAGATATTAAAGAAGAGATTGCACGTAATATTAAGAATGTTTTAACATCAAAAAGATTTAAGGATGAATTGAGAATCATAAGTAAAGAAAATATTAAAATTATGACAATCTTTGATGATGATTATCCTTTGAATTTAAGGTCTATTTATGATCCCCCTGTAGTACTATATATCAAAGGAAATTACCTTATTCAGGATACGATATCACTTGCTATTGTGGGTTCAAGAAAGGCATCATTAGACGGACTTAAGTTTGCAAAGAAGTTAAGTATAGAATTAGCTCAGTCTAATATCACTGTTATATCAGGCTTAGCAAGAGGTATAGATTCAGCTTCTCATCGTGGCGCACTAGAGGCAGGCGGCAGGACAATAGCTATTTTAGGGAGCGGTCATAACTTTTTATATCCTCCTGAGAATAAAAACCTTTATAGACAGGTAGCAGAATGTGGTGCAATAATTTCAGAATTTCCGATGTTTATGCCTCCAAGGAGAGAAAACTTTCCAAGAAGAAACAGAGTTATAAGCGGGCTTTCTTTAGGCGTTGTTGTAGTTGAGGCAAGAAAACGTAGCGGTTCACTAATTACTGCAAATTTTGCATTAGAACAAGGAAGGGAAGTTTTCGCTGTTCCCTGTCATCCAGACTCAATGAACTCTAAGGGCACTAATCAATTAATACAAGATGGTGCAAAGTTAGTTCAAGATGTAGATGATATAATAGATGAGTTAAAACCGCAGCTTAAAAGTTATATACAACTTAATGTTAATAAAGAAAGAAAACAGCTCAATAAAACCGAATACAAAAAGAATTCATCTAATATAGAAAACATAGAAAAGCGTGTTTATGATATCTTATCAGATAGAGCTTATGATGTAAATGAATTAACTTCAAAGAGCGCTATTGATAAAGACACTTTATCTGCATCTTTGTTATCTTTAGAAATTAAAGGATTGGTTAAGAAGATATCTGATGGCCTTTATATAAAAAACGATTTAGGTGATTAAATTGAGTAAATATTTAGTAATAGTAGAATCTCCAACCAAAGTGAAAACATTAAGTAAGTTTTTAGATAGTAACTACAAAGTGGAAGCTTGCGGTGGCCACATAAGAGATCTTCCAAAGAGTAAATTGGGTGTTGATGTAGAGGAGGATTTTAAGCCCCATTATGTGATTATATCCAGAAAAAGAAAAATCGTTTCGCTTTTAAAGAAAGAGGTAAAAGATAAAGAGATATTGTATCTTGCTTGTGACCCGGACAGAGAAGGAGAGGCTATTGCCTGGCACATATCAGAGATTATAAAGAATCGTTTAAAGATTTACAGAGTAACCTTTAATGAATTGACAAAGGATGTCGTAATTGAATCTTTTAAGAACCCTAAAGAAATTGATATGAATAAAGTTAATGCTCAACAGGCAAGAAGAATTTTAGACCGCATTGTAGGTTATGAGTTGAGCCCACTTCTCTGGAAAAAGGTAGTCAGGGGTTTAAGTGCTGGTAGAGTTCAATCCGTAGCAGTAAGACTTATCGTAAAGAGAGAAAGACAAATATTAGCATTTACGCCCAAGGAATATTGGGAGATAGAAGCCCAATTAAAGAAAAAGAAATCTAAAGATTCATTTAGGGAAGATTCTCTAACGGGGTTTACGACGAAGCTTGAAAAAATCAAAGATAAAGCACCAGAGATTAAAAGCAAAGAAGAGGCAGATGCTATCTGTCATAATCTCCAGAAGGAAAAGTTTATTGTAACTGATATAAAAAATACAATACAAAAAAGGTATCCTAAACCTCCTTTTATCACCAGCACTTTACAGCAGGTAGCTTTTAATAAACTTAAATTTACTGCTTCTAAAACGATGCACCTGGCCCAGCAGCTTTATGAAGGAGTAGATTTAAAGGAGGCAGATAATGTAGGTTTAATTACCTATATGAGAACTGATTCTGTTTCGGTTTCTGAAGTTGCCCTAAGACAGGCACGTAGTTTTATAGAAGCTGAATTTGGGAAGAAGTATTTACCCAAGGAGATAAGAAGATATAAATCTAAAAAATCTGCTCAAGGCGCTCATGAAGCAATCAGACCAACGTCTATAATACGAACTCCTGAAAAATTGAAAGAATTTTTAACTAAAGAACATTATAAATTATACAAACTTATCTGGGACCAGTTTATTTCATCTTGCATGAAAGAAGCTAAAATTTCTGTAACTTCAGTTTCTATAAGAGCTGCTGATTGCTTATTTAAGGCGTCGGGTTCAGAAATTTTATTTGACGGATTTATGATAATTTTTAAAAAGGAAGAAGAAGAAAAAGGGATTCAATTGCCGCCTCTTTCAAAAGAAGAGGAGTTGGATTTATTAAAGCTTATACCTTCTCAGCATTTTACTAAGCCACCCCCCCGTTTCACAGATGCAAGTTTAATAAAAGTCTTAGAGGAGGAAGGGATAGGTAGGCCATCAACATACGCACCTACTATCAGGACGATAATATTGAGATATTATGTTAGAAGGGAAAAAAGATACTTCATTCCCACTGAGTTAGGTATGATGGTCAACGACCTTTTGGTAGAGAACTTCCCTGATATATTAGATGAAAAATTTACAGCTAAGATGGAAGAAAAATTAGATAAAATTGAACAGGGAGAACTTAACTGGAAAGATGTTCTGGATGATTTTTATCAACCTTTTATCAAAGATCTTAATCTTGCTAAAATTAAGATGCGTGATGTTAAGAAAGAGATTATACCAACCAATGAAATTTGCCAGATGTGTGGAAAACCTATGGTTATTAAATGGTCAAGACGCGGTAAATTTTTAGGCTGCTCTGGTTTTCCAGAATGCAAAAATGCCAAACCCCTTACAACAGGAATAGAGTGTCCTGTTGAAGGTTGTGATGGAATGCTGGTAAGACGACGCACAAAGTATGGCAGAACTTTTTATGGATGTACAAATTTCCCTAAGTGCAAATATGTAGCTAATAAACTACCTGAAACAGATATACAGAGGATATAAAAAGTCCTAAGTCCTAAGTTATACCCTAACGGGCACAGGTAAGTAAAAAGGCAGAAAAGAGAGGACAGGATTAAGTGTAAAAACAAAGAAGCAAAAACAATAAAGGCAGAGGACCCCGAAGGATCCCGACAAGTCTGGACCTACGGGGCAGGCAGAAGACAGAGAACAGAAAACAGAAAAATCTGACTTCTGACATCTGACTTCTGATTTTCAATGAAAAGATTTATTAGAAAATTTATGAATTATTTAAAGATTGAAAGGGATGCTTCAGGTCACACTGTTAAAAATTATGGAATTGATCTAAGAGAATTCTCAAAGTTTATAAAAGATAAACCCATTGATAAAATTACCCATCTTACCTTGAGAACCTGGCTAGCTCACTTAAAGGAAAGGGAGTATAAAAGATCAACTATAGCCAGAAAACTCGCCACTTTAAGATCATTCTTTAAATTTTCGGTCCGCGAGGGATATATTAATTCAAATCCAGCCGTAAGCATGTCTACTCCGAAACAAGAAAAAAAACTGCCTATTTTTCTAACGGTAGATGAGGTTATTAAACTTATTGAGGCGCCTTCTAAAGAAAATAAGAATGGCTTAAGAGATAGGGCAATATTAGAAACATTGTATTCTACAGGCATACGGGTTGCCGAGCTTGTAAGCTTAGATATAAATAATGTAGATTTTATAGGTGGTATAATTAAAGTTGCGGGTAAAGGAAAGAAGGAGAGAATTATTCCAATTGGTGATAAAGCCCTCAGAACAATAAGAGATTATTTAAATGAAAGGAAGGTGTCGACGCAGGCGCAGTCAAAACCTTTATTTCTAAATACAAGAAATGAAAGATTAAATCCAAGAAGTATACGCAGGATAGTTGATAAATATGTTAAAATCACAAGCAAAAAGAGAGGCGTTTCGCCCCATACATTTAGACATTCATTTGCAACACATCTTCTGGATGGAGGCGCAGATTTACGTTCTGTTCAAGAGTTATTAGGCCATGCCAATCTATCAACAACTCAAATATATACCCATATTTCATCAGAAAGATTAAAACAAGTTTACAATAAAGCCCATCCTAGAGCCTAAATTTGAGAATAATCATGATTATTTTATATAATTTACTGTATATAATTTTTCTTATTTTTTACCTGCCTATCTTTATTGTTAAGAAAAAATACCATAAGAATTTTAGTATGCGTTTGGGCGTATTTTCAGACGATATCATTAATAAACTTAAAGATAAGGATGTTATTTGGATTCATGCAGTAAGCGTAGGAGAAGTAAATAGCGCTATACCAATAATTGAAGGATTAAGAAAGCTTCATCCAGATAAATTACTAGTAATCTCAACAGTTACTAAGACTGGCAATCAGACAGCAGAAAAAATATCAAAAGATGATGAGTTAGTTATTTATTTGCCTCTTGATATAAGCTTTATAGTTAAAAAAGTTATACATTTTATAAATCCAAAAGTTTTTATAATTGTTGAAACAGAAATCTGGCCCAATTTAATTTTTGCCTTATCTAATAAAAACATACCTATAGCTTTAGTTAATGGTCGAATCTCACCATCTTCTTATCGAGGATATAAAATAGTAAGATTTTTAATAAAACCCGTATTAGAAAAAATTAATTTATTCTGTATGCAGACGAAACAAGATGCTTTAAGGATTATATCTTTAGGCGCTGAACCTGATAATGTAAAGATAACCGGTAATACCAAATTTGACATTGAGACAAATTTCAAAAGTATAGAAAAGGACATTGATAACCTAGCAGATAAATTAAAATTAAAAGAAGATGACCAGGTTTTAATTGCTGGAAGCACCCATTATTCGGAGGAGAAGATATTATTCTCTTGCTATAGTAAACTTCTAATTAATAAGCCCAATTTAAAAATGATAGTTGCGCCAAGACATATAGATAGAATTAAGAAGATAGAAAAACAAGCAGAAGCTTTTGGATTTAAACCAATTAAATTTACTGAATTAATTACTCATCATCCCCACAAGCAAGATACTAAATTGATTATCGTAGATGTTATGGGTAAGCTAAAGACTTTATATGCCTTAGCTACTGTTGTTTTCATAGGTGGGAGTTTTGCCAAAATAGGTGGACATAATATGATAGAAGCGGCCAGTTTCTCAAAAGCTATCATTTTCGGTCCCTATGTATATAATTTCCAAAATATAGCAGAAAACTTAATAAATAATAATGCTGCTTATAAAGTTAATGATGAGAAAGAACTATATGATAAAATAAATCAATTACTTCTACATCATAAAGAAAGAGAACAACTTGGGGAAAATGCACATAAGGCGATAGAGGACTCCAGGGGCGCAGCTAAGAAAAATTTAAAATTTATTAATGATTTAATGATTTAATAAGCAGCTTTTTTTATTTTCTTGACACTAATCTTTTTCTCATATATAATAATTTTAGATGAAAAAACAGGAAATAAGAGAAAGAGTAGTCAAAAAGTTAAAAGAGCAGGATAAAGAACAAAGAAGGATAAAAAGCCAAAAGATAAAGAAAAAGTTATTTTTGCATCCCGAGTTTAAGAAAGCTCAAAGTGTAATGTTTTACATCTCAGAGAGATGCGAGGTTGATACTGAAGATATGATTAAAGATGCGCAAGAGAGTGGGAAAAAGGTAGTAGTTCCTATTACTAATGTAAATCGAAAAGAACTTATTGCTTCGTTGTTGGTAGATTATGATAAGGAGTTAACTAAAGGGCCATATGGTATTTTGGAACCTAAGAGTGATTTTGCCAGGCCAGTTCCGTTAAAAATGATAGATTTGGTTGTTGTTCCTGGGATTGCTTTTGATAAAAAAGGCAATCGCTTGGGGCGTGGAACAGGATATTACGATAGATTCCTAAGCAAAATTCCTAAGGATGTATTAACTATTGGCCTATGTTTTGATTTTCAAATAGTTGACTCAGTACCTACTTTTTCCCACGATGTTCCTGTGAAAGATCTAATTTCAACCTAACCAGTATTAACCTCCTATTCTTTTTGAGTATTTTTAAATTTTAGGTTTATTTTATATATAAGGAGGTGTCTAAAATAGATACTTTAAACTTGAATCCCACAGTACAGAAACTTATTTATGCAGGTATAAGTTTGGTAGTGTTCTATCTTGGTTATGTTTTGCGAAAATATATTGGAGAGAGAAAAGCTACTTCTTTAGAACACCGAGCTAAACAGATACTTGAAGAAGCAGAAAGGGAAGCTAAATCAAAAAAGAGAGAAGCGGAATTAGAAGCCAAAGATTTATTTTACAAAACAAGGGCAGAATTTGAAGAACAAACTAAACAAAGAAGAGAAGAACTATCCATTTTAGAGAAAAGATTATTGCAGAAAGAGGAAAACCTTGATAGAAAGGTTGACATCTTAGAAAAGAAAGAAAAAGATATACACAGCTTGCAGAAAGCAGTAGAAGTGAGAGAAAGAGAAGTAAGTTCTAAAAATGCGCAATTAGATAGATTATTCCAGGAGGAAAAGGATAAACTTCAAGAGATATCAAGATTAAATGCTGAGGAGGCCAAGAACTTACTACTTAAAAGAATGGAATCTGATGTAAGGAATGAAGCTGGTGTTATAATTAAAAGGATTGAGGGTGAGGCGAAAGAGACAGCTGGGAAGAAGGCAAAGAATATAATTAGTTTAGCTATTCAACGCTGCGCAGCTGATCATGTTACCGAAACCACTGTAAGTGTGGTCAATCTACCAAATGATGAAATGAAAGGAAGAATTATAGGTCGTGAGGGTAGAAACATTAGAGCATTTGAAATAGCGACAGGAGTAGATATTGTTATTGATGATACTCCCGGAGCTGTGACTATCTCAGGCTTTGATGTGGTAAGACGTGAGGTTGCGCGAATCGCGCTTCAACGTTTAATAGCAGATGGTAGAATTCATCCTGCCAGAATTGAAGATGTGGTGAAAAAAGTTAAAGAGGAGATGGAGGCAACTATAAGAGAAGAAGGTGAAAAAGTAGCTTTCGATGTTGGAGTGCACGGCCTCCATGCTGAGATAATTAAACTTCTAGGTAAACTTAAATATAGAACCAGCTATGGACAGAATGTCTTACAGCACTCTAAAGAAGTTGCCTATCTAATGGGGGTTATGGCCAGTGAGTTAGGCGCCGACTTTCATCTGGCAAGGCGTATTGGACTTCTACATGATATAGGTAAAGCTGTAGATCATGAAGTTGAGGGTTCGCATGATAAAATCGGAGCTAATCTGGCAAAAAAATTTGGTGAGTCTCATCAGGTAATACATGCAATAGAAGCACACCATGAAAGCGCAGAACCTAAAACACTTTATGCTGTTTTAACTCAAGCCGCTGATGCAATAAGCGCATCACGTCTAGGCGCGAGACGTGAAACATTAGAATCTTATGTTAAGCGGCTTGGGAAGTTAGAGTCAATAGCTAATTCTTTCAAGGGAATTCAGAAATCCTATGCAATTCAGGCTGGTCGTGAGATACGCGTTATGGTACAGCCTGATAAAGTAAAAGACATGGAAACAGTTGCTTTAGCAAGAGAGATTACTAAAAAGATTGAAGAGGAACTTGAATATCCAGGACAGATAAAAGTAACCGTAATAAGAGAAACAAGAGCAATAGAATACGCTAAATAAAGAATAGCGTATAGCGTGTAGCGCTTAGCGTATAGAAAATCCTAAACACTATCCGCTAAACGCTAATTGAGGTATTAATGAAAATTATAGTAATTGGAGATATAGTTGGCAGACCCGGACGTGAAGCTGTCAGTTTTTTTATCCCGAGATTAAGAGAAAAGGAAAATTTAGATTTAGTTATAGCTAATGGAGAGAACGCTGCAGGTGGTTCTGGTCTAACACCTAAAATCGTCAAGGAGCTTTTATCTTCGGGTATTGATGTTATTACCTCAGGAGATCATATATGGAAGAAAAAGGAAGTAATTGAAATTATTCCTAAAGAGAATAGATTACTTCGTCCTGCAAATTATCCTGATAATGTCCCAGGAAAGGGGCATGTGATATTGAGTTTAAAAGATAGCATTAAGGTAGCAGTTATAAACCTTATGGGTAGAGTCTTTATGAAGCCTTTAGAGTGTCCTTTTAAAACCGTTAAGGAACTTTTAGATAAAATAAAGGAAGAAACACCTATAGTTATTATTGATTTTCACGCAGAGGCGACAAGTGAAAAGGTGGCTATGGGTTGGTTTTTAGATGGGCAGGTTAGTTGTGTTCTGGGGACTCATACTCATATCCAGACGTCCGATGAAAGAGTGCTTCCTAAAGGGGCCGCCTATATAACCGATTTAGGAATGACGGGATCTATAGATTCCGTATTAGGCAGGAGGCCGGAGCAGGTCTTAGAGCATTTTTTAACAGGTATGCCTGCAAAGTTTGAGATGGCGAAAGAAAATGTGCAACTTCAGGGTGTAATTGTGGATATTGACGAAAACTCAGGCAAGGCCCGCACAATAAAAAGAGTTAAGTTAAAATTAGATGAAGTCAAGTAGCGAAGTAAAAATTTATACGGTCAGTGAAATCACCAAGAGAATAAATGGTGTCTTAGAAAATAACTTTTCAAGCATCTGGATTGAGGGCGAAGTATCGAATTATAAAAAGCACCCTATAAGCGGACACGTCTATCTTACTTTAAAAGACGAACATGCTCAGTTAAGATGTATGATTTATAAAGATATCGGCAAAAGTATAAAATTTGAATTAAAAGACGGTCTAAAAATTCTCTGTTTTGGAAGGATAGGAGTTTATCAGATATGGGGTCAGTATCAGTTATACATTGAAAAGATTGAACCTCAAGGATATGGTGCTCTTCAGTTGGCTTTTGAGCAGTTGAAGGAGAAACTTCAGGAAGAAGGTCTTTTTGAAGATGAACATAAAAAGCCTATACCGCTTCTTCCTGCCAGGATTGGAGTAGTTACATCTTCTGCCGGTGCTGCCATCAGAGATATCCTTAATGTTATAAACAGACGCTTTCCCAATGTTCACGTCATACTTAATCCTGTTAGGGTTCAAGGCAAAAAGGCGGCTGGGGAGATAGCTCAGGCAATAAAAGAGTTTAACCAGTATAAAAATATAGATGTCTTAATTGTTGGACGTGGCGGTGGAAGCTTAGAAGATTTATGGTCGTTTAACGAGGAAGTTGTCGCCAGGGCTATATTTTCATCTAGAATTCCTATTATTTCAGCTGTTGGTCACCAGAAAGATTTTATGATAAGTGACCTTGTGGCAGATGTAAGAGCAGCTACTCCAACGAAGGCTGCTGAGATAGTTATTGGTAAAAAAGAGGAATTGGAAGAGAAACTGTTGAACTATAGCAGAAGATTACGCTCAGGGTTAAAGTATTATAGCCAGGAATTAGACAAAAGACTTAGCGCTTTAACAAGAAGTCGTTTTTTTAGACAACCAGAGAGCTTAATTATTCAACAACAGCAGCACTTAGATGATATAACTATTCATTTAAGAAAAAATTTTCTTAATTACGTAAAGGCAAAAAAAGAAAGCTTAATTGATGTAAAGGTACTTAAAAAAAGCGCACAGCAATATATAAAATTAAAAGAACAAAAATTTAAGAATTATATAGGCAAACTTGAATCTTTGAGCCCCCTGGCAATATTGACGAGGGGCTATAGTGTAACATTTCAGCTTCCTTCTAAAAAAATATTAAAAAATATAAAAAGTGTAAAAAAGAGAGATACTGTTCAAACCATACTTTCAGACGGTAAATTTATAAGTGTGGTTAAGGAGGTAAAAAATGCCTGAGATCAAATTTGAGAAGGCTTTAGAAAGACTTAATGAAATTGTAGAAGATTTAGAGAGGGGCAATTTAAATTTAGATGAATCTTTAAAGGTATATGAAGAAGGTGTAAAACTTATCAAGTTATGTACCAAAAGATTAAATGAAGCTCAGAAAAAGATAGAGATTTTAGTAAAAGAAGAAGGCAAACTAATTCCTAAACCCTTCATGGCTGAAGAGTAAAGAAAAGAGTTCTAAATTGAATAATCTATTATCAAAGATTAAGAACCCTGAAGACCTAAAGAAAATTCCTCAGAATCAACTCCCTCAGTTAGCTGCTCAAATCAGAGAATTAATAATTGATGTTGTCTCAAAAACAGGTGGTCATCTTGCTTCAAATTTAGGAGTTGTAGAATTAACCATAGCCCTACATTATATTTTAAATACACCTTTTGATAAGTTGATCTGGGACGTTGGTCATCAGTGCTATACTCATAAGATTTTAACTGGCCGAAGGGGCAAATTTCATACTTTGCGTCAGTTGGGAGGTTTAAGTGGTTTTCCCAATACAAGAGAAAGCGAATATGATATAGTTAATTCAGGGCATAGCTCTACTTCTATTTCTTTTGCTTTAGGCTTAGCAGCGGCAAGAGATTATCAAAATGGCAAAGAGAAAATAGTAGCCATTATAGGTGACGGCGCTTTATCGGGTGGGATGGCATTTGAGGCTTTAAACAATGCAGGGCAATTAAAGAAAGATTTAATCATTATTCTAAACACCAACGAGATGTCTATTTCGCGTAGCGTAGGCGCCTTAAGTAGTTATTTAAATAGAATCATCGCCAATCCTCTTTATAACAAAGTAAGGGACGAATTAAGGTCGTTTATTAACCATATTCCCAAGGTAGGACCTAAAGTGGTTGAATCTGCCAGAAGGTTAGAAGAAGGTTTAAAAAATCTTGTTGTACCAGGCATATTTTTTGAGGAATTAGGCATTAGATATTTTGGCCCCATTAATGGGCATAACGTCAGTCAGTTAATTGATATATTTAAAAAAGTGGCTAATATAAAAGGACCAAAAATCATCCATGTAGTTACGAAAAAAGGCAAAGGCTACGGGCCAGCTGAAGAAAATCCTTCAATATTTCATAACTCAAAACCTTTTAATATTAAGACCGGCGAGATGGAAAATACATTAGTTAAAGATGAAAAATCTAAAAATCTTACCTCATATACGGAAATTTTCGGTAATACTCTTCTTGATTTAGCCAAGAAAAAAGAAAATTTAGTAGCAATTACAGCCGCTATGCCGTTAGGCGCAGGGCTATTGAACTTTGCAAGAGAATATCCTGAGAGATTTTTTGATGTGGGTATTGCTGAACAACATGCTGTTACCTTCGCAGCAGGATTGCGAAAGAAAGGATTTATCCCGATAGTTGCTATCTATTCTACATTTTTACAAAGGAGCTATGATCAAATATTTCATGATGTTTGCTTGCAGGATTTAGCAGTTATTTTATGTATTGATAGAGCAGGAATAGTAGGAGAAGATGGGCCAACCCATCATGGTGTTTTTGATATTGCATACTTGCGTCATTTGCCAAATTTAGTTATAATGGCTCCTAAGGATGCTGATGAATTTATTTCTATGATTAAAACAGCAGTTGAATTTAATCATCCTGTCGCAATAAGATATCCTAAAGCAAAAATAGCATCAGCTTCTAATAAGGACTATCCTAATTTGCCCATAGGTGAAGCAGAAGTTATAAAAGAAGGCAAAGATATTTGCATATTAGCTTATGGTTCAAGGGTAAATGAAGCCTATGAAGCGTCTTTACTTCTTGATAGAGAGGATATAAATGCCGAGGTTGTAAACGCACGTTTTGCAAAACCCCTTGATACAAAAATTATAGACTACATAAAAAAATGTAAAAATAAAGTAGTAACAGTTGAGGAAGGAAGCATATTGGGTGGATTTGGAAGTGCAGTTTCAGAACTCATACAATCAAGCGGCTTAGAAGATGTGCATTTAAAAATTCATGGCGTACCGGATAAATTTATAGAACACGGAGATCGCCAGTTGCTTTTAGATAAATTAGGTCTTAATGCTAAAGGAATAGCAGATTTCATAAAGAGAGAATTTTTTAAATGATAAAAAGTGTCGGCATAATCGCAAATCCCAATAAGAAAAAGGCCCTTAAGTACCAAAAAGACATTAAAGGTTACCTTTCAAAGAGAGATATTACAGTTTATACTGATAGAGAATCATCGAGAAAGGATATTATTGAAAAAACTGATTTAATAATTACTTTAGGCGGCGATGGCACTCTTTTAAATATTGTCAAATTCATAAAAAAGAAAGTAGAAGTTTTAGGTGTTAACGTGGGAGGATTTGGTTTTTTAACCGAAGTTAAAACAGATGAGGTATATTCTGTTTTAGATGATATTTTAAACAATAACTACTCTGTAAGTTTAAGGCGGATGATTAAAGCAAGTGTTCACAGAGAAGGCAAGATAATTGAGACTTTGACATCTTTAAATGATATGGTTATAAATAAAGGTTCATTATCTCGAATTCTTACTTTATCTTTAAGTGTTGAAGATGAGACGGTGGCAACCTATCTATGCGATGGCTTAATCGTATCTTCATCAACTGGTTCAACTGCTCACTCTTTGTCAGCAGGTGGGCCCATTGTAACACCTAATGTAGACGCTTTAATTGTAACTGCCATCTGCCCCCATACTTTAACCAACCGTCCCCTGGTTTTGCCATCCAGCAAGAAGATTAAGGTAAAAATATTAGATAAGGATACACAAGATGTAGCCTTAACTGCGGATGGACAAGTAGCAGTGAAATTAAAATTTAATGACACTCTTATTATAAAGAGAATGCCAATTAGTTTAAGGTTAATAGTTTCAAAGAAAAGAAGTTATTTTCAGGTTCTAAGAGAGAAGTTAAAATGGGGTAGATTAAGGTAGGAGTTTTATATGATTAGAGTTAAAATAGATAGCCAGAAGTGTAAAGGATGCAAATTATGTATCTATTATTGCCCCAAGAAGTTAATTAAAGAATCTAAGAAATTAAACAAAAAAGGGATATATGCGGTAGAGTTTGACAATTCAAAGGATGAATGCCTTGGTTGTAAACAATGCGCTATAATGTGTCCCGAAGGCGCCATAGAGATTATTGATGATGAGAGAGAAAAGAATGAAAAAAGATAACTCTGAAAAAATTCTCATGGTGGGAAATGAGGTAATTGGGGAGGCCGCTATATCAGCTGGCTGTCGTTTTTATGCAGGATACCCCATAACACCTCAGAATGAACTTACTGCCCATATGTCTAAAAGGATACCAGAAGTAGGAGGTGTTTTCATCCAGGCAGAAAGTGAATTAGCTGCCATTAATATGATCTTTGGCGCTTCCTGTGTGGGAGAGCGGGCAATGACCTCTTCTTCCTCACCAGGAATTAGCCTAAAACAGGAGGGCATTTCCTACTTAGCTGGTTGTCAATTACCGGCGGTAATAATTAATATGACAAGAGGTGGACCTGGCTTAGGCAATATTGGACCAGCGCAATCAGATTATTTTCAGGCAACCCGAGGTGGTGGTCACGGAGACTATCGTACTATTGTCCTGGCCCCTAATTCAGTGCAAGAGATGTTTAATCTTACTTATCTTGCTTTTGATTTAGCTGATGAATATAGAACACCCGTTGTGATTTTAGGGGATGGCGCTTTAGGCCAGATGGCAGAGCCAGTCAGACTTAAACCTCCTAAGAAATATAAACTAACCAAAAAAAAGAAAGAATGGGCCCTGGGTAATTTTGAACCAGGCAAACACAAAATTATTCGTTCTTTATTTTTAGGTAAAGGCGTTTTAGAGAAACACAACCGCGAACTCCAGAAAGTCTACAATAAAATTGAGAAGAAAGAGGTTCGCTTTGAGAGTTTTTATCTGGCTGAAAGTGAAATTATATTAGTTGCTTTTGGAACTTCCTCTCGCATATGCAAAGAGGCTATGCAAAAGATGAGAAATGAAGGTATTAAGGTAGGCATAATACGACCTATTACCTTATGGCCCTATCCTTATGAGATAATTTCAAAAGTAGCGTCGAAAGATGTTAAATTTTTGGTGGTTGAGATGAATATGGGGCAAATGATAGAGGATGTCAAACTGGCAGTAGGTGGTAAGGCAGAAGTTCATTTTTATGGTCGGACTGGCGGTGAGATACCGACCGGAAAAGAGATTATAGAGAAAATAAGGAGTTTGATTTGAAGCAGATATATAAAAAGAGCAGAATTTTAACAGATGCCTTTACCCATTATTGTGCGGGCTGTGGTCATGGTATTATACACGGTCTTATCTGTGAAGTAATAGAGGAACTTGGTATCCAGAAGAAGACCATAGCTATTGCGCCCGTAGGCTGCGCAGTCTTGGCCTATGATTACTGGAGATTGGATACAACCGAGGCTGCCCATGGAAGACCTACAGCTGTGGCTACAGGCATAAAGAGAATGCGGCCTGATCTGATTGTCTTTACCTATCAGGGAGACGGCGACCTGGCGGCTATTGGCACTGCAGAAACAGTCCATACCGCTAATAGAGGTGAAAATATAACCGTTATCTTTGTCAATAATGGTGTTTATGGAATGACTGGAGGACAGATGGCGCCTACAACTTTATTAGGGCAAAAGACTACTACTTCTATCAAGGGAAGAAAAGCAGGGATAGAGGGTTATCCATTGAAGATTTCAGAGATGCTGGCTGTTTTAGATGGGGTATGTTATATTGAGAGGACCTCGGTCCACTCGCCAAAACACGTCTTAAAGACTAAAAAGGCCATAAAGAAAGCATTTCAGAATCAGATAGATAAAAAGGGTTTTTCTATGGTTGAGATAATTTCTCCCTGTCCTACCTATTGGGGGCTTTCACCTGTGGAAGCATTAAAGCGTATTGAAAAAGAGATTATTCCCATCTGGCCTTTAGGAGTATTAAAAGATGTATAGAGAGATTGTCTGTGCAGGTTTTGGTGGTCAGGGTATAATGGTTATGGGAAAACTTCTAGCCCAAGCAGCGATGAAGGAAATGAAAGAGATAACCTGGATGCCTTCACATGGAGCTGAAGTTAGAGGTGGTACTGCCCATTCTATGGTTGTTATCTCAGATTCAGAGATAGCCTCTGCATCTATTTTAGAGCCCGATGACTGCATAATAATGAATCGCCCTTCTTTTTTAAAATTCGAACAGTTAGTAAAAAAAGGGGGACTTATGATAGTTAATAGTTCACTGGTAGAAGATAATCCGAAGAGAGGCGATATAAAGATAGTAAGAGTTCCTGCTACCGAGAGGGCAGTGGAATTAGGAGATATCAGAATAGCCAATATGATTGCATTGGGCGCTTATCAGAAAATAGCAAAAGTAGTTTCAATGGAAGACCTTATAAAAGTTCTTGAAATCACCATACCCAAACACCGCCATAATCTTATTCCTTTAAATAAGAAAGCCCTAAAAGAAGGAGCGAGGTTAGCCGATGTCAGTTAGGGTAAGATTTGCTCCATCTCCTACCGGATACCTACACCTTGGAAGTGCGAGAACGGCTTTATTTAATTGGCTTTATGCCAGGCACATGGCAGGTAAATTAATACTTCGCATAGAAGATACCGATAGGGAACGCTCTAAAAAGGAATATCTAGATGAAATCCTCAAAGACCTAAAATGGATGGGCATTGATTGGGATGAAGGTCCGTTTTTCCAGTCGGAAAGGTTAGATATATATAGAGAAACTGCAGAAAAAATCTTAAAAAAGGGCTTTGCATATAAAGAAGGTAATGCTTTCATATATAAAGTAAATAAAGGAAGAATTATAAAAATAGATGATTTGATTCATGGAGAGATACAATTCAACACAGATGAGATTAAAGATCAGGTTCTTATAAAATCTGACGGCTTTCCTGCTTATAATTTTGCCTGTGTGGTAGATGACGCAGAATTTGGTATTACTCATATCATAAGAGGGGATGACCATATTTCAAATACTCCAAAACAGATTATGTTTTATGACGTCCTCGGTTTAAAGCCACCACAATTTGCTCATATGCCGCTTATGATGGGCAAGGACGGCGCGAAACTTTCAAAAAGACATGGCGGTGTGGCCGTATTTGAATATAAAAACCAAGGTTTTTTACCGGAGGCGCTCACTAATTATTTACTACTTTTAGGGTGGTCTTCCAAAGATGGCAGAGAATTGATAACCTTAACACAGACAATAAAGAAATTTGACATTAAAGATATAAATAAAATGCAGGTAAAATTTGACATAGATAAACTAAGATGGATAAATGGAGAGTATATAAGAGCGAAATCAGCCAGTGAGCTATTCGGACCTATAAGGGAGAGACTTTTAAAGCAGGGCTACATTAAAGAAGATATCAATGAGGAATATATTTTGAAAGTAATAGAGCTATATAAAACTCGCTTTAAAACCTTTGATGAATTTCTTTCGTTAACAACTTGCTTTTTTAAAGATGACTATAAATTCGAAGAGAAACCCTTTAGGAAATATCTCGAAGATAAAGAAGCCAAAGAATTGCTTAGGAAATTTGCAGAACGCCTTAAAATTTTAGATAAATTTAAGGCTGCGGAGATTGAAGAAATTTGCCGTCAGATTGCCGAAGAAGAAAAAGTAAAGACGGCTAAACTTATTCATCCTACTAGGGTGGCTATAAGTGGCCTTAGCGTCGGCGCAGGGTTATTCGAGATGATGGAAGTTTTGGGCAAAGAGAAAGTAATCAGTCGTCTTGAGAAAGTTTAAAAATATTGCCCTGTGGTGTAATTGGTAACACGCATGATTCTGGATCATGTATTCCTGGTTCGAGTCCAGGCGGGGCAGCCAATTTTGTTTTACAAAATTGGTCCTGAAAGTTTGGCATTGAAACAGTGTTAAGTAATCCTAATAAATAATGAATATTTTAGTTGATGAAGGTAAGATGTCCCTTGCTTAAACAAGCTAAAATTCTAAATTAAGACAGAATTTAGGCGACTAATAAGGAGACTAAGTTCTATGTCTAAACTATCCCCCTTCATTCTTTCAGAATGCCCTCTGCAATCTGAAAGATTGCGAGGACTTAGTCCCGGAAATCCTTCGGATTTCTCGGGGAAAGAAGGGGAGGGATTTCCGCCAAAGGCGGACCCGCCTTTGGCGGGAACTCGACCATATGATTTACGTTCCTTGACAGTTACGTAAATCAAGGTCTCATTTAAAGGAGGGGTTGATATGGGCGACAAAGGGAAAAAAGATAAGGGTAGAAGAGAAAATCAAAAAAAGGCCAAGCTTACACTTAAGGAAAAACGGAAACAGAAAAGAGAAAAAAGTAAATAAATACGGATAAAAATTAAAAAAGGAGACGTAAATGTTAGCAAAAAAAATTGCGTTAGGTTTTGGTATCGCTATCGTTTTTCCTATGATGATTCACTACGGCGTAAGCACTTTCAGTCCTCAGCCAAAATGGCAAGATTATCAAGTCAAAAATTACTATGAAAGACACAAAAGAGCCACTTCTGAAGAACAGAAAAAGTTAGAGGTCGAAAAGAATCGATTGGAAAAACAAAAGAAAGAAGCTGAAAAGAGCTTCCAGAAACGCCTGTTTTTTGTTGCTGTGCCTTTAGGTATAGCCGCTATCGTTATTGGAGCATTTCTTTCAATTCAAGCAGTAGGTACAGGTTTAATGTTCGGAGGAATTTTTAGCGTATGTGATGGATATGCTAATTATTGGTATGAATTGGGAGATCCTTTAAAATTCGTATCTATGTTAGTAGCGTTTATTGTGTTGCTTTTTGTTGGCTATAAAAAACTTGAAAAAAAAGAAGACCTAACAAGGCAATCCAGCTGACCCACCTTAGTTGGGACAGCTAGAATGCAATTTGCGAGGATGGCGGAATCGGCAGACGCGCTAGGTTGAGGGCCTAGTGGGAGTTGATCTCATGAGGGTTCGAATCCCTCTCCTCGCACCATTTTTCATTAGCTAATGGAATTTTTAAAAGATAGATTAAAAAAAGAAATATTTCCTTTTTCTGTTGTTATCTTATCTTTATTGATGAGTATTCTATTCTGTAATTCTACAAATGCTGTATTAACAAATAAGTTGAAAGTTCTGGGTATAGATTTTTTTCTCAATTACAAAATTGCAATTTTTTATTTTAGTTTTACCATTACATTTTTATATTTTTTCTTTCTCAGCATCGATGTTTATTATAAAAAATTGTGTCTAAGACGTAAGATTTATTATTTTGGCGAAATATATACCGCAATGAACTTTTTACTTGTTACCTTATTAGGACTGCAATTCTCAATAATTCAATATTTATCAAAAAGAGCAGAAGATTTATATACTTGTTTTTTCCCGATAGGCAGTATAAGTTTTTTGATTTTTATGACTATAGTGATAAGAATTATTTTGAAATCTGGAAGTAGAGGGTTTAGTGATATCAAGTGAAGATAGAATTTAGCGACGTAAATTGTGTGTTCATTAAGGAGAAAATGCGATGAATAAAAATTGTCTTTTTTGTAAAATTATAAATAAGGAAATAGAAAGCGAAATGTTATATGAAGACGATGAGATGGTTGCATTTTCCGATATTAATCCTCAGGCGCCTGTACATATTTTGATTGTACCCAAAAAACATATACCAAAAGTATCTGATTTAAATGAAGAAAATAAAGATATTGTGTCAAAGCTGATAGTTCTCGCCAATAGATTAGCCAAGGATTTACAAATAAAAGATGATGGCTATAGATTAGTGTTCAATTGCGGAGCTAATGCTGGACAGGAAGTTCCTCACCTTCATTTGCATCTTTTGGGTGGAAGAGTTTTTAGTTGGCCGCCAGGTTGATGTTATTTTAAATTAGACCTTCCCAGATTGTCTCTACTCTTTTCTTTAGGTCATTTGAAGAAAACGGCCAGATGGTTCTGCCGTAAAGAGCCGCTTTTATTTCTTTATAGGTAAGTTCATTTATTCTAAAATCGGGGATTTTATTATCTATTTCCAAATAGTATCTCATAAGTATGAGATATTTCTCAACTAGATGGGGTAGAAGATAATTATTTCTTACGCGCTCTTGAGCTTTTTCGCCTAGCTCTTTCTTCTCAGCCGGATTCTCAAGGATTGATTTGATTTTCTTTG
This sequence comes from uncultured Planctomycetia bacterium, assembly GCA_964554835.1. Classification (GTDB taxonomy): domain Bacteria; phylum Omnitrophota; class Gorgyraeia; order JAGLLT01; family CAZKQD01; genus CAZKQD01. The sequence continues at coordinate 5,682 of CAZKQD010000006.1, read as the reverse complement.
CAACTACTTTAATTTGATGAGGTTCTAAAACATAGCCGGTTTCTCCGTTTACAATCTGCATTTTTACACCACCCACTTTACTTCCAATAACAGGGGTTTTATGCCACATTGCCTCTGTTACTACTAGGCCAAAACCTTCTTTAGTCGGAATATGCACGAAGCAATCGGCTATAGTCATAAGGGCGTTGATGCATTCATCATTATTTTCAACATTTATCCAGGCATGGATGTCCTTATCTCCGCCAATTTCTTCTAATATTTCTTTATATCTTTTATCGCCCTCAGGATCATCAGCTGCCGTATTGCCCACAATTATTAGATACGGCTTTATCTTTTTAGGGAGAATTTCTTTAAGATATTTAAATGACTGAACTATAGCCTTTTGATTTTTATGAATGTCGTATCGAGAGACAGCCAAGACGATTGGACGTTTAGGGTCTACGTTGTGTTTATTAAATAAATTAGATAGTGCCTTTAAAGCTTCTTTTTTAGTCATTAAACGATTCTTTTTTTTCAGAGGGTCAATGCTTGGATGTACCTCATAGGCAGGTATTTGAATTAGATCTTTCATAAATTCTTTATTTGAAAATATAGCTCCGTCAAAATGATTTATGTAAGGCAATAAAAATCTCCAGATTCTTCTTGATGCCTCAGATGTATCTATATGGCACCTCCATAACAGTTGACCATAGATATTTCCGCTCATGACTATCGCTGCAGGTTGAGGATCATGTATTACAACCATATGTCCGACTACTTTAGTTTTTTCTGTATTCCATCTAATGGTATCAAGATAAGCATGGAAGACCTCTTCCATAGTAATTTCTTCTTTTATGCCTTGCAAAAGATTATGAAATTTTTTTGTAACACTGAAGAATTCAGGTGATCCCTCAATAATAAACCACCTGGCATCAACGCCTAAACTTCTCGCAAATGGCACAGTACTTTGGAGCATCTCAGCTACACCCCCGCCAATTACAGTCGAATTTACGTTAGCCCACACCTTTCGTTTTAGAGGTTCAGCGAGCCACTTTAGACTGTCTATTTTTTCCCGACCTACAAATTGCTTATAATCATTAACATCCAGGTCTTTTAGTGGGACATATTGATTTTTGAACTTCTTACTCTTATCATCAAACATAAATTTTTCCTTAATTCAGCCAAACGACTTACTCTCACTATGTTCGGTAAGTCGCGGCTTCACTTACTTCAATAATACATATAAAACCTGAATTGTCAATAGGAAAGAGCATTTTTTAAAAAAACAATAAAGGCTTAATCAGGATACTTAGAAGTTGTCATAAAAATTTTTCTATGTTATAATAAACAAAAATCTGGAGGGGTTTTATGGAGATACATGACACTAAAATAGAAGTGATTAAAGCAGACATTACAGAAGTTAAAATTGATGCTATAGTAAATGCCGCTAATAATAAATTAATTATGGGTGGTGGAGTAGCAGCTGCTATTAAGAAAAAAGGCGGCTCATCTATTGAGGAAGAAGCTAAAAAGCAAGGACCAATAAAGATAGGAGAGGCAATAATAACAGGAGCTGGCAAATTAAAAGCCAAATTTATTATTCATACAGCGACAATGGGTATGGATTTTAAAACCAATCAACAAATTATAAGACAAGCAACAAGATCGGCTTTACAAAAAACAAAAAATAAGGACATAAATTCTATTGCTTTACCTGCTTTAGGTTGCGGAGTAGGCGGATTTGCAAAAGAGGATGCAGCTAAGATAATGCTTGAGGAAGTTATGACTTTCTCTCAGAAAAATGAAACTTTAAAGGAAGTGATATTTGTTTTATATGATGATAAAACGTATAAAATTTTTAAAGATGTAATTGAGGATCGTTTTAAAATAATAAAGAGAAAAATAGAGAAACATCCTATCCCGACTGTGGATATTATTATAGAGAAAAACGGGAATATCATCCTCATTAAAAGGGAAAACCCGCCTTTTGGTTGGGCAATACCCGGCGGTTTTATAGAATTAGGTGAAACAGTTGAGGCAGCAGCTGAACGAGAAGCAAAAGAAGAGACAGGCGTAAATATAAAGAATTTAAAACAATTCGGTGTTTATTCTGATCCCGAGAGAGATCCTCGCTTTCATGCTATCTCATGCGTCTTTACAGCAGAGACAGGTGAAGAACCAAAAGCATCAAGCGATGCAAAGGAGGCAAAGTTTTTTAGTAAAGATGCATTACCAGACGATATAGTATTTGATCATAAAAAAATAATAGATGATTATTTTAAACTCAGGATGAAATAAAGTGTCTGTTCATTATATTCTTGATGGATATAATATCTTAAAAAAGATTCCATATACAAGCAATAGACATCTAAGCAAAGGAAGACAAAGTTTTTTAGATTTAATTAAGAAGTTTAACTTATGCGGTAAAAATGAAGTAACTGTTGTTTTTGATGGAAGAAGCGATGTTGTAGCGCCGCCTCATAAAAGTAATTTCATTATCCTTTTTTCAGAAGGTGAAACGGCAGATGACCTAATTAAAAGAATTGTCAAAAAATCTAAGAATCCAAAGCAGGTCATTGTAGTAAGTGACGATAGAGAGTTGAAATTTGATGTTAAAAGATTAAGCGCGAAGGTTATATCTGTTAAGGAATTCACCAAGAAAATCCCTGCGAAGAAATCCAGAGAAAAACTCCAGGATAAAACTTCTCTAAAAAAAGATGATGCGCATAGGATAACAGAAGAATTAAGAAAAATCTGGCTGAAAGAGATATGAGAATAAGAAAATTACATTCTTGGAATGTTACAGTTAAAGAAGCTAAAGACATTCAGTTCAACCTTTCTAAGAAAATTAACTTAGAAAATCGTATAAGAAAAATAAAATATATTGCAGGATGTGATGTCTCATTTGATAAAGACACCTCTTATGCTGCTATTTCCATACACGATTATAAGACGTTAGAATTAGTCGAAGAAGAATCAGCTAAAGATAAGATAAAATTTCCATATATACCCGGTTTTCTTACCTTTAGAGAAGGTCCCGTCTTATTAAAAGCATTGTCTAAGATTAAAAAAATACCAGATATTTTTATATTTGATGGACAGGGAATAGCTCATCCATTGAATATGGGCATAGCAACTCATATGGGTATATTGCTTAATAAGCCAACAATTGGATGCGCAAAAAGTCTATTATGTGGAGATTATAAAGAGCCAAACTCAAAATTTGGCTCATTCTCTAAAATTAAATATAAAGATGGAAAGACAATTGGTGTTGCTTTAAGAACAAAAGATGGAATACGGCCAGTTTATATATCCTGTGGTTACAAAATAAACTTAAAAGCGGCTATCTATATAATTTTAAGTTGCACAGATAAGTACAGATTGCCTGAACCTTCACGTTGCGCTCATAATTTAAGCCAGAGATTGAAAAGTGATACCATTAAGAGATGAAAACCCAACTGAGAACTTTCCCTATATAACAGTAGGTCTTATTGTAATTAATGCAGCTGTCTTTATCTATCAGTTAATTGCAGGAAGAGGATTTACTGAAACCTTTGCTCTTAAACCACTATATGTATTTGAGCAACCTGGTATCTTTAATTATTTTACCTTTATAAGCTCTATGTTTCTACATGGAAGTGTTGGGCATATTTTAGGTAATATGCTTTTTTTATGGGTTTTTGGCGATAATGTCGAGGATATCCTAGGTAAGACAAAATATATAATCTTCTATCTTGTATGTGGTATTGCAGCAGGCTTACTCCACGTTCTATTTAATATGGATTCAAAAATACCTACCTTAGGCGCAAGCGGTGCTATATCAGGAATACTTGGTGCCTATTTGGTTTTATTTCCAAGAGCAAGAGTGCTTACTTTAATTCCTATCTTTTATTTTATCAGATTAATTTATGTACCAGCTAAGTTTTTCTTAGGAATTTGGTTTATCTTTCAGTTTTTATATATAGCATCACCTCAATCACACGGTGTTGCCTTTTTGGCTCATATTGGAGGGTTTTTAACCGGTATAGGATTAATCGGCATATTTACTGGTATTGATACCATAAACAGACTTAAGAACCTATGGCGTTAGACAAGAAAGAGATTATTAGTTATATCTACGAGAGACTAATGAAAAGCCTGGGTTCTCAGGGCTGGTGGCCAGGCGACACCCAATTAGAGATAATTATAGGCGCTATACTTACTCAGAATACTGCCTGGACCAATGTCAGTAAGGCAATTGATAATTTAAAAAAAGAGAAGATGTTAAATGTTAAAGATCTAAAAAAAATTCATATAAAGAAATTAGCCAGTCTAATTAGGTCAGCTGGCTATTATAATATAAAAGCAAAAAGGCTTAAAAATTTCATAAACTTTCTGATAAGAAATTATCAGGGTGGCCTTAAAGAAATGTTCAATCAGGATTACCTCAAGCTACGCCCTCAACTACTTCAAATAAATGGCATAGGAGAGGAGACTGCCGATTCAATCCTTTTATACGCTGGATGTAAGCCTATTTTTGTAGTTGATGCCTATACTAAAAGGATATTCTCTCGCCTTGGCCTTATTGCAGAAAATTCTAACTATGATGAAATCCAGAGTCTTTTTATGGATAATTTAGAAAAAGATGTTAAACTTTTTAACGAATACCACGCTCTCTTGGTAAATTTGGGCAAGAATATCTGTAAAGTAAGACCAGTATGTAAAATTTGTCCTTTAAGAGATATTATAAATGGCAAATGTAAAAAGATATGATAAAGTGAAACTTGTTGTCTCGCTCTTTTCAAATGAGAAAGAACTCTTCAGCGGGGTTATGTCTATTCTTAAAAGAAAGTTTGGGGATATTGACTTTGAAAGTGGTTTTTTATCAATAAACAAGACAGACTATTATACCAACGAAATGGGTCCAAATTTAATAAGAAAAATTTGCGCCTTCAAAAAACTCATATGTCGTGATAAGATATCAGATATCAAAGTCTTTACAAATAAGCTTGAGAATAAATTTTCAAAAGAAAATAAGAGAAGGATAAATGTAGACCCTGGTTATATAAGTCTGGGAAAATTTATTCTGGCTACGACTAAAAATCAACAGCAGAGGATATACCTTAGAAAGGGAATCTTTGCGGAATGCGCCTTAAGATATAAAAATGGAGGATTTATTAGCTGGGAATGGACTTATCCTGACTACGCTTCAAAGGAGTATCGGAATACTTTAAATACCATAAGGGAGCTTTATAGAAAGCAGATAAGATGAAGATATTAGTAAGTGCGTGTCTTGCAGGGATAAACTGCAGATATGATGGAAAAAATAAAGTAAATAAAAAAATAAAAAAGATGGTTGAGGAAGGAAAAGCCGTATGTGTATGTCCTGAAGAATTGGGAGAACTTTCTAATCCAAGACCTGCTTCTGAAATTTTGAATTCAACGGGCGAGGATGTCCTAAAGGGAAAAGCGAAGGTGATAAATAAAAGAGGAGAGGATGTAACTTCTAATTTTATAAAAGGTGCTTACAAGACCCTTGATATAGCTAAAAAATATAAGATAAATAAGGCTATATTAAAATCAAAAAGTGCAGCTTGCGGCAAAGAAAGTATATATGACGGTTCGTTTAAGAACAGATTGATTAAAGGTAATGGAGTAACTTGCGCTTTACTTTTAAAAAATAATATGAAAGTTCTAACTGAGGCCGAATGGGAAAATAAGAAA
>CAZKQD010000005.1:24191-37607 GCA_964554835.1 uncultured Planctomycetia bacterium | reverse complement strand
GCACGAATGGTGTAACGACTTGGACGCTGTCTCAACGAGGGACTCGGCGAAATTGCAGTGGCGGTGAAGATACCGTCTACCCGCGACAGGACGGAAAGACCCCGAAACCTTTACTGTAGCTTGGTATTGGATTTCGATATTGTATGTGCAGGATAGGTGGGAGGCTATGAATCTCGGGCGTCAGCTCGAGTGGAGCCATCCTTGGAATACCACCCATACGATATTGAGTTTCTAACCTTAACTCTTGAATCAGGGTAAGGGACAGTGCTTAGTAGGCAGTTTGACTGGGGCGGTTGCCTCCTAAAAAGTAACGGAGGCGCCCAAAGGTTCCCTCAGTGCGTTTGGCAATCGCACATAGAGCGTAAAGGCATAAGGGAGCTTAACTGCGAGACCTACAAGTCGAGCAGATGCGAAAGCAGGGCTTAGTGATCCGGCGGTTGTTTATGGAAGCGCCGTCGCTCAACGAATAAAAGGTACTCCGGGGATAACAGGCTTATCGGGCCCGAGAGTTCATATCGACGGCCCGGTTTGGCACCTCGATGTCGGCTCATCGCATCCTGGGGCTGAAGAAGGTCCCAAGGGTTCGGCTGTTCGCCGATTAAAGCGGTACGCGAGCTGGGTTCAGAACGTCGCAAGACAGTTCGGTCCCTATCCGTCGTGGGCGCAGGATATTTGAAGGGATCTGTTCCTAGTACGAGAGGACCGGAGCAGACGAATCTCTGGTGTACCAGTTGTTCCGCCAGGAGCAAAGGCTGGGTAGCTATATTCGGAAGGGATAAGCGCTGAAGGCATCTAAGCGCGAAGCCCACCCTAAGATTAGATATCCGTATCCTCAAGATATAAGACTCCTCATAGACGATGAGGTTGATAGGCCAGATATGTAAGGCCCGTAAGGGTTTTAGTTAACTGGTACTAATTAGTCGAACAGCTTGACCACGTGCAATATTTATACTTGTTATCTAATTATGTGATTGTTTCTTTTTTCCGGTAGTTATAGCGGAGGGGAAACACCCGTTTCCATTTCGAATACGGAAGTTAAGCCCTCCAGCGCCGATGGTACTGCGGTGGTAACGCCGTGGGAGAGTAGGTCACTACCGGTTTTTTATATCTATATATTTTTATATCCCCCTCTTGAAAAAATCTTGCCTTTAAAAAAATTATATGTTACAATAATTGCTTACAAAATAAATTAAATCATTTTATTTGTTTATTGATAAGTATAAAAAAGGAGTTTATGTTATGGCAGAGGGCAAGACAAAGAATATTGTATTTTTATCTCATGCAAGCGCAGGTAAAACATCAATTGCTGAGACGATTTTATTTAACACTAAAGCAACATCCAGGTTAGGTTTAGTTGATGAGGGAACAAGTATTAGTGATTATCGCCTTGATGAGAAGGAAAGAAAAATTTCTATCAGTACATCTATCCTCTATACAAAATATAGAAATCATAAAATTAACATATTAGATACTCCCGGATATGCTGACTTTCTCGGTGAAGTTATAGGGGGTGTACGAGTAGCAGATTCAGCTGTTTTGATAATCTGCGGAGTGCAGGGGATTGAGGTTGGTACAGAGCGTATGTGGAGAATGATAGAAGAGAAAAAGTTACCTTGTATTATTTTTATTAATAAGTTAGACAAAGAGAATTCTGACTTTTTTAAAATTCTCAGTAATATACAAGAGATCTTTGGTAAAAAATGCCTTCCTTTTCAGTATCCAAAAGGAAAAGAAGCCTCTTTTGAGGGAGCAATTAACTTGGTCTTAAAAGAAGATGTTGATAAGTTACCTGATGACGAAAAACAAAAAGCCCAAAAATTAAGAGAAAATATTATTGAATCTGCAATTGAAACAGATGATTCTTTAACGGAAAAATACTTAGAAGGTCAGCAATTAACTAATGATGAGATTAACTCCGCTTTAAAGAAAGCTATTATAACCAGAAAGATTATACCTGTACTTTGCGGTGCAGCAATTAAGAATATATCTATAGATTATCTGCTCGATATAATTATTGATTACCTACCTTCATCAGACGAATTAGCTGAAGTTGAGGCAAAAAAACCAGGCAGTAAAGAAGAGATAGTTATGGTGATGAGGAAAAAAGATACTCCATTTTCAGCTTTAGTCTTTAAGACTATATCAGATCCATATGTAGGTCACTTGACTATATTTAGAGTATATTCTGGTCAACTCCAATCAGATATAACTTTTTATAACTCTACCAAAGGAGAAAGTGAAAGAATAGGCAAGCTCTATTATCTGGTTGGAAAAGAACAAAAGCCAACTGATAAGGTTCAAGAGGGGGATATAGCAGCTGTGGCTAAGTTGAAGAATACAGATACTTCGGATACATTATGCGACGGTAAGAATCTAGTTGCGTTTGAATCAATTAAATTTCCAGAACCAGTTATATCATTTTCCATTACCCCTGAATCTCGCTCTGATGAAAAAAAGATATCAGAGGCTTTAAGTAAACTTTCCATAGAAGACCCGACTTTTAAGATTTCAAGAGATCAACAGACCAAAGAATTGATTATATCAGGTATGGGTGATTTACATCTTGATATTATGGTTAAGAGGCTAAAATCAAACTATGGCGTAGATGTAATTGTGGGCACGCCTAAAGTTGCTTATAAAGAAACAATTACAGTTAAGACCAAAGCTCAAGGTAAATATAAGAAACAATCAGGTGGTAGGGGGCAATATGGCGATGCTTGCATTGAAATTGAGCCACTTGGGAGAGGTAAAGGTTTTGAATTTGTAAATAAAGTTGTCGGAGGGGCTATTCCGAGAAACTATATACCTGCGGTTGAGAAAGGCGTAAAGCAGGCTATAAATGAAGGGGTTATGACTGGCAATCCTTTAGTTGATATTAGAGTTACCTTATATGATGGCTCTTTCCACAGTGTGGATTCTTCAGATATTGCTTTTCATATTGCAGGAGCTATGGCTCTACGAAAAGCAGCTCTTGAGGCTAATCCAATTTTGCTTGAACCGATAGTAGAAGTTGAGGTTTCAGTTCCCGAGGACTATACTGGTCAAATTAGCGGCGATTTAAGCTCAAGAAGAGGCAAAATTCTAGGTATGGAACCTAGAGGTCAATTTGAGGTAGTAAAAGCCTCAGTACCCCTTGCTGAGATGTTTAAATATGCAACAGAATTGAGGTCTATGACTCATGGAAAAGGCTCTTATTCTATGAAATTCTCAACTTATGAGTTAGTGCCTCATAAGGTTGCAGAACGTATTATAGAAAGGTTCAAAAAGGAAAAACAACGAGAAGGAAAGTAGTAATAAATTAAGCCGATTAAATGAAGTAAATCTTTACAAGCCCTCTTATTTATGATATAATTTTTCAGACAAGGGAGGGCTTTTTATATGTCCGGACATTCTAAGTGGGCAGGAATAAAACACAAAAAGGCAGCTTTAGATAAAAAAAGAGGTAAATTATTCTCTAAAGTAATAAAAGAAATAACTATCGCGGCAAGAGAAGGTGGTGGTGATGAAGACGCCAATTCTCGCCTAAGACAGGCAATCCAGAAAGCAAAAAACGCTAATGTTCCCTCAGACAATATAGACCGAGCTGTAAAAAGAGGAACAGGTGAATTAGCAGGTGTTACTTATGAGACAGTTATATACGAAGGTTATTCGCTAGGTGGTGTAGCTTTGTTAGTTGAAGCAGCAACTGACAATAAGAATCGTACCTCCAGTGAAATTCGCCGTATTTTTTCAAAATATGAGGGCAATTTAGGAGGTTCAGGTTCGGTAAGCTGGCAGTTTGATAAAAAAGGTATGATTCTTATAGAAGCTACTCAAATAGATGAAGATAAATTAATGCAGATAGCATTAGATGCAGGTGCAGAAGACCTGACTACAGAAGAAGATTACTATCAAATTGTTACTTCAATTAAAGACCTTGAAGCTGTAAGCAAAGCAATAGAGGATAAAAATATAAAAATTGCTTCAGCTGAAATTACCATGATGCCAAAATCCGTCATTAAAGTTAATGGAAATACAGCAGAGAAAGTCTTAACTTTAGTAAACGCCTTAGATGATCATGATGATGTCCAACATGTCTATGCTAACTTTGATATACCAGATGAAATTTTACAAAAAAATATTTAGGGTAATTTAATGCGTATTATAGGTGTTGATCCGGGCCTAAATTGCACTGGTTTTGGTATAGTAGAAAATAAAGGCAAAGAAACAAAAATCATTCTTGCAGGCGTAATTAAAACTTCACCTAAAGAGTTAATTCAAGATAGGTTAAACAAAATATATTCTCACACTTTAGATATTATCTCAGAACATAAACCAGATATTTTGGTGCTCGAAAAATTATATTCTCATTACAAACATCCCACAACAGTAATATCTTTAGGATATGCAAGAGGTGCAATTTGTCTTGCCTGTGGTCAAGCCAAGATTCCTATAAAAAGTTATTCAGCAAAAAGAATTAAGAAAGCTATAACAGGAGGGGGGAATGCATCAAAAGATCAGGTTCAGAGAATGATACAGCATTTATTTAAGTTAAAAGAGTTGCCTACACCAGATGACATATCAGATGCACTGGCCTTAGCCTTAGGTTATCTATATTTAAATAAAAAGGAAAATATAAAAAATTGATCTCAAGAGTTAAAGGTAAAATAAGAGAAAAGAAACAAAATAGTTTACTAATTGACGTAGGCGATATCTGTTATGAAATATTAATTCCAGCAGCCATTATGGAAGAAATAGAAAATTTAAATTTAGAAGATAACTTAATTGAGTTAGTTACCTATTATTATCATCAGGTGGAACCCTCAAGGTCAATGCCGGTCATGATTGGTTTTACTAATGAGATAGAAAGAGAATTTTTTGAGGAATTTATCAGTGTCTCGGGCATAGGTCCAAAGGCAGCAGTTAAAGCTTTAATTTTACCTATCTCTGTAATAGCTGAAGCGATAGATATGGGCAATCATTCTTTATTGCAGAGCTTGCCTGGCATTGGAAGGCAGAGGGCTCGTGAGATAGTTGCAAAACTTCAGGGTAAAGTTGGTAAATTTGGACTTATTCAAGATAAAGGAAAACCTCAAACACCAAAGAAAATAGCAGAAGATGCCCAGGAAGAAGCATTAGAAGTTTTATTGCAATTAAAATATAAAAGGTTTGAAGCAGAGAAGATGATAGCAGAAGCATTAAAAAATAATCTTCTTTTAAAGACGGCCGAAGGTATCTTAAATGAGATTTATTCAGAAAAAAAAGATACAAGAAACAAACATTAGGTAGAAATGAATGAAGGAAAAAGACAAAGAATTAAAAGGAAGACTAGATTTAATAAGAAATCAGGAGACTGATGAGGACTTAATTGTAAATATCTCATTAAGACCTAAAGTTTTCACTGAATTTATAGGTCAGAAGAAAATAGTTGAAAATCTTAAAATTTCTATATCTGCTTCAAAAAAAAGAAAAGAACCTCTTGAACATATCTTTTTCTCAGGTCCCCCGGGATTGGGCAAAACCACACTAGCTCACATTATTGCCCACGAGGTAAATTCAAAGATAACTGCAACCAGCGGACCGGCAATTGAAAGACCTGGCGATCTAATTGGGATTCTAACCAACTTAGAAAAAGGAGATGTTTTATTTATTGATGAAATTCACCGTTTATCAAAAAGCGTTGAGGAGTTTTTATATCCGGCTATGGAAAACTTTCAGATAGATTTTGTAATAGATAAAGGACCTTATGCTAAAACTATTAAATTTAATCTAAAACCCTTTACTTTTATAGGCGCGACAACAAGAGCAGGTCTTCTTACTGCACCTTTAAGAGGAAGATTTGGGATATTTCATCATCTGGATTATTATTCACCTGAGGAGTTAGTTGAAATTATTAAGCGTTCTTCAAAAATTCTAAGTGTGCCGATTGATAAAGAGGGAGCTTATGAGATTGCTTATCGTGCCAGAGGTACACCCAGGATAGCAAATCGCCTCTTAAGAAGAGTAAGAGATTATGCTGAGGTTAAAGCCGATGGAAAGATAACTAAGGAGGTAACAGATAAAGCTCTTACTATGCAGGGAGTAGATGATAAAGGACTTGATAAACTAGACAGAAAAGTCTTAGGCACTGTTATCAATACATACAACGGTGGACCTATTGGAATTGATTCCCTTGCTGCCACATTGAATGAAGAAAAAGATATTATAACTGATATAGTTGAACCGTTTCTATTAAAAATAGGATTTTTAAAGAGGACCCCGAGAGGAAGAGTGGCAACCGATGAGGCTTATAAGCATTTTGAACTTGAGACTAAAACGAAATATCAAAAGGAATTATTTTAACATAGATTATGAAGATATTAGTTCATACTTGTTGTGCGCCTTGTTTAATTTATCCTTACGAAGTACTTAAAAATAAAAGTTTTGAAGTTTCAGCTTTTTTTTATAATCCCAATATCCAGCCCTATACAGAATATAGAAAGCGGAAAGATTCACTAAAAGACTACGCTCAAAGTCAAAATATTCCTACTTATTTTTATGATGATTATGATATTGAATCCTTCTTTCACGCAGTAAATAACAAAGAGAAAGAACCTCAAAGATGTGTTGAGTGTTGGAGACTTAGACTTAAAAAGACAGCTGAGAAATCAAAAGAATTAGGTTTTGATAGCTTTACAACTACCCTTTTAGTAAGCCCGTATCAGGATCAAAAACTTATAAAAGAAATTGGTTATAGAATAGCTAAAGATGAAAGTATTGATTTTTATTTTGAGGATTTTACATCTGGTTTTAAACAAGCGCATGATAAAGCTAGAAAGTTAGGTCTTTATCTTCAGAAATACTGCGGTTGTCTATATTCTGAACGTGCAAGATATATAAAAAAATATAGAAAGAGAAAGTGAATCACACACATTTTATAGGTAGATTCTTAATAATTACAGGCTTTATTTTAGTTATTTTAGGAATTATTTTTTATTTAATTCCCAAGGTACCCTTTTTAGGTAAACTCCCGGGAGATATTTATATAAGACGCGGCAATTTCCATTTTTACTTTCCATTAACCACCTGCATTATTCTAAGTATCATCATCAGTCTTTTTATAATAGCTATCAGGTCGATAAAGTGATAAAGAAAATTGCATTAATGTTTTTAATATGCCTCTTTTTTTTATCTTTTTATCCTTCTGGCTCATATTCGCTATCAGCAAAACCACAAGGCCCTAAGAAATACATAAGAGTTGCAATTGTAAAAGATAAAAAAGAGATTAACCTTAAGTTAAGAGGAAGCTATAGAATTTCAACCCTCCATACAAATGAACTCATAAAAGAGGGAGTAAATTTAAAGACTACTGTTAGGCCTACCTATAGTGGCTTAAAACTTAAAGATAAAGATATAAAGTTTTTTGCTATAAGAATTGAGACAAGGCGTGACGCCTCAATAATAATTAATAAACGCAAGTTTAGAGGCATAATTGATATCATAAGGGAACCCGACGTAACTTTACTTGTAGTCAATCACATAGACATAGAAGAATATCTATGCGGGGTCTTGTATCATGAGGTATCTCATCTGTGGCCCTATGAGGCGTTGAAAGTTCAAGCGGTAGCCTCACGCACCTTCGCATTATATCAGCATAAGGTAAATAAAGATAAAGACTATGATTTAACTAACACTTCCTTTTCTCAGGTCTATGGCGGAGCAACCAGTGAAAAATACAGAACAAACAGAGCCGTTGTTAAGACCTACGGTGAAGTTTTAACTTATAAAAGTAAGATTTTCCCGGCGTATTATCATGCTACCTGTGGAGGCCACACCGAGGATGCCTCGCGTATCTGGAATATAGATATTCCACCTTTGAAAGGTGTTAAGTGTAATTTTTGCAAACTATCACCTTATTACCGCTGGAGGCAAAAACTACCCCTTAGTAAAATTCGCCAAAAGCTTATACAGAGTGGACTAAAAATTGGAAAGATACAATCTATTGAACCTACTGGTTATGATGGGTCTCATAGAATTATTAATCTTAAAATTACTCACTCAAGTGGTGAGACTATCATCTCAGGTTATAAGTTTCGTATTATGATGGGCACAACCCTCATACGCTCGGCTAATTTCAATGTAAAGATAGATTCAAATTCTGCTGAATTTAAAGGTAAAGGTTGGGGTCATGGTGTAGGTATGTGTCAATGGGGAGTTTTGTTTATGGCACTTCAAGGCTACGACAAAGAAGAGATTCTAAAATTCTATTACCCTGAAAGTAAAATTGAAAATATCTGGGATGAATATGATAAATCTAAGTAGTTTTGATTATCACCTGCCCAAAGAATTAATAGCCCAATATCCTGCTGAAAAACGCAGGCTTTCAAAACTCCTGGTTTTAGATAGAGATAAAAAAACCATTCAACATAGAAAATTTACTGATCTAATCGATTTTTTAACAGAAGGTGATTGTTTAGTTTTAAATAATACATATGTTATTCCTGCAAGGCTTAAAGCAGAAAGAGAATCAACCGGCGCTAAATTAGAGGTTTTTCTAATAAGAAAGATACAGCCTTTTATATACCAAGTGCTTATAAAACCTTCAAAAAGAGCAAAAGTAGAAGACCAAATCGTAATAGGAAGAAATAAAATTAAAGCCAAAGTTATAGAAGATAATCCACCCGAGAAGAGATTAAAGTTTGATAAGATAGAAGGCTTAGATAGGCTCTTAGAGGAGGAAGGTTCAGTTCCCCTGCCGCCTTATATAAAGAGAATACCAGAAGAATTAGATAAAGACCGCTATCAGACAGTCTTTGCTAAAAACAAAGGAGCTGTAGCCGCTCCTACTGCAGGACTTCACTTTGATAAAGATTATTTAGGCCAAATAGAACAAAAAAGCATAAAGATTTGTTATTTGACTTTACATATCAGTTATGGTACATTTAAGCCAATAACAGAACAGGATTTAGAAAAAGGAAAACTTTTTTCTGAGTACTATCGAATAGATGCTGATACTATAGATACTTTAAATAAAGTAAAGACCCAGAACAAAAGAATTATAGCAGTTGGTACGACCAGCTGTCGGGCTCTTGAGTCAGCTGCAAAGAATGAGAAGATTCATCCTGTTGAGTCTTGGACTGAATTATTTATTTATCCACCCTATAAATTTAAATTTACTGATTGTCTTCTGACAAATTTTCATTTACCAAAAAGCTCACTATTAATGCTGGTGAGTGCTTTTTGTAGTAATAGAGGTAATTTGACAATAGATGAAGGGCATCGTTTTTTAATGGAAGCATACAAGCAGGCAATAGATAAAAAATATCGATTTTATAGCTATGGCGACGTGATGCTCATTATATAATGAATAGTCGTTAGTGAATAGTATATAGTAAATTCCAAACTAAATACTAACGACTAAATACTAACGACTAATTATGTTTGAGATACTAAAGTGCGATAATGTAACCAAAGCAAGAATTGGCAAAATACATACCAATCATGGGCAGATAGAGACACCATGTTTTATGCCTGTGGGCACTCAGGCAACTGTTAAGACTTTATCCAGTGAGGATTTAATAGACTGCAATGCGCAGGTGGTTCTTTGTAATGCTTACCATCTTTATTTGCGCCCCAGTGTTAAAATTATAAAAGAAGCAGGCGGGCTGCATAAATTTATGAACTGGAAAAAACCCATTCTTACTGACTCAGGCGGCTATCAAGTATTCAGTTTGGCTAATTTAAGAAAAGTTACAGATGAGGGAGTTGATTTCCAGTCGCATTTAGATGGCTCTTCTCATTTTTTGACGCCGGAGAAGGTAATTGATATACAGTGTGATTTAGATTCAGATATTATAATGCCTCTCGATGAATGTCTGCATTTTCCCGTAGAACGTGATTATGCTCAAAATTCATTAAAAAGAACAAATAAATGGGCAAGACAGTCAAAAGACTATCTTTTAAAAAAGAAAAAGACAAAGAAGAGAAAACAGTTACTTTTTGGCATAATTCAGGGAGCAACCTATCTTGATTTAAGAGAAAAGGCATCTTTAGAGTTAATCAATATAGATTTTGACGGATACGCTTTAGGCGGTTTAAGTGTTGGCGAGCCAAAGGATTTAACTCATGAAGTGGTAAAACACACCGTTGGTTTTTTACCTGAAGATAAACCTCGATATTTTATGGGCTTAGGAAGTCCTTTAGATGTTATTAAAAGTGTAAAAGAGGGCATTGATTTATTTGACTGCATAATGCCGACACGCTTTGGCAGAAATGGGACAGCTTTTACATCAGCTGGCAAGCTTACAGTAAGAAACGCAGAGTTTAAAGAAGATAATAGGCCGCTTGATGAAAGATGTGATTGTATTGTGTGTAAAGGATATAATCGCGCCTATTTAAGACACTTATTTAATGCGAATGAATTACTTGGCTTAAGGTTAATTTCATTCCACAATGTTTACTTTTTTCTTGATTTTATGAAAAAAACAAGAGAAGCTATAGCTAAAGATAGATTAGATGAATTTGAGAAAAAGTTTAGATCGGGTTATGTAGAACATGATAACTAAAAGGAGGTAATTATGTTTGATTTAATTAGTACGTCTTATGCATTAGGCGCTAATCCTCAAGCTCAAGGCGGAGAAAAAGGTAATCCTTTAACTGGTTTAATTCCCATTATATTGATCTTCGCCATTTTTTATTTTCTTCTTATCAGGCCTCAGAGAAAGCAGCAAAAAGAGCATGCCAGGATGGTTCAGGATTTAGAGAAAAATGATGAGGTAATAACTACCGGTGGTATTCATGGTACAATTGTAGCAGTTAAGGATAATACTTTCATCTTACGCATTGCAGATAATGTAAAGATAGAAGTTCAAAAAAGCTACATTACTGCTTTGAAAAAGAAGCATTCATGAAACAGAGGACAGAGGACATGATGTGCAAAAAAGGGGTCAGGTCTCCACATTTGATATATAACCACCCCTTGCTTAAACAAACTAAAATTCTCTTTGATAATTTTAGCTTAAGCTTCGGGATTAATTCGACCATATGATTTACGTTCCTTGACAGTCACGTAAATCATGGTCTCATTAAGGAGGTAGCTGTGGTTAAGAATCTTAAATGGAAAACATTATTAGTGGTTTTAATTGTGGCCTCGAGTATTTGGCTTATTTACCCGCCATCCAAGAGGATAAATTTAGGACTTGATTTACAGGGAGGTATGCATCTTGTCTTAAGGGTTGATACCTCTAAAATTCCAGAAGATGCTCGCAGAGATGCAGCCAAAAGGGCTCTTGAAATTATTAGAAACAGAGTGGATCAGTTTGGCGTAGCAGAGCCATCTATTCAGCTTCAGGGCAAGGATAGGATTATTGTTGAGCTTCCTGGAATAAAGGAGAGAGAGCGCGCTGTTGATTTAATTGGCAGGACTGCTTTATTAGAATTTAAATTAGTAGCGCCCTGGCAACAGACTGAAAATATACTTAAAGAAATAGATAATAAGATACCTATTTTAGATAAAATAGATATTGAAAAAGCAGCAACGCAAGAAGGAATTCCTTTTGAGTCTTTCACATTTAATAGAAAGTATACACAGAAAATTAGAGATATCATAAATAATAAAGAAGTTAAAGAAAACATACCCTATGGATATGAATTTTTATTATCTAAGGTTTTTAAAAGGGAAAAGTATGAATTTAGACAACTTTATCTATTAAAGAAAGAAGCAGAAATTGCAGGAGATTCTCTAATTGATGCCTACTGGAATAGTAGCCCCATGGGGGATTATACAATAATCTTAAAATTTGACTATAAAGGGAGACATAAATTAGGCCAGATTACTGCAGAGTCTGCCAGGAAGTATGAGGAAGAAGGAAGAGTTAGTCGTTTAGCAATTGTTTTAGATAATGTTGTTTATTCCGCGCCTTTAATGAAAGTGAAGGTTGATGCTAATCCCATAATAGAAGGCAATTTTACCAAAGATGAGGCAGATGATTTAGCTCTTGTCTTAAGAGCAGGCGCTTTACCTGCTCCAATCTCAATAGAAGAACAAAGGAGCATAGGGCCAACCTTAGGCCAAGATTCTATTAGGTCTGGTATAAGAGCAGCTATTGTAGGTGGTATCGTAGTTGTGGTCTTTATGGGGATATATTATTTAGTAGCAGGTCTTCTGGCTAATTTCGCTCTCTGTTTAAATATTGCAATTATATTAGGCGCGCTTTCTTACTTTAATGCAACCTTAACACTTCCGGGCATTGCAGGTATTATCTTAACTATTGGTATGGCTGTTGATGCCAATGTTTTAATATTTGAACGCATCCGTGAAGAATTAAAAACCGGCAAGAATATCCGTTTTGCAATTAAAGGAGGCTATCATAAGGCATTCTCAACTATTTTAGACGCCAACCTGACTACCTTAATTACTGCTTTTATTTTATATAAAATGGGGACAGGTCCTGTTAGAGGATTTGCTATTACCTTAAGTATTGGTATTATTGCCAGTATGTTTACGGCTCTATTTGTAACTCGCCTCATCTTTGATTTTCTTACCTTAAAACTGAAAGCATTAAAACGCCTGCCTATGCTTCAGATACTAAAGAAGCCAAATTTTGATTTTATAGGCAGGAGAAAAATTGCCTATCTTATATCTTCTATAGTTATAATTTGCGGCATTGTGGTTTTTAGCCTAAGAGGAAATGGTAATTTTGGAGTAGATTTTACAGGAGGACTTCTACAGCAGGTTCGTTTTGAAAAAGCGCCGGATATAAATAAAGTAAGAACCGCCTTATCTGGTATTGGCCTTAAGAAAGCAACTATTCAGAAATTTGGCGATAAGGAAGATGTATTAATTCGCACAGACAAAGGCAACTCAGAAGAGATTGAAAAAACTTTAGTCAAGGCATTTAAAAATAATAAGGTTAAGACCCTGCGCGTTGAAAAAGTTGGTCCCACCATAGGCAAGGAGCTAAGACTTAAGGCTCTCTGGGCAATTCTATTTGCTATGGTCGCTATTTGTATCTATATAACAATCCGCTTTGAATTTAAGTTTGCCATCTGCGCATTGATTGCTTTACTTCATGATGTATTAGTCACATTAGGCATATTCAGTATGGCTCACAGAGAACTATCTTTACCTATTATAGCTGCTATTTTGACAATTATAGGATATTCTTTAAATGATACAATAGTCGTCTTTGATAGGATAAGAGAAGATTCGCGCCTTATGGATAAGGCAAGTTTTAAGAGCATAGTAAATGCAAGTATAAATCAGACTCTATCCAGGACGCTTATTACCTCATTAACCACTTTGCTTGTAGTCTCAGCGCTTTATTTTCTTGGAGGGAGCGTCATAAATGATTTCGCTTTTGTGCTTTTAATTGGTGTGATAGTTGGAACCTACTCATCAGTTTTTGTAGCGGCGCCTATTTTAATTGAATGGCATAAAAGAGGACACTAATGCCGTGA
>CAZKQD010000005.1:0-24091 GCA_964554835.1 uncultured Planctomycetia bacterium | reverse complement strand
TGAAGAAAAGATGGAATATAAAACAGCAAGATGAAGTTTTAAAGAATGAACTATCCCAGAGATTAAATATTCATCCAGTTATATCAGCTATTCTTATAAATAGAAATATAAAGACAGAAAATGACGCTAGGCGTTTTTTAGAGAATAACCTGTCAGATCTTCATAATCCCTCGAAATTAAAAGGATTAAAAGAAGCAGTAAGACGCATAAAGAAAGCTTTTAAAAAAAATGAGAAGATTCTTATTTACGGAGACTATGATGTAGATGGCATAACAGCTGTGGCTTTACTTTATATTGTATTTGGGAAATTTACCTCAAACCTCACCTATTACATTCCTAATAGATTAGAAGAAGGATACGGTCTAAATAAAGAAGCCTGTGATTATGCAAAAGAAAAAGGTGTCTCACTAATCGTTACTGTAGATTGCGGTGTTACCGCAAAAGAAGAAGTAAACTACTTAAATTCACTAGGCATAGATACAATTATTACTGACCATCACCAACTGCAGGATGATTTACCCAGGGCATTAAGCATAATTGACCCTCATCAGACAGATTGTAATTATCCATTTAAGGAATTAGCTGGTGTAGGGGTAGCCTTTAAGTTAGCTCAGGGTTTACTGGCTGAGTTTATGGACGATGCTTTTTTATACCTCAAACCTCATCTTGATTTAGTTGCCTTAGGGACAATTTCAGACGTTGTGCCTCTTCTAGATGAGAATAGAATCTTTGTAAAATATGGCCTGAGGCAATTAAATCAGACAGAGAAAGTCGGTCTTAAATCACTCATTAAAACCTCAAGGCTTGATGATAAGGTTATCTCAGCTAGCCATAGTGGTTTTATTTTAGGCCCCCGCATTAATGCAGCAGGAAGATTAGGCAATGCTGATGCGCCATTAAGGTTATTATTAACTAAAGATATAAAAGAAGCAGAGGCTTTAGCCAAATTATTAAATGATGGCAATCGTGACCGCCAAAAAATTCAACGAGAAACTTTAAAACAGGCCCTTAGTCTAATCGAGAAAGAGATAAATTTCAGAGATCACCGTGTAATTGTCTTAGATAATGACTGGCACCCTGGAGTAATGGGAATTGTAGCTTCAAGGATAGTAGATAAATTCTATCGGCCTACTATTTTAATCTCAACCAGAGAAGACGTCGCAAAGGGCTCAGGGCGTTCAATTGATAATTTTCATCTTTTTAATGCAATCAAAAAATGCTCCTCATGCCTAGATGGTTTTGGAGGCCATAAAAAGGCCTGTGGTATTATTATATTAAAAGATAAAATATCTAAATTTAGGGATATGCTCAATGAGGAAGCCCGCAAGGTATTATCAGCCGATAATTTATTTCCAACAATTGAGATAGATTCAGAGCTTTCATTAGACGAAATAGACATAAATCTGCTCAATGAATTAGATAAATTTTCACCCCATGGAGCAGGCAACCCTAAACCAATCTTTTCTTCAAAGAATCTTTATCTTAAAGGTGAACCTATATTCTTAAGAAGAAACGGTATTAAACTCTTAGTTACCGATGGCAAGATAATTCATGAGGCAGTAGGTTTTTCAATTGAGGATATTAATTTTAACACCTTAGAAGATAAAAAAATTAGTTTAGCTTATACGCCAACCCTTAAAACTTTCCAGGGCAGAGACTGTATAACCTTACAGATTAAAGATATTAAAATAGAAAATTAAAGAACAGTATTAGGTGCAAATCTATAGTCTAATACTTAAAGTCTACAGTTTGTCTTTATTGGTTGTTTTTTCTTTATTTTTTACTAAAAATACTATATACTATATACTAAATACTAAATACTGTCTAATGCCCAAATTTGGGGGTGAATAGATTGCAAGTGCAGAACTGTATGAGCAAAGATGTTGTAAGTATACACAGAGCGGTGCCTTTAAGAGAAATTATTAATCTTTTTAAAAGCAAAAATTTTCATAGCATCCCTGTAATTGATAAAGCTAATCGATTAGTAGGAGTGGTAAGTTTCGAGGATATATTGAAGGTATTTCAACCATACAGCGCAGATCTGCAGCAAATGCTTGATACCATACCTTTTATTGAAGATACCAGAGACGAAGAACTACTTGAGACCGATATATCGGCTGAGATGGGTATGCTGGTTGTTGCCGACGATATTATGTCAACTAATATAATTACTATTAGTCCGGATGAAGATATTAGCCGAGCCCTCTCAACAATGAAACTCTATAAGATTAGTAGACTGTTCGTTGTAAAAGAAGACGATGAGTTAATTGGCGTTGTTACTCTCTTTGATATATTATTTTCTCTATTTAAAGATAAAGGTGTAATCGAGTGACTATTAACACCGCCTATAGTTTAGGACTTATACTTTTTGCAGGTTTAATTTCAGCAAAATTAATACAGAGATTTAAAATTCCTACAATAACAGCCTACTTACTTCTGGGAATCTTTATAGGTCCCTCGGGGTTAAATTTAGTCTCTGGGGGTATATTGAATGCATCAGGCCTTATATCAAGTATAGTTTTAAGTTTTATCGCTTTTAGTCTGGGTCAAAACTTCTCTTTGGAAAGATTTAAGAGGATAGGTAAATTTGTTCTTTCCATATCAATTGGTGAAGTTCTAGGTGCCTGGATAGTAGTAACACTAGCTATCTGGCTGATACTAAAGCAGCCCTTTTATGTAGCTCTTTTGTTTGGCGCCATAGCTCCAGCTACTGCTCCAGCCGCTATAGTTATGGTAACTAGACAGTATAAAGCAAGAGGCACTTTCACCGATACACTCTTAGGAGTAGTAGCCATAGACGATGCCTGGGGAATAATTCTTTTTGTTTTTTGTCTTGCAATTGCAAAGAGTTTAGCTGGCGCCCATGCATTCGTTATTAATTCAGCAGTTGCCGGTGTATTCCAGGCAGGTATAGAGATAGGTGGCTCTCTTTTATTAGGGGGCTTGATAGCTTTATTAGTATTTATTTTATCGCGTTTTATTAACAGTTCTTCTGATTTTTTGATTTGCACATTAGGAGCTATTCTTCTCAACGCAGGCTTAGCTATACATTTTGACTTATCTGTGCTTTTAGCCAACATGTTTTTAGGAGCAGTGCTGGTGAATATTAATAAGACCAGCTTTAAATTCTTTGATGCCCTAAAATCAATTGATTCGCCATTTTATCTTCTGTTTTTTGTATTAGCCGGGGCTAACTTTGAAATAAACCTACTTATGTCAATAGGATTGCTGGGTTTAATTTATATCCTCACTAGACTACCCGGTGAGATGCTGGGTGCTTCAATTGGTGCTCATATTTCAAAGGCAGATTTGAGGGTGAAAAAATACATAGGTTTAGGCTTAGCGCCCCAGGCAGGTGTTGCATTAGGCCTAGCTTTAATAGCAAAGTCAGCTTTTCCAGGTGTTGGGGGCATTATCTTTACTACGATTGCTGCAACTACCATAGTTTACGAACTCTTAGGGCCTCTTTTAACGAGATACGCTCTGCATAAAGCAGGCGATATCTAAATAATGAAATTAAAGTAGGAAATAAACATGGATAAACTCAAACTGAAAGTTAAAGACTGTATGGGTAAAGATATAGTGACTCTTAAGAAATCCTCATCTTTTAAGGAAATACTTAAACTTTTCAAAAAGTATAATTATCATATTCTGCCTGTTGTAGATAGTGAAAATCGATTGGTAGGAGTCGTGACGCTAAATGAGATATTGAATATTTTTCAGCCGTACGATTCACATCTCGCGCAAATGCTTAAAGCCAATCCTCTATTAGATTATACAACGGAAGAAACATCAGTTTCTTTAGATGTATCTGCTGAGATAGGTTTACTAATTGTTGCCGATGATATTATCTCATCGATTCTAACTACTATAAATCCAGAAGCCTCAATAAAAGAAGCTTATTCAAGAATGAAGTTACACAAGGTAGAAAAATTAATGGTGACAGTTGAAGATAATAAATTAGTCGGTATAATTACTTTATTCGATATTATATATAGTATATTTAAACAAAAGGGTCTTGTCTAAGGTGAGCATAAATACTATATTGAGTTTAGGTATAATCCTGTTAGCTGGTTTGGCGGCTGCTTTCTTTATCAGAAAAATAAAGATACCCACAATAACAGCTTATATATTATTAGGCATACTTGTTGGTCCATCAGCCTTGAATGTTGTTTCAAGAGGTATACTATCATCATCTGGGATGATTTCTAATGTAGTCTTAAGCTTTATTGCCTTTAGTTTAGGTCAGAATTTTTCACTGGAGCGTTTTCGAAGAGTAGGTAAATCGGTAATTACCATATCTATATGCGAGGTTTTAGGAACTTTTTTAATTGTTAGCTTGGGTTTATGGTTATTGGCTAATCTGCCGATATATATAGCTCTTATTTTTGGTGGTATAGCAGCGGCTACTGATCCTGCAGCAGTTGTTATGGTCACAAGAGAATACAGAGCTAGAGGTACTTTTACAGACACAATTTTAGGAATAGTAGCCATAGATGATGCCTGGGGAATAATTCTTTTTGCTTTTTGTTTAGCTATTGCTAAAAATCTAACTGGTACTCACGGATTTATCATCAACTCAACTTTTTTTGGTGCTTTGCATGCTGCCAAAGAAATCATAGGAGCTTTAGCTTTGGGTGGTCTTTTAGGTTGGGCTTTATCTAAATTATCCCGTTATATTACTAATCCTCGCGATTTTTTAATTTATACTATAGGATTTATTCTTCTCAACGCAGGCTTAGCTATACATTTTGACTTATCTGTGCTTTTAGCCAACATGTTTTTAGGAGCAGTGCTGGTGAATATTAATAAGACCAGCTTTAAATTCTTTGATGCCCTAAAATTAATTGATTCGCCATTTTATCTTCTGTTTTTTGTATTAGCAGGTGCAAGTTTAGAGATAGGTCTGTTAAAATCTTTGAGTCTAATAGGTGTAGTTTATATCTTTGCCCGCGCTTTAGGCAAGATAATGGGAGCTATGACAGGCGCTAATATAATTGATGCTAGTCCTCGCATAAAGAAATATATGGGTTTAGGTCTTATTCCTCAGGCAGGTGTTGCTTTAGCATTAGCTTTAATAGCTAAATCTACATTCTCTCAGTATGGAAGTGTGATTTTTTCCACTATAGTTGCTACAACTATTATTTATGAACTTGTAGGTCCCATCTGCACTAAATACGCCCTCAAAAAAGCAGGCGAGGTTGAAAGTTGATGCTTTGTCCTGAATGCAGAAAAGAAATTGATGATACGGATACCTTTTGTAAGTTCTGTGGAGCTATTATAGAAAAGAATAAGCCAATCCCCTGGTATCTTAAAGGATGGTTCATTATCATTATGGCTTTTGTTGTCTTGGGTCCTTTTGCGCTTCCTCTTTTATGGAAGAGTCCTGATTTTAAAAGACAGGCTAAAGTTATCCTAACAATAGTTATTATTATCTATACTTTAATTCTTCTTATTATACCTAATCTTTATCTAAGAAGGATATATTCAAATATACTGCGGGGATATTAGATACAATAATGAAGAGAATATTATTTTTTTCCTATCTAATCTTTTTTATGATGCCTTTGCTTATAGCCTATGGTTATGAAAATCTTGATAATAAGGGAACCCGGACTATGCCTAACGAAAAAGATACTGCCTCTAAAACGGACTATTATCAGGCAAAATTTACACCACCTGATAATAAGGTCTTACTTATCGTAGGTCAGGACCATCAGACTATCCAAAATTATCTTGAGGCCATTGAGATAATTCCTGGCGGTTTTATGATTTATACCAATATTCACTATACGGAGGGCTTAAATTCTCCTTCCTGTGACTATGGAGCCGGCATTTCTTACGCCCAGGACATAATTAATAAATATCCTAATACTGTCTTGCAGATCGGCCTGTATATGGTAGACGCCCTCGTAGATACCTATACAGGCAGATACGATGAAAACATTAATAAGTTTGCAAACTGGCTAAATACAATAGATGCGCCGGTTTATCTTCGCATAGGTTATGAGTTTGACGGACCGCATAATCACTATAATCCCGATGATTATAAGAAGGCATATCGTTATATTGTGGATAAATTTAGAGCTCAAGGGGTTGATAACGTTGCCTATGTCTGGCATGCTCATTCTCACAGTTTAAAATCTCCTATTAAAGATTGGTATCCAGGAGATGAATATGTAGACTGGGTGGGTATCTCCTATTTTAGTCAACATCATAACTATATGATACCCACAATTAAATTTGCCAGAGAACATAATAAACCGGTTATGATAGCAGAAGCTACCCCTCAAGGAATAGGGACTACATATGGCGAGAGGTCCTGGAATACATGGTATAAACCTTTTTTTGAATTTGTTAAAGAGCAAAATATAAAAGCCATAAGTTATATAAACAGCAACTGGGAAGCTATGCCCATGTGGAAAGGACAAGGTTGGGGCGATGCCCGCATTCAAGCTAATACTTATATAAAAGAGCATTGTATAGAAGAAATAAGAAAGGATAGATATCTCAAATCGTCTGAGGACCTTTTTTCGCAATTAGGTTATAGACATTATAGGAACCAATAATTATGAATGTTTCAAAATCCCATATCACTAGATTCATAGCTATAATAGCAATATTATTTATAGTCTTCTCAGTAAGGTTCTGTTTTGCTGATGTTATATATTTAAAAAATGGTCAGGTCCTTGAAGGAGTCATTTTTTCTGAGACTGATGATGAGGTAGTATTTAAATTATCTATTGGCCAGGTGACCTTAAATAAGGAAGGTATAGAAAGCATAGAAAAAAGTCCTCCCGAGGATAATAAAGAATTAGAACAACTGTGGCATCATATTGAACAGCAAAGGCAAGAAGAATTTCAGAAGGCAAAGGCTGAACTCCCTTTGTTACCTGAGACGCAAATCAAAACACAACCCGAGACAGAAGAAAAAATCTCCGCGCCTAAAGAATCGCCTCGTATAGCCATAAAGAATAGACGCATCTATGTAAACAATAAACTATATTATGTTAAAGGTGTCGCCTATGGCATAAATTACCCTAAGTGCCCCGGAGGTATGCGAGCATATAAAAAAATCCCTTTTTCTGTCTTTGAGAAGGATTTTGAGATGATGGAAGAAGCTGGCATAAATACCATTCGTACCTATGAACCTCTAACTATAGAACTTCTCGATTTAGCCCATAAACATAACATTATGGTTATTGAGAATATAGTTTATCCAACTGGTCAAACTAATTTCAATTCCAGCAAAGACTTAGAAGGATTAAAGAAGAGAGTCCAGCGTGTTATCAAACTTCACAAAGACCATCCTGCTATATTGGCTTGGAGTATATGGAATGACGCTCCCTTTACCTGGACTTCAGGTGGCAATGCAGTAAAGAGGTATGGTTTTGATAAAGCAAATGATTTCTTAAAGGAACTTTATTTGACAGCGAAAAGAGCAGATAGCTCTCATCTTATAACTGCGTCTAATATGCTCGGCCAGGAGGGTACAAAATTAGGCTTTGATTTTTTAGACATAATAGGAGTTAACGCCTATATTGGAGGTCATGGGAGATGGCTTGGTGATGAAGAAGCAGAAGGAACTATACAAATATTGATTAAATACTCAAAACAATATAATAAACCCGTCATTATCCTGGAAACTGGTTACAGTACTTATGTTAAAAGTAGTGCCAGAAAGGAATCTCAAGATGAGGTATTGCGAAAACAGATAAAGATTACCGGAGAAAATATTGCTGGTATTACTATTTTTCAGTGGTCAGATGGCTGGTGGAAAGCAGGACATCCTGAGGTCCAGAATAAAAACATTGAAGAGCACTGGGGTATAGTCACCGGATACCGAGAGCCCAAAGCCGGTTTAAAAGCCGTTTCAGAGATGTTTAATGCCATTGCAACTCAATCCAAGGGCTATAGTCAATAATGAACTAATGTCCGAAGCGAAACATCGGACAAGCTTAAACAAAGTGAGGATTATATGAGATATTTATATTTTTTTCTATCTGGGCTTCTAATCTTTTTCTCTTTAAGTTGTTCTCAGTCCAAAGATGAACTTTTGATTGATAGTTTTGAAGGAAGATTAAATCACGAGACAGTAGATTTTGGTGCCTCAATAGGTTCTTCCTTAAAAGTAGAACCGGAAGAACAATTAAAGGTTTGTGGAAGGCAATCAATGAGACTGGATTATGAATTGGTTCGTGATGGCTATATGTGGGCAGCTCGTGGATATAATCTAAATGTTAAAGGAGCAGCCCGATGGTCAGTTAAACCTACAGATATACACTGGAGAAGATTTGACAGATTCAGTATCTATATGTATGGGGCCAAATCAGGTGGAGTAGTTAACTTTGATATAACAGATGCAGGCGGTGAAATGTGGCGTTTTATTATTAAAGATGATTTTGAGGGCTGGAAAGAGATTATTTGTCCTTTTTCCTCTTTTTTTGTGCGAAAAGACTGGCAACCACCAACAGCTAAGAGAGATGAGAGTTTAGATTTTCCTATTATGAGCTTTCAGTTTGAACCACGAGGTACTACAGAGGGTGTTTATTATTTTGATTGTGTGAAATTACTAAAAAGAAAATAAAGACTGCCTTTTGATACTATTTTTTGTTTTGTTTTTTATTTGTTTTTGTTTTTTAACTTTTATTTTTTTACTATGAGCTATCAGCTATCAGCTGTTTTCTGTTGTTTTGTTGTTCTTTGTTTTTTGACTTAGGACTTAGGACATTGGACTTATGATTTTTTACTTTATACTACTTTTTTACCTTACCTGACTTGAGACACTTAGCGCAGACATTAATCTTTTTCACTTGACCGTTTATCTTGACTTTAACTCTTTGCAGGTTTGGTTTAAAGGTTCTTTTTGATGTTCCGGTAATTCTTCTACCTACGCCACCTTTCTTTTTTGCTTTACCGCGCCTTTTAATGCTTCTTCCTGCAGTAGTTCCTTTTCCGCATATCTCACAAACTCTTGCCATTGTTTTACTCCTTAATGAGCACGTAATTTAAGAAAATCTCTAATTTTATTATTCTTTTATATTTTACTTCAAGTTATTAAAATATCATAAATAAATCACTATGTCAAATACTCTTTTTATATTTAATGCAAGAGGCGAAGATTGAAAGGTTTATAGTGCGGGTATCTATCTTGACTAAGGCCATATTTTTTACTATACTTGATATGCACACTAGTCCATAACCAATTATAAGTTTATGCTTCTTGCGCCTTCTCTCTTTATTTTCTTTATTAAATATATTTTAGTTGCATATATCTTTTTAATGTTTAATAATAGCACTATAAGCATTTTCTATTATCTTATAAACCCCGGAGTTTGCTATGAAACTAATAGTCCAAATCCCCTGTTTTAATGAAGAAAAGACCTTACCTATGACTGTAAAGGATATACCTCGTGATATCAAAGGCATTGATAAAGTCGAGGTTTTAGTTATTGATGATGGAAGCACTGATAGAACATCTAATGTAGCCAAGGAATTAGGCGTTGAGCATATTGTTAGGTTTAATAGGAATAAAGGCTTAGCTAAGGCATTTTCTGCTGGATTAGATGCTTGTTTAAAATTAGGCGCAGACATTATAGTTAATACCGATGCTGATAATCAATACAAGGGAGAAGATATACCTAAATTAATAAAACCTATATTAGAGGGTGAAGCTGATATTGTAATCGGAGATAGACAAATTGATACTATAAAGGATTTTTCATTCTTAAAGAAAAAACTTCAGAAAATAGGTAGTTTAGTAGTAAGACAGGTCTCAGGTACCGATGTACCAGATGCAACAAGTGGTTTTAGGGCATTTAGCAAAGAGGCAGCTTTAAATATTAATGTTCTTTCTCCTTTTACCTATACACTTGAGACTATAATTGAAGCAGGTAAAAAAGATATGATCATAATTAGTGTACCTATAAGGACTAATCCTAAACGTAGAGAATCAAGGTTATATAAGAACATTGGACAATACATAGTGAGGTCTATTATAACCATGATTCGTATATACACGATGTATCAGCCCTTAAAGACCTTTTTTTATGTAGGTGGAGTTATATTGTTAGCTGGCTTCTTGCTGGGTGTCAGGTTCTTATATTACTACTTTATAGGAAATGGCACAGGGCACATACAATCTTTGATTTTAGCCGCTGTTTTACTGATTGCCGGTTTTATGATTATTATGATAGGTTTAGTTGCAGATATTGTTTCATCTAATAGAAAGTTAATTGAAGATACATTGTATAGAGTTAAAAAGATGGAAGTTGAAAAGGATGAAAAAAATAACTCTTAACAAAGATAAATCATATAAGATTGCAGTATTTGGATTATCTGGTATTGGAATTACGTTACTTATTGTTCCAATGTTAAGGAAATTAAAGAAAGAATTTCCCAACTCTAAGATTACATATATTGTCAGATTTAAGCAGTCAAAGAAACTTTTAGAAGATTGCCCTTATTGTGATGAGATTTTAGTCTGTAGTTTGAAGGAATTGGGTTCTATTAGAAAGATATTGAGCTTTATATCTAATTTAAGAAGAAGAAGATTTGATATATCCATTACTACATTTCCATCAAATGGTGTGTTAAAGAATATATTTGCCTATTTAGTTGGAGCAAAGGTTAAAATTACACATTCTTATAATATTAAAAGAATATCTAGCTTAAGCTTTTTACAGAATGTTCGTGTTCCTGTTGATTTAACAGCTCATGATATTGATCAGAACTTAAATCTGTTAATTCCGCTAGGTATAACCATAGAAAACGCAGAACATACGCTTAATATTTGGCCTAAAAGAAAAAATGAACTAAATAGATTTGCTTTATCCTTTTTAAAAGATAATGGCATAGGAGGGGAAAGGGTAATAATTGGCATGCATCTTGGCTCAAGTGAGGAATTTGGTATGATTCATAGAAGATGGCCAGTTAGGTATTTTGCTAAATTAGCAGATATGATTATTGATAAGACAAAAGCTAAAATTTTAATATTTGGTGGGCCAAAAGAAGAAGACCTAAAAAACAAACTAAAAGAGCTTTGTAAGAATAAAAATAATGTGATTATTGCAAATGATTTAGATATAACTCAGGTTGCATTTTTAATCAAAAAATGTAGCTTGTTTATAAGTAATGATTCAGGTCTTATGCATCTTGCAGTGACTCAAGATGTTAGAACTATTGGTATATTTGGACCTGCTGATCCAAGAAGGACAGGGCCGTATGGCAAGGAGCATATAGTTATCAGAAAAAATTTGGCCTGCAGTCCGTGTTGGTCTTTAGAAAACATAGGAAAACGCTTCAGATGCACAAGAAAAACCATAGAATGTTTAGAATTACTTAAACCAAATGAAGTTTTTGATGTTATACAGGACAAGATAGACTTAAATCGATTATTGGAGAGAAACGGACTTAAAACAGTAAAAGGGTAATAATGATAAAAGACATCCTAAGCAAGTTTAAAAGAGTTCTATATAAGAAAACAATTGGACCTCTTAAATATAGTAAGAAAGATGACTATGATGCCTCAAGTTATTGGCATGATAGATTTTCTAAATATGGTTTATCTTTTAAAGGAGCTGGCCATGAAGGACTGACTGAGGCTCAGAATAAGAAAATGTATGAAGAAGCCGCAAAAGTATTTACAGGTTTATGCAATAGAGAAGATATTAATTTTCACAATGCAAAAGTGTTGGAAATCGGATGTGGAAATGGTTTTTATACTAAGCTACTTCATGACTTAGGAATTAAGAATTATGTTGGTATTGATATAACAGATGTGCTATTTCCTGTGCATAGGAAGAATTTTCCAAAGTTTAAGTTTATCAGAAAAGATATTACTCAGGATAAGATAGAAGGTAAATTTAATTTAATCTTAATGATAGATGTTATACAGCATATTGTAAATAAAGATAAACTTACATCTGCTTTAGATAATATAAAGAATTGTCTTTCGGATAATGGGTTATTTCTTGTATCACCTGTTAAGAAAAAAAGTAAAAGACACCTTTTCTACGTTAAATGGTGGTCACTGGAAGATATAAAGCGGCAACTTAATGGGTATATTGTCAAAGAAATGAGATCTTTTAGGAACGGCAATATTTTGGTTGTAAGAAAACCTCCTAAAAATAAATGGGAAGAATAAAATACAGTCAGATGAATCGGAAAAAATTGTTAACTATTTTAATTATCGGAATTATATTTTACTTTCTTGGTAGATATCTTTGGTTGCATTGGAATAAATTAACCCAATATCAATGGGATATTAACATTGGTAGTCTTGTTATATCTTATGTTGTTTTATTGTTCTATGCTGTTTTAACTGTGTATATATGGAAATTATTAATTAAAAAATTAGGTTCTGATTTAAGTTTTGGTAAAAGTTTTAAAATTATGTTTTTATCACAGCTTCCTAAATATATACCAGGTAAAGTATGGGCTCCTTTGAGCCGTATATATCTTTGCCAGAAGGAAGGAGTTTCAAAGCAGATTAGTTCGGCAAGCATTATCTATGAGACCGGTCTGGCTTTAGTTGCTGGTTTAATATTTGGTTTATCTTTACTGTTTATTTATATGGATAAAGGAATAATAAGTAAATATATGCCCGTATGTTATTTGATACCTTTTATTCTTCTGATACTGCATCCTAAGATTTTTACCAAGATTGCAAATTTTATATTAAACAAACTTAAAAGCGAATCCCTTATAGTAAGTTTTTCTTTTTGGCAAATGCTCTTTTTAGTTGGTCTTTACTTGATTAATTGGGCAATAATGAGTGTGGCTTTATATTATTTTGTTAATTCAATATATAATGTAGGTATTTCAAGTTTTCCCATTATAGTTGGAATATTTGCTATCTCTGTAATAACGGGACAGATAAGTTTCTTTGTGCCTGCTGGTTTAGGGGTAAGAGAGGGCGTAATGACAGCTTTATTAAGTTTATATCTACCATTAGAGATAGCCATAGTAATTGCTATAGGTTCACGTATCTGGATGGCATCTGGTGAGTTAATTGCTGTTGGAGCTGTATCAGGCATAAATCTTATAAAGAGGTATTTAAGAAGAAAATAAGAGAATTTGTAGATAAAAAGTATAGAGAGTTCTTAAGAAATGGATAGAATACAAGTTTTATTAAATGCTTTAAGTTCGTGTTTTTTGATAATGGCATCATTGGCTGCTTTTTATAACTTCTATAAAAAGAGTTCATCTGTGTGGTTTTTAACAGGGGTTGTCTTTTTACTGGCTTCAATTAATAAACTCTTTGATTTAGATAATAGAATAGTCGGCAGATGGTTATTATCAGGAGGAATTAAACTTTATAAACAGCCGGGGTTTGTAGTTGATTTTTCTTTTATGATAATGGGCGTTTTTGTCATTATAGCCGTAAGCCGCATATTAAAAAAGGAGAGATTAAGTTGTGGTTTTTTTGTGGCTGGCATAGTATCGTTTATAGCGGTTGTTGCCTTAGGATTTAATATAGCTACGGTAGTGCATGAGGCAATGAATATAGTCATCTTGCAATTTATGAAAGATACCTTTGAAATGATAGGCAGTTTTTGTATGTTTATATCTTTTTTAACCTGTAGCTTAACTAAATAGGATAAGGAGGGTTTAAAGAGATGATAGGGCTAATTGATATATCTAAATTAACTTCACCGGAATATCTTATTTTAATCTCATTTATCTGGGTGGCGTTACTTTGTCTTTTGAACTTCTACCGAAGAGGAGGTGTGAGTTGGTTTTTCTTAAGTATTTTATTTTTTCTGGTGTTTTTAAATAGATTCTGGCACTTTGACAGCTTAATAGCTAACTGGTTAGTTACTGAGCAAGCAGGCCTGCTTAAGTCAATAGATAAGACATTACCTTTTATCAAGATATATCAAAATACACCAGTCTGGATAATGGTTATAGTTTTTGTTCTTTTATTTGTTTCACTAATCGTCGCTCTTAAACAACTTATCTATAGAAGATTTACCTTTATGTTGGGCCTCGCTGGTTTTCTTATTTATATGATTGGGTTCTTTTGGTGGCTCTATTGGATCCTGTCTTCTTATTCTGGAGTACCGGCTGATGTTATTATGACATTTAGGCAAGCATTATTTGGCATAGGCAATCTATTTTTTATCGGTAGTTTTATGCTGGCGTTAAAAAGATAAGAAGCAATAGAAGACAAATCCTAAAATATCCAATCTGCGATAGAATCCCCTATTCATTTTAATCTTTTATGAAATTTAAAAGCGATTAAGCAACAAACTACTATAAAAAGGCAAATATTTGCCTTGACATATAGGTATTATTGTGTTAATATTTATACAATTTAAAAAAGTCAATAGGGAAGGCAGATCAGAAAATGAGAAAGTTTTTAATAATTGTTGCTGTATTTACGTTAGTTGCTGGTTTTTCATCTGAAGCTTCAGGTAGCTGGAGCCAACTATTTGTTACCGATGATAAACCGAATTTACTTAACTTATGGTCTAATAAAGAGTTTGAAAATATTGTTTATCATGATGACGATTGGATTTCCTGGCAAAGCTCAGATGGTTTTTCTGCCCAAGGATACACTACAGCATATAATTATGGAATTAAAGACATTTATGTAACTGGCACATGGGTAGATTCTCACCCTGAACCATTTTACTTGGCAGGTCAAGAGATACATTATGATTTTTCAACAGGGACAGCCGTAAATACTTATAATTACGGATTATATTGGGATGGTAGTAGTTGGGATGGCGGTGGCATCAAGGTAACCCCCGATACTATATATGCTGAGTATTTTGAAGCTGGCGGAGGACTATACGAACCCGTGCATCCTGTACCAGAACCACAAAGCATTATTCTATTTAGCGTTGGAATAATGGGATTGTTTTTCTTAGGGTTAAAAAATAAGAAAAATTTAGGTTTTATAAAATTTACTGCTGCGTAGCTTTTTGTATTTGATTCAGATGGAATTTTATATCAGCATCATTGGGACTTAGCTTATTGGCTTTAGTTATGTATTTTTCTGCTTCTTTCAAATTACCTTTCTTATAATGTATCCAACCCAGAGTGTCTAATATAGCCGTGTTTTCTTTTTCTATACTGTATGCTTTTTCGGCTAAAGATAAAGCTTCATCTAATTTTCCTTGTTCTTGGTATATCCAGGCCAGATTGTTATATGAATAAGGAAAATCAGGCGTTATTTTTATTATCTCTTTATATACTTTAATGGCTTCTTCTTTATTATTTGATTTATCATGAGCTATGGCTAGATTCATTAAAACAGGTACAGATTTAGGTGATGTTTCTTCTGCTTGTTGCAATGTATCAATTGCCAGGGAGTAGCTTTCTTCATTTATGTATATTGTGCTAAGTTGCAAGAGAGCATATAGATTATCGGGATTACCTTTTACTATGTCTTGATATATTGTTTTCGCCTCTTTTAGGTTATTTTCTTTTATATAGATATTAGCTAAGGCCAATGAGGCAGGAACAAAACTCTTATTTATAGATAGAACTTCTTTAAATTCTTTTTTTGCCTCATTTAAGCTCCCTTCTTGAGCTAAGACATTGGCTAAATTATAGTGAGCAACTAAATCACGAGGTTCTAATTTGATTATATTCTCGAGCTGCGTTCTAGCCTCATCATACTTTTCTTCTGCAATGTAGGCATTGGCTGAGATGTAGTAACCCAAAGGGTTCTCTGGCTCTTCCTTTAAGATGCTTTTAGCTAAATTCTGGGCTTCTTTGAATTTGCCTGTTCGAGCGTAAAGCATGCCCAGATTAAGCTGTAAGGGGGAAAGGTCAGGGTTTATCTCTAATGCCCTTTGGAGCTCCTTAGTTGTTTTGTCAATATCACCTTCCAGGCTATAGATAGTAGCTAATCCTGCATGAGCGTTTATGTTTTTTGGATTAATTTTAAGGAGATTTTTTAGTTGTGCTTCTGCTTCCTTGTATTGCTTTTGAATCGTATATATTCTAGCTAATGAAAAATAAGAAGGCAGATATTCATTGTCTATTTCAATAGACTTTTTAAAATATTTCTCTGCTTCTTCGTAATTACCATCTATAGCTAAAACTGTCCCGTAAAGGTTATTAACATCGGAATTATTTTCTGCAAGAGAAAGAGCTTTTTTGGCTGATTCTTTTGCTTTTTCAATATTTTCTTCTACAATATAAATGTTTGTTAAATTGAGATAGGCTGTTAGCATCTCAGGGTTTAATTCAACACACTTTTCTAAATTCAAGATAGCTTCTTTAGTATTTCCCTGAAGTAAATTTACTCTTCCAGCTAACTCAAAACCAGCCGGGTTCTGCGGATAGAGAGTTTTTAGTTTGTTTGCTTTAACTAATGTCTGGTCATATTCTTTTTTTTCTAAATTAATAAGTCCAAGTTCATAAAGAGCGCCGAGATGTTTAGGATTTGCTTTAAGCGTTTCTTCAAAGCAATTAATAGCCTGTTCTGTTTTTTTCTGTTGCCTTAATGAGTAGCCTAAATTGAATTGTGCCTGTTCTAAATTTGGGTTTTTGTTTACAATTGTATAGAATTCATCGCTTGCTTTTTTATAATTTTGTTGCATAAGATATGCCGTGCCTAAGATATAATGAACAGCTAAATTATTGGTTTTCTTAAGAAGTTCATCGGCTAATTTTATAGCTTTATCTGGCTGATTGTTATAAAGATAGGTGTTGGCAAGTGCAATTTTTGCTGAGATAGAATCAGGTTCCATAGCCAAAGCTGTCTTAAATTCTTCCTCGGCTTTATCGTATTTTTTTAACTGTGAATATATTTGGCCCATTTGAATATGCACATTTGCATTTTTGGTTTCAGTTTCTGAAACTTTTTTAAGGACCTGGATGGCTTCATTGGGTTTGTTCTGACTTAGAAGGATAGATGCTTTAACTCTAGGCGCTTCTTTTAATTCAGGCTTTAATTTTAAAGCAACATTTATATTCTCAAAGGCCTTATCAAGGTTTTTATTCACTAGATAACTTTCCGCTAAAACTAAATAACCTTCGGCATATAAAGGTTTTGTCTCAGTAATTTCTTTGGCTAACTTTATAGCCTTATCTACATTATTGGTCATTTGATATACGCTGGCTAGTTCTAATTTTACAGTTGTATTTTTTGGACTTAATTTAAGAGCGGTTTCTAATTCTTTTTGTGCGCCTTGGAATTTAGCCTGACTTTTATAACAAAGGGCTAACTGGTATCTTGCTTCAACAAACTCAGGATTTAACTGGATTGCATTTTTAAAACTTATAACCGCCTCGGGTGTTTTATTTTGTTTATAATAGGTAATACCTGAGTTAAGGAATTCCTTAGCTCGCTGCTCTTTGCTTTTTCCGCATGACATAGAAGATACAGCTAAAAAACTAACCAGAAAAACCAAAATTAAAAAATTCAAAGCCTTAATGAAATTTAATCTTTTATTCATTTTATATCTCCGTTTTAAAAATTCTATCACTTTATAGTGTTTTTTTCAATATAAAAATTCTATAGGTATTAATTTTTATTTCTTGAATGTTTTCTATTAAATGGTATAATAGAGACAAAACATGTAAAGTGAATTATGTCAGATGGTTTAGAAAAAAGA
Organism: uncultured Planctomycetia bacterium; assembly: GCA_964554835.1. Taxonomy (GTDB): domain Bacteria; phylum Omnitrophota; class Gorgyraeia; order JAGLLT01; family CAZKQD01; genus CAZKQD01. The sequence continues at coordinate 6,515 of CAZKQD010000005.1, read as the reverse complement.
AGAGATAAAAGGATAGCCCTGAAGTTCCAGGTAGAGATTGAAGTTCTCCACAATCACAAAGTTCTAAGTCTAATCTCCAGAGATATTAGTACGGGTGGTTTAGGTATAAGTAAACTTGCCCCGGAAGGCATGGAGGTATTTACTAAAGAAGAACTTTTTCCAGATGCTATGGTGGGAGTGAGCTTGATATTGCCAGGGTGTGATGAGGAGATTAATCTAAAAGGTGTTGTGGCCTGGTCAGAAAGAAGTAAGACAGGAATTTGGAGAGCGGGTATTGAATTTGAAAACCCTCAGATGGCTATAGATAGGTACAACATAATAAAGGAAAGTGGGGCAACGGACAAACGCACCTCAGTAAGATATTGCCATCTTTTTCAGATTGAATTCAGAAGATTAAAAGAGAAGCAGAGTCATATAGGTCTATCTGCGAATCTTAGTAGTTACGGCATGCAAGTATTTAGCGATATTTCATTGCCAAACGGGACAGCTATTGAGGTTAAGATGCCCATTTTTGGAACAGATAAGAAATTAATAGCTAAGGGTTTGATAAATTGGGTAAGGTATGAAGGAGAAGATACCTGGCGCATGGGTGTTAGATTTAATGAACCACTTGCTATTGATAAGTTCAAGTTCTAATAATATAAAAATAATATTAATCAATGCTGGTAAATTAGTTTTATATGAGAAATAAGGACTTCCTACATGCATCTGCGCAGTTTGCAAAAGGTGTCGGTCCCAAAAGAATCAAAATCCTCAATCGTCTTGGCATAGAAACAATAGCAGACCTCCTTTATCATTTTCCTTATCGTTACGAAGATAGAAGCCGCCTTAAGTCCATATCTGAAATTACACCCGGTAACAATGAAGCAGTAAAGGCAGAAGTTTTAGCCAAAGGCCTAAGGAGAACCAGAAGAGGCTTAGGTATTGTTGAGGTAGCAGTGGGTGATAAAACAGGTAAACTCTCCTGTATCTGGTTTAACCAACCCTACATGAAGGATTATTTTAAAGTGGGAGATAGATTATTTCTCTATGGTAAGGTTGAGAAAAGAAAGAGCTTGCAGATTGTTAATCCTGAGTATGAGATTATATCTAAAGATGAAAAAGATAAATCAATTCATACCAATCGCATCGTCCCAATCTATCCTCTTACTTCTGGCATAAGTCAACGAAGTTTAAGAAAAATTCTATATAATACAGTAGAAAATTACGTGGCTAAAGTTAAAGAATTATTGCCAGCTTACATAAAAGAAAAATATAGTCTTTTGCATGTAAGCGCAGCTTTAAAAAATATTCACTTTCCAAAAAGTAAATCATTTATAAATCACGCCAGGAAAAGACTTATCTTTGAAGAGTTTTTTAAATTCCAGCTTATTATGGCAGAGCGCAGGTTAAAGGCTAAAGTTAGAAGTAGAGGTATATCTTTTAAGAAAAAGCAAAGTTTAACCAAAAAGTATAAAGAACTACTTCCTTTTAAATTAACTACTTCTCAAGAAAGAGTTATTAAAGAAATAGAAGACGATATGGCAAAACCTCAGCCTATGCACAGGCTCTTACAGGGCGATGTGGGTTCAGGTAAGACTATTGTAGCAGTTTATGCACTTTTGCTTGCTGTAGAGAATGGCTATCAGGCTGCCTTGATGGTTCCGACTGAAATATTGGCTGAGCAGCACTATCTTACGCTCAAGAATCTATTAAATAATTTAGGAGTGAATACAAGATTACTTGTATCCGGCATTAGCTCAGAAGATAAACAGGATCTAAAAAAACAAATTAAAGAAAAAAAAACTGACATTATTATCGGCACTCACGCATTAATTCAAGAAGATGTTAGTTTTAAAAAGTTAGGATTAGTAGTTATAGACGAACAGCATAAATTTGGAGTGACTCAAAGGAAAATCCTAAAACAAAAAGGCAATAATCCGGATGTCTTAATTATGACCGCCACTCCTATACCCAGAACTTTAGCTTATACAATCTATGGCGATCTGGATTTATCTGTTATTGATGAATTACCTCCTGGCAGGAAACCAGTAAAAACCTGGTGGGTTACTGAGAGAAAAAGAAAGGGGGCCTATGGTTTTATAAAAAAACAGGTAAAATCTAAAAGGCAGGCCTATATTGTATATCCATTGATTGAGGAATCCAGCGTTTTAGACTTAAGAGCGGCTAAGGAGATGTATAAAAAGTTGAAAGATAAAGTCTTTTCAGGGTTTAATGTGGGTCTTGTTCATGGGCAGATGAAATCAGAAGAGAAACAGAAAATTATGCAGGATTTTAAAAAGGGTAGAATTGATATATTAATCTCGACAGTAGTTATTGAAGTTGGAATAGATATACCAACTGTCTCGGTTATGCTTATTGAGCATGCAGAACGTTTTGGATTAAGTCAACTCCATCAACTCAGAGGAAGAGTAGGAAGGGGCAAATTTAAATCTTACTGTATTTTGGTGTCAAGCAGCACCAGTGAGGCCGCTAAAAGAAGATTATCCAGCATGTCTAAACACAACGATGGTTTTAAAATTGCAGAAGAAGACTTATATTTAAGAGGCCCAGGAGAATTTTTTGGTACCCGCCAGCATGGTCTGCCAGAGATAAAAATAGGCAATATCTTGACTGATAGTCGATTATTAGAATTAGCGCGGGATGAGGCATTTGATTTATTGAAAAAAGACCCTGATTTAAAAGAGCCTCAAAGCAGACTGCTCAAGGAATATTTAGTGCATAATGCATAAACAGGAACTTAGTTAGTAAAACAAATTAACTTTATGATATAATAAATATTATGAAGACGATTAAGAAGAAATTAATTCTATCAATTTCAATACTGGCTGTTTTATTTTTGATCTCTGGTTGTATGAGTACGTCTTATAACGTAGCCACAGGCGAAAGGGAGACTGTATTTTATTCGACAGATAAGGAAGTTAAATTAGGCAGAAAATTAGCCAGAAGATTAGAAAGAAAATATGAACTCCTTGATGATGAACAAGAGCAGAAGAGGATAGATAGAATTGGCCAGAGGATAGCCATTGTCTCAGACCGCCAGGATTTACAGTATCACTTTGCCATAATAAAAGATAAAAAAATTAATGCGCTTGCCTTACCCGGAGGATACATCTTTATAAGCAGCGGTTTAATTAATGCAGCAGATAGCGATGATGAAATAGCTGCTGTCTTAGCTCATGAAGTGGGTCATGTAGCCGCATATCATTCGGTTAAGAAGATGCAGGGGCATTTCTTATACACTTTCTTAAAGGCGCTTACCCTGACACAAAAAGCTGACAGGGGTTTTCATAGAGGTAGTGATTTTGCATATCTGTCTGTTGTAATGCAATACTCAAGAAAATTTGAAGAACAAGCAGACAGATTGTCAGTAAAATATATGAAAAAAGCTGGTTTTAAACCAGAGGCTGCATTAACTATGCTCGATAAATTAGAAGAGATAGACAAAAAGAAACCCTTAAGAATATACACATATTTTAAGACTCATCCTCCAATTGCTGCAAGAAAAGCAGTAATCAGAGAAGCAATCACAGGCAAATTGGATTACGAGGGTTATCTTAATCTTAATGAGTGATATAAAATGAGCAGAATGTTTTTTTTAAAGACACTGTCTAAATTAGTCTTTTTTCTTGCTCTTATTATTTTTCTTTCAGGTTGTATTTTTGCAAAGACTGGTAGGGTCTATGTGAGTTCAGATAGAGGGGCTGGCATTGAGGTTGCCTTAGAGACTAAAGAAGGAAAAATCCGCGTTATGGCAATTAAAGAGCTTATATTAGCAGCTGATTTAATAGCTAAAGTCAGAACTGTAAAACTAAAACCTGTCTCATTCAAGACAGAAAGCGGAATCTACAGCCAATTAGCCAATGTTAAGGTTATAGATCTATTAAAAGGTAAGGCAGAAAATAAAAATATTACTATATATGCTAAAAATAGAAGAATACCTTATCAGTCTCAAGCAAGCTATGAGACATATGATGAATTATTAGTTTTTTTAAAGAAAGAAAGAGACCATTATATTACTTTAAATAATTGTTATGGACAGATGCCTATTTATGATAAGATAGTTACTGAATGGCGCAAGAAAGAAAATGGTAAATTTAAGTTAAACTTAAGTTTAACTTATGCTGAAGCTAAAAAAAAGATAAAGAGAATATTGAGCGATATAAATCAATTAGAACAGAGTAGCAAGCCCCGTTAGAGATGGCTAAATGAAGTTACGCTGTTATTCAAGTTAAATAAATTTTAGGAGAGTAGATTATGATTAAACGGATATTTTTGATAATTTTTATTATTGTTTTAATTTTAGTGATTATTTTTTCTGTTTCCAGATATATTAGAATGAATCAAAAGTATCTTATACTTAAAAAACAACATGATGAGGTCATCTCTGAAAAAAAGAATTTAAAGGAAGATATAAGACAACTTACGGAAACAAAACAGGCCTTAGAAACTCGGGCAGCTTCGCTTAACAAAGAACTTAATTGCAAGCAAGATGAGTTAAATAAAGCTTTAATTGAAGTCGCCCAACTCAATCGCAATATATCCATCTTAAAAAGTGAGAAGAAAGACGCAGAAACCAAACTTAAGAGAAGGATGGGTTCTTTGCAGCAGGAGATTCTAAGACTGGAACTTGCCAGAAGCAGATTAGATGCTAGGCTTCATTCTATAACTGAATTAGAGCAAGCATTAAAACAAGCAAGAAAAAGGCGGAGATTAGCCAAAAAAGAATTAGTAAGAAGGCTAGATGAGATAATGTTAAGATTGGGTAATAAAGGCTATCTTATTAAAGATGGTGAGCCCACCGCAGCTAAAAGCAGAAGAGAATTAAAAAAAGAAATTAAAGTTGAATTACTTCCTACAGAAAGCATGCCCCGTTAGTGAATTTTGTTCTCTAAATTACAAGTTGCGCTGTAAATAATTCTAAATTGGAAATTATATGAGTAAAACAAAACTACACTCGGGATTTGTGGTGCTTATTGGCCGAGCCAATGTTGGCAAATCAACACTTTTAAATAATCTTTTGGGTAAGAAGGTAAGTATTATTTCAAAAGTGCCCCAGACAACTCGTTATTCTATAAGAGGCATACTAAATGATGAAAGAGGTCAGATTGTTTTTGTTGATACGCCCGGTATATATATTACAAAGAAGAAGATTTCTAAATTTTTAAGCAAGAGAACATTTGCAGTTAAAGAAGAAGCTGACCTTATACTTTATATGGTAGATTTAAGCAGAGCTCCGGGTGAGGAAGAACGTGAAATAATGAGGCGGTTATTACATAGGATAGATAGGCCGGTGATTATGGCTCTTAATAAGAGAGATTTAGGTCAATTTCATGCTGATGAATACATTGAATTATGGAAAGAATATTTACAAGAAGGCGATAATCCTCTAAAATATTTTATACCCATCTCAGCTTTGGAAAAAAGAGGTTTAGATGAGTTGCTTGATGCAATATTTGAATTTTTACCGGAATCCCCGCCGCTTTATCCAGAAGACATAATTAGCGATTTACCCGAGAAATTCTTAATAGCCGATATAATAAGAGAAAAGATATTTAATTTGACTCATGAAGAAGTTCCTCACTCTGTTGCTGTTAAAGTGGAGGATATAGAAGAAAGGAAGAATAATTTAGTCTATATTCAGGCTACTATTTTAGTTGAGAGAAAGTCCCAGAAAGCCATTATTATAGGTAAAAGGGGCGAGTTTTTAAAAGGAGTGGGGACAGAAGCAAGAGAAGAACTTGAGCTTAACTTTCAGAAAAAAGTATTTTTGGATTTATGGGTTAAGGTCAAGAAAGATTGGCAGAATGATATAATTGTTTTAAGAGATTTAGGATATATTCTTTAGATAAAAGGAAGAATATCTTACTGCCGCTATAAATCCTCTCTGAAGCCGTCTTCCTCTTTTAATCTTCTAATATATTTTTCTATATCACTGGTAGCAGATTTAGAGACCATAGCGGCTACGTATATAAGAACTGAAAATTGCCAGGCATCATCAGGCCCTATAATTAAACCAAGATGAGTGTCTTCCTTTCTCTGTAATTTATCTTTATAATATTCTATTGCTTTCTTCAGGCTATCTTCAAAGATATCCAGTGAATATGTTCTGTTTTTGTATTTTAAAGAAGGTAGGTCAAGTCCTCTTAAAAGCAGGAAGGACCTTACCGAATCATCATTTGCTTTAAAATCTTCAGCAAAATCAAATCCCTCAAATAAAGGATGATGATGAGGAAGCACAATAAGGGGTTTATCTACCCTGATTTTGCCCCGTCTTACTACAGTATCTCCTAAATTTACTGATGACTCAGTAAGCAATATATAAGGTAAATCTGTAGGCTGAAAGGTATATAGAGTGCTTAACCTTGCTTTGTGTATTTCAGTTTTTTTAAGAGCCTTCTGCCATAGTTTTTCTAAATCCATAAACGCTCACCTCATTTTACCCCGTAAGAGATAAATCGCCTTTCTTGCCCCGTAGCTCCGCCATCTGGCGGATGGTACCGGGGAGGCAACTG
>CAZKQD010000004.1:0-38308 GCA_964554835.1 uncultured Planctomycetia bacterium | reverse complement strand
GGCCAGCCATATACAGCAAAGGGCCAAAGCCACGAAGAAAACCAGGTATCTAAAACATCAGGGTCCTGAATTATTTCTTTAGATTTACAATAAGGACAACAAGCAGGTTTCTCACCCACGCCTGCGATGCCCATTTCTCTCTTAGATACTTTAAGCGGTAACCGAATTGTTTGATTTTGCTTATTCTTTATATATTTGTCATAACACTTCTTGCAATACCAGACCGGAATTCTATGACCCCACCATATCTGTCTCGATATACACCAATCTCGTATATTTTCCATCCAATTGATATAAATCTTCAGCCAACGTTTAGGATAGAACTTTATTTTGCCTCTCTTTGCAGCAGCAAGTGCTTTTTTGGATAAAGGTCTCATTTTTACAAACCACTGCTCAGAAAAATATGGTTCTATCATAGTATGGCATCTATAACAATGGCCTACTGAATGAGTGTGTGGTTGTATATTCTGCAACAACTTTCTTTGCCTTAAATCTTCAATCAAAGATTCCCTGGCTTCAAATCTATCCATGCCTGAATATTCTTCTGTCGCATTAATATTCATTGTTCCATCAGTGTTAATACATAAGATGCCGTCTAAATTATGCCTATTGCCTAACTCAAAATCATTTGCATCATGTAAGGGCGTAACCTTAACAATGCCTGTTCCAAATTCAGGATCAACTTTCGCATCTTCTATAATTTTTAATTCTCTATTAACAATCGGCAAAATAGCAATCTTTCCAACTAAATGTTTGTATCTTTTATCCTTAGGATTAACACATAAGGCAGTATCACCAAACATTGTTTCGGGTCTGGTAGTCGCCACGACGACATAATCTGTATCTGTCTTCTGTCTTCTGTCTTCTGTCTTCTGTCTTAACGGATACTTTATGTTGTAGAGGTTTCGTTGAATTTCTTTATGAGGGGCTTCTTCATCGCTTAAGGCTGTCTTGCACCTTGGGCACCAGTTTATAATATAACTTCCTCTATAAATTAATTTATCTTTATATAATCTAATAAAAGCTTCATTTACTGCTTTTGAGTAATCTTCATCTAAAGTAAACCGCTCTCTTTGCCAATCACAGCTGCAACCTAACCTTTTTAACTGCTCTATGATAGTGCCGCCATTTTCTTTAGTCCATTGCCATACTTTTTCTATAAATTTATCTCTGCCTAAATCATACCTTGTCTTATTCTCTTTTGAAAGTTCCTTTTCTACAACATTCTGCGTGGCAATACCAGCATGGTCAGTGCCCGGGGTCCACTCTGCATTAAATCCGGACATTCTTTTATAGCGGATTAATATATCCTGAATGATATTATTTAAGGCGTGACCCATATGCAGGATGCCTGTTACATTAGGCGGAGGGATAACAATAGAGTAAGATTCTTTATCTTTTATAACTTCTGCATGATAAAAACCTTTACTCTTACAATAATCAAACCATTTATTTTCAACTTCTTGGGGATTATACCTCGTTGAAAGGTTTTTCATCGTTAGTTTCTATCTATCTTCTTTATCTTTTAATAGTTTATATTCAATGCTATCAACTAAAGCCTGCCAGCTAGCTTCAATAATGTTCTCTGAAACACCTACAGTTGACCACGATTCTTCCCTATCCTGAGATTGAATTAAAACTCTTACCTTGGCGGCAGTTCCTGCTTTTTGATCAAGAACTCTCACTTTAAAATCTGCTAAATGCATCTTCTTTAAATTAGGATAAAATCCTTCCAGAGCTTTTCTCAGGGCATTGTCTAAAGCATTTATCGGGCCATCTCCCGCTGCTGCAGTATATTCTCTAACTTTGTTAACTTTTATCTCAACCGTAGCCTCTGAATGCAGCTCAGGTTTATTTGTTTTAGGATTGGTTCTTCTTTCAATTATTACTCTAAAACCTTTTAAATCAAAAAACTTCTTAAATTTTTTCATCTTACGTTTCATTAACAGTTCAAATGAAGCCTCAGCTGCCTCAAAGTGATATCCTTCATGCTCTAAGGCCTGAAGTGTTTTTAAGATTCTCCTTGTCTTTGGAGTATCTTTTGATAAATCCAAGTTAAGTTCTTCGGCCTTTAGTAAAATGTTGGTTTTTCCAGATAGTTCAGAAATCAAAAATCTTCTTTTATTGCCTATTTTCTCTGGAATTACGTGCTCATAAGATTTAGGATTCTTCATAACAGCATTTACATGTACCCCACCTTTATGAGCAAAGGCGCTTACGCCAACATAAGGCTGATTATCTCCTTGTTTCATATTACTTATTTCACTTATATAACGGGAAACTTCAGTTAATTCTTTTAATTTAGCATCAGGTAGACATTCAATGCCTAATTTTAGCTGTAGATTAGGAATAATTGCACATAGATCTGCATTACCGCAACGTTCGCCATAACCATTGATAGTGCCTTGAATGTGAGAACATCCTGCTTGGACTGCAGCAATTGAATTAGATACTGCTAAACCGCTATCATTATGGGTATGAATGCCCAAGACAGAATCTACTTCATCCTTAACCTCCTTGATAATCTTTAGAATCTCAGTGGTCAACATTCCACCATTGGTATCGCATAAAACTAAAGCAGAAGCTCCCGCTCCCTCCGCTGTTTTAAGAACTTTAAGGGCATACTCTGGGTTATCCTTATAGCCATCGAAGAAGTGTTCTGCATCAAAGAACACCTTTTTTTTCTTTTTTCTTAGGTACTTGATGCTGTCCTCTATCATCTTAAGGTTTTCATTTAATGTGGTCTTTAAGATATCTCTTACGTGTAGGATGGAACTTTTTCCAAAAATAGTTACGTATTTTGTATCTGCTTTAAGTAAAGCTTTGAGATTTTTATCGTTATAAGATTTAATATGAGGTCTTCTGGTTGAACCAAAAGCAACTAATTTAGTTTCTCCTAATCTAATCTTCTTTGCCTCTTTGAAGAAATTTAAATCTTTTGGATTAGAACCAGGCCAACCACCCTCAATAAAATGAATTCCTAATTCGGATAATTTTTTAATAATTTGAAGTTTATCTTTCACTGTAAAGCTGATACCTTCAGTTTGAGCTCCATCTCTTAGAGTTGTGTCGTAAAGACTGATTTTGGTCATTTTTTGCCTCCTAACCCAAATTCTTTGTGTAAGACTCTCACAGTCTCTTCTGCCCTTTTTCTTCCTATAACACAAGATATTTTAATTTCTGAGGTTGATATCATCTCAATATTTATACCTTTTTTACCTAAAACTTCAAACATTTTAGCGGCAACCCCTGGATAACTTCGCATACCTACACCAACAATAGAAATTTTGGCAATATCTCTATCCTGTATAATCTCTCGTGCGCCAACCTCAAGTGCTATCTTCTTAACTGCCTTGGTGGCTTTATTTAAATCTGACTCATCTACTGTAAATGATATATCTGTAACATGAGTATGAGAAATATTTTGAACTATAACGTCAACATTAATATTTTGCTCTGCTATCTCTTTAAAAATTTTAGCGGCGATACCGGGTCTATCTGGAACATCACATATAGTAACCTTTGCTTCATTTTTATTTAAAGCTACACCACTTATCAGTACTCCCTCCATTTTTTTAACCTCCTTGATGATTCTAGTACCCTCTTTTCTTGAAAGGCTCGAGCGAACATGAAAAGGCACGTTGTATTTTTTAGCTAATTCAACTGAACGTGACTGAAGAATTTGAGAACCCATTGATGTTAATTCTAACATCTCATCATAACTTATTCTAGATAATTTTCTTGCATCAGGTACAATTCTTGGGTCAGCTGTATATACACCCTCAACATCAGTATAAATCTCACAAACATCAGCACCCAAGCTTAAAGCTAATGCAACAGCAGTTAGGTCTGAACCACCTCTACCCAGGGTCGTAATATCCTGGGCTTCACTTCTTCCCTGAAAACCTGCAACTATAACAATCTTTCCTTTTTTCAGTTCTTTCCTTACTCTCTTGGTATCAATATCTATAATTCTTGCTTTTGCATGGGTTGAATCTGTTATAATACCTACCTGATGACCCGTTAAGGAAATAGCATCATATCCTTCCTTGTGTATTGCCATAGCTAATAGCGCAACAGAGATCTGCTCTCCGGTTGAAACCAACATATCTAATTCTCTCTTATTGGGGCTATCTGTAATTTCATATGCACGTTTAATAAGTTCATCTGTAGTGTTGCCTAAAGCAGATACCACAACGACAAGATTAAATCCTTTTTTATGAGTAGCAACTATTCGCCTTGCAACTTTCTTTATGCGCTCAGTAGAATCAACTGAAGTTCCACCATATTTTTGAACTATAAGTTTAGACATTACTCACAAGCCCCTTTCTTCTCAACTCATCAACCTACTTTAACTAATTGAGGCACTTATTAAAAAATTCACCTCTTTATGAACTCATCCATCAATTTATAACCATCCTTAAAAATATAAGAACTCTTCTTACTTGTAAATTCACTAAAACTTTGCTTTTTATCAGGCAGTATATCTTTCCCGCACATAGCAAAGCATATAGCATCAGATGTATGCGTTCTTAGGCTAATGGGAGTTGGATGGTCAGGTAATACAAGTATCCTAAAATCTCCCTGTTTTTCAAAATATTTCAGAAATCTACCTACGATTTCCCGATCAAAATTTTCTATTGCATTAATTTTTGCTCTTACATCAGCATTATGCCCGGCTTCATCTGGTGCTTCAACATGAACAAAAATAAAATCTTTATCATTAAGTGAACGAAGGCCATATTCTGCTTTACCCTTGTAATTAGTATCATAAAATCCGGTTGCGCCAGGCACCTCAATCACATCTAAACCTATTGTTTTACCCATCCCTTTTATTAAATCCACAGCCGAAATTACAGAACCTTTTAATTTGTGCCTACTGTAAAAAGATGGCATCTTTGACTTCTTACCTTGACCCCACAACCATATCATATTAGCTGGATTTTCTCCTAAGTCAACTCTTACCTGATTAATTTCATGAGAAGATAAAATGTTTCTTGACATTTTCATTAAATCTATAAGAAATTGAGCGCCTTCTCCTTTGGGTAAATTCCTGGATATTTTCTTTCCTATGATATCATGAGGCGGTTTGCAATTGGCCGTAAACCCAGGATTCTTCTTAGTCGGTTTTACGCACATAATATGTCTGTAACTTACACCAGAATAAAATCTAACATATTTAGTTGACAATCTCTTATTTAAAAAATCTATTAAAATTCCAGCTTCTTTAGTCGATATATGACCTGCACTATAATCAGTTAAGGTATCATCTGAGGCAGTAACCAAATTACAACGAAAGATCACCTCATTCTTTCCTAATTTTATACCCATATTGGTAGCCTCAAGTGGACCGCGCCCTGTATAATATTTCTTTGGATCGTAACCAAAGATTGATAAATTTGCAATATCACTGCCGCAAGGCATACCCCTTGGAATCATATTAGCTTGTCCTACTACACCCTCTTTCGCAATAAAATCCATGTTAGGAGTCTTTGCAACTTCTAAAGGTGTGCGGGCCTCCAACTCATCAAGAGGATAATCAGCCATTCCATCTGCAACTAATATCGCGTATTTCATTTTTTTAATCTTCTTTTATCTTATGTCTTTTCTGACTTAGGCCTGCCCCGTAACATCCCGTCGGGATTGTTTCGGGGACTTTGGACTTAGGACTTAGGACTTATTTAGTATCCCATTACTTCTAATACACTTTTTTTATCAGCTTTAACTACCTTGGGACGCTTAATTGATTTTATTGCTCTATCTGGATCTTTTAATCCACAACCAGTTAAAGTGCAAACTATTTTTATTTTTTTATCCTTCTTTACCCCGTTAGAGATAGGTCGTCTTGGGCGACCGTCAGATGTCTGCGGCGTTTTATCTCTAATGGGGTTTACTTCTTTTTTAAAATAATCTGATTTAGATAGCTTTATTAAACCTGCAATTGAAGCCGCTGATGCTGGTTCTGCAAATATACCTGTCTTTAAGGCTAAAAACTTATAAGCTTCTAAGATTTCTTCATCTGTTACTTTATCAATTAAGCCGCCTGATTCATCTCTTGCAACTTCTGCTTTCTTCCAACTTGCAGGATTTCCAATTCTTATAGCTGTAGCAAGGGTCTCAGGATGTTCTATTATCCTCTTCTCTACAATAGGAGCTGCTCCCGCTGCTTGAAAACCTAACATCTTAGGAAGTTTATCTATTTTTTTGTTGTTTTTATATTCTTTATATCCCTTCCAGTAGGCTGTAATATTGCCTGCATTGCCAACTGGCAATATATGAAAATCAGGCGCACATCCTAGATCATCGCATACCTCAAAAGAAGCTGTCTTCTGCCCTTCAATTCTGTTTGGATTTATAGAGTTTACCAAAGTAATTGGATATTCCTCTGTAATCTCTCTAACTAACTTTAAGGCCTCATCAAAATTGCCGTCAATTGCTACAACAGTTGCTCCATGTATTAAAGCCTGAGCTAGCTTACCCAAAGCTATAGCGCCTTCAGGGATAACCACAAAACTTTTCATTCCAGCTTTAGCCGCATAGGCTGAAGCTGAGGCTGAGGTGTTACCGGTTGAGGCGCACATAACTGCATCCACGCCTTCCTCTTTAGCTTTTGAAACTGCTACAGTCATACCTCTATCTTTAAAAGAACCAGTGGGATTCTGCCCTTCAAATTTAAGATAAACTTCGCAATCTACGCCAACTCTTTCTTCTAATTTCTCTGCTCTTATTAGAGGGGTATCGCCTTCACATAATGAGATAATTGGAGTTTTATCAGTTACAGGTAAAAAATTTCTATATCTTTCAATGACACCTATTTTACTCATAACTGCCTCTCTTGTTCTATCTTTATAGCAACTGGCCTGGCTTTAATTACAGAAAGTCTGTTAATTTCAGCTAACGCTTTCCTTAAACTGCATTCTTTGGCACGATGTATAAGCATAATAATGGGTACAGCTCTAACTTTTCTCCTTGTTTTCTGAATAACAGAAGCTATGCTAATTTTATGCTTTCCTAATATGCCGGATATTTTAGCTAAAACACCTGGATTATCAATTGCCATAAAGCGTATATAGTAACAAGATTCAATCTCATCTATCTTCTTAATCCTTTTTGGTCTTGAAGTAAATTCCATCTGACTTCTGACTTTTGCCTGCCCCGTAGCTTCCGACTTATCGGAATGCTTCGGGGTCTTCTGTATTCTGTCTTTTATGACATTGTAAATATCACTTATTATACCTGATGAAGTGGGATCGCCACCTGCACCCTGACCATATAAAAATAAATCGCCTGCTAAATCCGACCTTATATAAATAGCATTATAAGCACCATTCACACTTGAAAGTATATGACCCTTGGGTAACAAAGTTGGATGCACTCTTACCTCAATTGAATCTCTTAGATTCTTTGCGATAGCTAAAAGCTTAACACTATACCCTATCTCTTTAGCGTACACAATATCAGCTGATGAGATATTCATTATGCCTTCTACGTAGATATCCCTTAATTTTATATCCTGCCCAAAAGCCAAAGATGAAATAATAGCTAATTTATGTGCTGAATCTACTCCCTCAACATCCAGTAAGTATTTACTTTCAGCAAAACCTTTTCTCTGAGATTCTACTAATGCCTCTTTAAATTTAAGCCCTTTATCATGCATACTACTTAATATATAATTTGAGGTTCCATTAATTATACCCCACATACTTTCTATGCGGTTTGCAATTAAGCCCTCTCGTAGAACTTTAATAAGAGGCACGCCTGCCATAACCGATGATTCAAAATATAAGCCCACATTATTATCTGATGCCATCCTAAAAAGCTCACTTTTATAATTAGCCAGGAGGGCTTTATTGGCAGTAATTACATGTTTTTTACTCTTAAGTGCCTTCTTTATAATCTCTTTAGCTGGATGTATTCCGCCAATTAACTCTATAATTATATCTATCGCTGGATCATTTATTATATCATCAGCTTTCTTTTTTATAATACCTTTACTTAATTTAGAGTTTCTAAAAACTTTAGGGTCTTTATCACAGACTGCAGCTAAATTAATACGCCGTCCAACCCTTTTCTTAAAGATAGATTTATTCTTTTTAATAGCCTTAACTACTGCAGAGCCTATAGTGCCAAATCCTATAACACCTATGTTTATCTGTTTCATGGTTAACTCCTATATTAAAATACAGCCCTTCACACCTGTCCGCCTCTGGCGGGAAATTCATTCAGGGCTGTTGATTACAGTGATTTCAGAATGATTACAGCGATTTCTCGTCGAGTAATAATCTCTGTAATCTATTTCTAATCTTTGCAATCAAGGGCTGAACGATTTTTGTAAAGCCCTATAAAATAAGAATAGTCATTCCTACGAAGCTGTGCACGAAAGTAGCACAGCGAAGTAGAATGGTCGGGGCGGTCCGCCTCAGGCGGACGACCTCTTGTTTGTCCCGAGGGCCGAAACTAGCTTCGCTATTTACACCTGGTCGGGGCGGGGAGATTTGAACTCCCGACCTCTTGAACCCCATTCAAGCGCGCTAAGCCAAACTGCGCTACGCCCCGAATTTTATAATAGGATTAAGAATTAAGTAAGTGTGTTTTAAAAATAAAAACTTAATCCTTAGAGCGAAGTATTTTAATCCTTAATTCTGAACTATCCTTGTTCTTCTTTTCTCTCTCTTACCATCAAATCATTTACTGCGCTAAGTGGATCCTTATTTTTATATAATACCTTATACATCTCATTAGTCACAGGCAATTCTACCCTATATTTTTTACCTAAATAATAAGCACCCTTCGTTGTCTTTATGCCCTCTGCCACCATATCCATTTTTTCCAATATATTCTTTAATTTCTTACCGTTTCCTATCTTTTCACCTACCTGACGATTGCGACTAAGAGGACTCATACATGTTGTGACTATATCACCGAGGCCGGATAGACCACTAAATGTATCCTTCTTTGCCCCCATAGCTACTCCTAATCTTGAAATCTCAACGAGTCCTCTGGTAATTAAAGCTGCCTTTGAGTTAACTCCAAAACCTAAACCGTCTAAAATACCTGCTGCTAAAGCAATAATATTTTTTAATGCTCCCCCTAATTCTACTCCTATAATATCAGGATTAGTATAAACTCTTAATCTTCTACTTATAAAAAGGTGCTGTAAGGTTTGAGCTCTCCTTTTGTCTTTAGATGCAACTACACAGGTTGCAGGAAGATTCCTTGCTATTTCATATGCTATCGTTGGCCCAGAAAGCACAGCAAATTTAACACTTCCCAATAAGTTATGTATTAACTCAGACATCCTGAGATTGGTTTTCTCTTCTATGCCTTTAGCAACACTTAAGATTATAGCTTCTTCGTAATCATACTTTTTTAAATCCTTTACAACATCTCGCATATAACAGGAAGGCACAGCTAAAATTATAAGTTCTGCTTCTTTAGCTGCTTCCCGCATATTTGATGTAATAAATATATCTTTAGGTATTTTAATTCCTGGTAAAAACTTTTTGTTTATTCTATTTTTATCTAAAAACTTAGCATAATCACTAAAAGCAGACCAAAGTTTTATGTTATAGCCTTTCTTATATAAATGAATGGCTAAAGTTGTCCCCCATCCACCATCTCCAACTACAGTAATGTTTCTCATGGCATAATATTCATTATGTCAGACATATGTGTTTTTTCTTTTGTCTTTATTAAGATGTCTAATTTTAACAAAAAAGAAGTTTCGTGACAACTCTTTTTTATCTATAAACTAATATGTTATTAGAACACTTTTTAGAAGTTGAGCTTTCTTTCTTTGCCCTTAATTAGATTTCTTATATTATCTTTATGTCTTATGATTATAAACAAGCACGCTAAAAGAGCAAAAAATACAGCATTGATTGACATCCTACCTAATATATAAAAGATAAAAAAAGTTACTGGTAAAGATGAACTAGCAATAAGTGAACTTAAAGATACAACCCTTGTAAATAAAGCAACTAATATCCAAACACAAGTTAGAATCAAAAGAGCTATTCTAAATTCAGGTAAATAAAAACTTATTCCCAATAAAACACCTAACGTTGTGGCAACCCCCTTACCTCCTTTGAATCCTAAAAATATTGTCCAGTTATGACCTGCGATAGAAGCTAACCCAAGAATATAGATAAACAGATTATTATCAATAACTACCCCTTTATTAAGAAAATAATGGGCAATAAATGTTACGCAAACAAGACCTTTTAATGTATCAAAGATAAGCACAGTTATACCCAATTTTTTACCTAAAGTTCTTAAGGCGTTTGTTGCGCCGATATTACCACTTCCATGCTTTCTAATATCAATGCCTTTTATTATTTCACCAAGAATATAACCAAAAGGTATAGAGCCCATAAGATAAGAAATAATTACAGCAAATCCTATCTTTATCATGCCGACACTCTTCCTTCTTTAAATGTTTCCATGACTTTAATTAAATATCCTACTCCTGAAATAATTACTATAACTACTGTCACGTTCCATACTATAAAAGAATATTTAAATAACAATAGAATTGATATAACCGTGGCCATCTCGCAAACTATGCTAATTTTACCTAATTTAGTCGGAAAAATGTATAATTGCCTAAACTTAAGATAAATAAACAAAATGCCCAATATAATAGCAATGTCTCTACCTATTACAATTATAACAACCCATAAAGGCAAGTGTACCTCTTCAGGAAAAGTTGAAAACATAGATAATACTACAAAAGAAGAAATTAAACATAGTTTATCGGCTGCCGCATCTAAAACACGGCCTGTGTCTGTGGCAATTTTCAATCTACGAGCAAAATATCCATCTAAAAAATCACTAAAACTAATTAAGATGAAAATCGAAAGAGCCACATACCTCAGACTACTCTTATCCGGCGAATAGTTAATGACTGATATTAAAAAGAGAGGTAATAAAAAAATTCTTATAAGTGTTATTTTGTTTGGTAATGTCATTTATTAATATAAACCCCGTTAGAGACCTGCCCGCCGCTTTGCTTTGGCAGGCGGGTAAGTCGCCACCCCACACCATCGCCTACGGCGAGCTATGGGGCAGGTAGGCGATTGTTGATTAAAACTTCTTGTTTTCATATAATCTCTCAGTATTATTGTTACAGGTTTAAGATAATGTATAACTTCACTTGGGCATCTCTAACGGGGTAAACTTAAAGAGGGTACTATTAAAAAACCTGTACCCTCTTTGTTTTGAGTTTAATCAGCTTCTTTTATAAGTTGTTTTTTATTTCTTCCACTGTAATTCTGTGCCGCATTTTGGACAGTACTGAACATCAGATGGATATGTTGCGCCACAAGTTGGACAGAATTTTTGAGCCACCTGTTCGCCAATTAAGGCACCTCCTAAGCCACCTACAGCTCCACCTATAAGGGCTCCTTCAGTAGTTTTTCCTGACTGATGACCTATAATGGCTCCCAACCCCGCACCAGTCACTGTTCCAATTCCTGCACCTTTCTGGGTTGTGGTGCAGCCATATAAGGCAACAAGACCAACTAATAGAGCTAATATTATAAATTTACGCATTCTCAATCACTCCTTTCTATGCTTTCTTTATTCAACATAATTATAGCACATAAAGGTATTTTTTTCAATAACTTTAATCTATTCTTTAAACTATCAAACGTCATAAGAAAAGATGGAATACTCCACGGGCAAGTCTATGGTATCTAAATTTATCCGCCTTGGGTTTGTCTATTCAGTAACATTACAGCTTATATTTATCTAGAATATCTTTATCTATAGGTTTAACTTCTATAATTTCAGGCTGTATATCCTTATTGTAGAATTCAACCTTAATTCGATCTTGACTCTTTGTATAATAAGCCACGATAGAAGCTGCTAATTTAATAGAGTTTTTATTTTCTTTTCCGCGAAGAAGTGCGGTTGGTCCGGGTATGCTTTTTGCTGTAAATAATATATCGTCATCTTTTTTTAAATTATCAATCTTTTCATTCTCCTCTTCATTTCTTCCTACTACCAATTTCTGAAACTCATTAATGCGAAAATGTCTACCCAATTTTAATAAAGGGATATTTGAAAGGTTAAGTTGGTTATTATCTATTAAATCTTTAAGTTTTTTACTATATTCTTTATCTGTTAAGAGACATCCCCCTGCAGGTGATAAATAATTATCGATATTCATCCTTTTCGCTAAATCTATCTGTCGTTTTCTTGAACGTCCTTTAATATCTAATAATTTATCTCTATCAACCCATGCTTTGATCTCAGGTATGGTAGGTTTAAGTAATTTAGCAGAAAGAGGCCTTAATATTAATCCATTTAAAGCCAATTCATTACTGATTAGATTAAGGGCATTTTTTCTCTGGGACATAGGTCTTTGCCCTAAAACTTCTCCCGTAATTATAAAATAGCTTTTTTTTACTTGCATCAATATTTTTGCTTGCTTTAACATGAATATATGACAATCAATGCAGGGGTTAAGGTTTTTACCATAACCAAAAGAGGGCTTTTTTATTATCTCTAAATATGCGGGGGAATTTGTTAGGTCAACAATATGATGTTTTATTTTAAAACATTTGCAGTTATAGGAGGCAACATCTAAATCTGATTTTGAAGACATAAAAGGAGTAAAAAATGTTACTGCTTCAACTTCAATCCCCTGGTCTACTATCAACTTAGTTGCCAGAAGACTATCTAATCCACCACTTAAAAGTGAGATTGCCCTAACCACAACAAACTTTTTCCTAATATAGTTAAAATTAAAACAAGTAATGAAGAAACTATAACACCGATAAATATTGCCAAAATTGCATATCTAAATTTGATCTTAAAAATGGTTGCTGCCAATGTTCCTGTCCAAGCCCCTGTTACGGGAAAAGGCATGCTCACAAATAATATTAATCCTAAAACTTCATATTTCTCTATTATCTGCGCCCGTCTTCTGGTGCGCTCAGATAACTTATCAAAGAAACTACACCATAATTTAAGTCTTCTTAATCTTTTTGATACTGGCTCAAGCAGCAATAATAAAGGTATAACTGGAATCATATTACCTAAGACCGATAAGCAAAATATCTTAGGTAAAGTTAGATCCATTAAAACATAAGAGATTGGAATAGTGTATCTTGCTTCAATTAGAGGTAGGGAGGCTAAAATCACAGTAACTAATTCCTGCGATGAAAAAGCTGAAATTAAATAGTTATATATAAATAAAATTACCTCTTTAATCACTGATGACTCCAGCCAAATTTGCCAACCAAAGGAACAAAGACACAATCGCAGATAAATTCTTTATCCAGCTCATCCTCCTTTTTTGTAGCTCTTATTAAACTCTGTGAGCCCATACTGCCAACAGGAATTACTAATCTTCCGCTTTCTTTTAACTGTTCAACAAGAGGTTGAGGGATTTCTGGAGCTGAAGCTGTTACAACAATTGCATCGTATGGCGCATATTCATCCCATCCTAAAGTTCCATCAGCAATTTTAATTTTTACATTATCAATTGCGAGATTTTCTAATGCACCCTTAGCTCTTTTAGCTAAATGCGCAAATCTTTCCACGCCGTAGACCTCTTTACATATTTTTGCTAATATTGCCGCCTGATAACCAGAGCCCGTTCCAACCTCAAGCACCTTATCATCTTTAGCTAATGATAACTTCTCTGTCATTAAAGCTACTATATATGGCTGAGAAATTGTCTGCCCACTACCTATAGGCGTGGGGTAATCACCATAGGCACTATCATGATACTCGCAGGGTATAAAATTCTCACGAGGCACTTCTTTAAATGCAGAAAGAGTCTTCTTATCCTTTATACCCCTTGATATAAGCTGCTCTTTTACCATTTTTTCTCTTAAAAAATCAAAGTTATTCACTTTTTTCTCTGTAGACATTTATCAGTAATCTGATAAATCTCATTGTATCCACAACAGGATTTATATAACTTTTCTCCTGGTGGTAAACTGTAGTTATAGGAATAGAATCTATTTTAAAACCCCTTCGTGAAGCTCTAATTAGAATCTCTGATTCAATTTCATAATTTGAATAAAGAAGTTTAATTTTCTCAAAGACTTCTCTTTTAATAAGTCTGTAACCGCACTGAGAATCAGGAATACATTGATGGCAAATCTTAGATATAATAGCTGACATAATCTTATTCGTTATCCTTCTTACCAAGGGCATGTTTTCTGCATCTTTTATCCTGTTTCCTAAGATAATTGGCGTCCGGGTCTTATTAAAATGTTCAATAAATTTTGGTATCTCTTCTGGCTTGTGTTGACCATCAGCATCCATCATAATTACAATATCATAATCTCTACTTAATATGTAATCAATTCCCGTATGAAGTGAAGCGCCTTTTCCTTTATTTTTTTTATGACGAATAACTGTCGCTTCCTCTTTCTCAGCTAAAACAGCGGTATTATCAGTTGAACCATCATCAACTACAACAATATCACTAATGTATTCTCTTATTCTTTTTATAAGGGAAGTTATGTGATACTCTCCGTTATAAACAGGAATCAAAACCACTTTGTTCATTTGCATCTTAAGAATTCCAGACTTTACGAAACATCAGCCACTGTGTGGGATAATCTTTTATGTATTTTTCTAATATTCTTACATATTTTTGCGTTAAAAGTCTAACGCTGCTCTCTTCATCTTGAAATTCAGCAGGATGAATAGCTTCTTCTATAATTATTTTAAAATTATTATCTTTTTCTCTTATCAAAAAAATTAATATAATAGGAGCTTCGGTTTTTAAGCTAATAACAGCTGGGCCTCTTGGTATTAAGACATCTTTACCCATGAAATTTATCTTTATACCATTACCAGAAAAATCCTTATCTCCTAAAAAACAAACTACTTCATTATCTTTTAAGGCCTTGAAACATCGCTTAATAGCCATACCAATAGGTATCACTCTAACGCCGAGAGCAATCCTTAATCCATCAAAAAAATTACTAACTATCCTGCTTGTGTGAGGTAGGGTAATAGAGTTACTCGGATAGCCTAATGCATTCACTATTGCTGCCCCAAGTTCCCAATTCCCTAAATGCGCGCTTACAGCTATTAATCCTTTATTCTCATTGAGCAACTGATTGAATATATCAATATTACCTACAATTTTAACTTTTTTATTTATAAAATCCTTATCTATTTTAGAGAATTTAAAAAACTCAACCAAATATTTGCCGAAATTTTCATAAACCTCTCTGGAAAGTTTTTCTATTTTTTCTTCACTTATAATTTCACCCTTGGCCTCTAATACGGTTTTAAGATTTTCAGCAACAATTCTTTTATCCCTAATGGAAAAAGAATACCTTATCATAGCTATTTGTTGAGATAACCTGTAGGCATTATTCAAAGACAGAATTCTTACAATAATCTGACCTAATTTGTAAAAAAAGTAAAAAAACATACTCTACTGATCCCAATCTTTTCTAGATAATAGCAAAATTATATCTCAAATTAACAGAAAACATCTTTATTATCAATCTTCTATCTCCAGCATTCTCTTAATTCTATCCAGTGCTATCTTTAATCTCTCTTCATTATCTACTAATGCAAATCTTACATATCCTTCCCCATATTCTCCAAAACCAGTTCCAGGAGCAACAACAACTCCCGTCTCCTTCATTAGTAAAGCAGCAAACTCCATAGATGTAAGAGCACTGTATTTAAGAGGAATGTGTGCCCATATATAAAAGGTACTTTTTGGCTTTTTAATCCTCCAGCCCATTTTATTTAAACCATCTACAAATACATCTCTTCTTCCTTTATATATCTTTACTGTCTTCTCTACACAATCCTGTGGTCCGGTCAAAGCTTTTATGCCTGCATATTGAATGGCTCTAAATATTCCGAAATCCATATAACTTTTTGTTTTAGCAATAGATTTTAATATATCCCTATTGCCAACTGCAAACCCTAATCTCCAACCTGCCATATTATATGATTTAGATATAGTATGAAATTCGATACAAAACTTTTTTGCGCCTTTTGCCTGCATAAGACTTGGAGCTTTATATCCATCAAAGACTATATCAGAATAAGCTAAATCATTAGATACAATGATATTTTTGCCATCAGCCCACTTGATTACTTTTTTGAAGAAATCCAATCCAACAACCGCTGTTGTTGGATTGTGAGGATAGCCTAATGTTAATATCTTAGACATCCTGATAATATCTCTACTTAAATTTTCCAACTTTGGCTTATATTCATTCTCTTCTGTTAAGGGTAGATTATAAAGGATGCCTCCTGCCATAATAACTCCGTTAAAATGTACAGGATATGCTGGATTAGGGACCAAAACTATATCATCGTGATTTAAAAAAGTAAGATAAAAATTGGCAATTCCTTCCTTTGAACCAATAAGGGGTAAAACTTCCTCTTCTGGATCTAAATCAACATTAAACCTATCTTTATACCAATCAGCAATAGCTCTCTTCAGCTTTTTTTCTACATCCCCCTGGGGCCTTGAATATCTCTGATTGGCATTAATTTTTGCTTGTCTGATGAGTTCATCCACTATATGCTCAGGGGTGGGAAGATCAGGGTTCCCCATGCCTAAATCTATAACGTCTACACCCTTCTCTTGAGCTTCAAGTTTTAAATTATCTATTATGGTAAAAAGATATAAAGGTAATCTTTTTAATCGGTTGGCTTCTTGCATTTTTTTTTACTTTCCTTTCATTCAGTATCAATAATAGCTATCACTTCGTTTATTTTAACTTCTTCTCCTTCACTAAACAGTATTTTAGATAAAGTACCTGATGCCGGTGCTGAAACATTAAAGGTAGATTTCTCTGTAACTACTTCAACTAACTCGTCATCTTTCTTTAGTTTATCCCCTTCTTCAAAATGCCAAAATGAAATATTGGCCTTCTCAATAGCCTCACCTAACTCAGGTAATTTTACCCTATATTGCCCCATCCATATCCTCCTTATAAATAAATTTTAAATTTAAACTTTACAATATATTTAATAATAAACTAATATCTAATAAATTTCAAGATAATTTTCGGCTTTAACTATATAAACCCCGTAAGAGACCCGCCTGCCAAAGCAAAGCGGCGGGCAGGTAAGTTGCCTTTCTTGCCCCGTAGCTCCGCCATCTGGCGGATGGTACCGGGGAGGCAACTGTTGATTAAAACTTTTTGTTTTCATATAATCTCTCAGTATTATTTTTACCCCGTTAGAAAGACCCAATGCAATGGACATCTATATTAATAAAGTAAGACTAACTATTATAACTATTCTTTCTAACGGGGTTTACAGGTCTAAGATAATGCATAACTTCACTTAGACATCTCTAACGGGGTAAAATTTTTTTTAAAAGATTTAATTATATTCTCCTCAACCTCTGCAATATCTACAGCAATGTTCAAAATCTGCTTCATAGAAATCATTTCATCTGAAGGTAAACCACATGGTTTTATAAACTTAAAATAATCCATATCCGTATCTACATTCAAACATGCACCATGATAAGTAATCCACCTGCTTATACCTACTCCAATTGATGCAATTTTTTTGTTCTTTACCCATACTCCCCTTGACTCATTTTTACTACGGGCTTTAATGCTATAAGTTGTTAGTAAGTCTATTATTGTATTTTCTAACCTCATTATATAGAAATGAATATCTTTTTTTATAGTCTTAAGATCAAATATCGGATAGGTCATAATCTGACCAGGTCCATGATATGTAATACCTCCACCTCTATCTGTCTTGATAATAGGTATACCTCGAGACTCTAACTCTTTTAAATTTACTATGTCTTTATCATTGTATAGCCGGCCACAGGTTATAACATGCGGATGTTGAGCTAAAATTAGGGTATTTGGAATTAAATCATGTTGTCTTTTTCTATGATATTGCTTTTGGATACAATATGCCTTCTGATAATCAATGCAACCTAAATTAATTATATCGATAGTTTTCACTCTAAACTTCGCCTACATCTTAGTGGGAGTTGATACACCTAATATATTTAATCCTTTAGATAGAACATTTTTTACTGCCTGTATTAATTTTAACCTTGCTGCGGTTAGTGCTGAATCTTCACCTAAGACTCGGTATTTTTGGTAAAAAGAATGGAAGGAATCGGCCAGCTGCCTTAAATACATAGTTAAAAAATATGGCTCTAAATTCAAAGCGGCTAACTCTACAATATGAGGAAATTCAATTAATGATCTTATTACTTCTTTTTCTTCAGGTGTATTTAACAAAGAATAATCACTCTGCTTAAATCTTTTTCTAATTTTTCTTTGATTCTCTATAATGCTACAGATTCGCGCATGGGCATACTGGATATAATAAACAGGATTATCTAAAGATTTTTTCTTGGCTAATTCTATATCTAAATCTAGGTGAGTATTTGTCTTGCGCATAAGAAAGAAAAAACGCGCCGCATCAACACCAATTTCATTAGCAAGTTCGGCTAAGGTTATATATTCCCCCTTCCTCGTTGACATTGGAATGGGTTTTCCTTTTCTATACAGGCTGGCTAATTGTATAATAAGAACCTCAATAAAACCATCAGGACAGCCCAAAGCTGAGACAGCGGCTTTTAATCTTTTTATATATCCGTGATGATCGGGCCCCCAAATATTAATTACTTTATTAAATTTCCGTTTGTATTTATCCTTATGATAAGCAGCATCTGGAGCAAGATAAGTGTATTCTCCGTTGCTTTTTACTACTACCCTATCTTTATCGTCACCAAACTCAGTTGCCCTAAACCACAATGCCTTGTCTTTCTCATAAACTAAACCTTTATCCTTAAACTCTTTTATGATTTTATCTATTTGACCATTTTTAGATAACGCTTTCTGAGAAAACCATACATCCATGTGCACGCCAAAATTATCTAAATCATCTTTGATTCCACTGAGTATTCTATTGATACTAAATGTTGAAATCATATTTAAAAGATTATGTTCTTTTTTACTATCAATAAATCTATCACCGAATTTTTTATCAAATTCTTTAGCTATATCAATTACATACTCACCCTGATATCCATCCTTAGGTAAAGAACTCTTATTATTATGCAGCTGAAGATACTTGGCATAGACTGATTTTGCCAGTGCATCTATTTGATTTCCCTCATCATTTATAAAGTATTCTCTTATTACTTTATATCCGCACAACTCCATGATATTTGCTAAGGTATCCCCTACTGCAGCCTGACGGCCATGAGCTATACTTAATGGGCCTGTGGGGTTGGCACTTACAAATTCTATCTGGATTCTTTTGCCTTTGCCTAAAGTGGTAGGTTTAAATTTCTTGGGGGTATTTATAATTATTTTTAAAAGCTGAAATAAAAAGTCTTCACTGAGATAAAAATTTATAAACCCTGGGTTTTTAATCTCAATACTAGCAATCTGTCTCCTTAATTTAGTACCCTTTAACTGCTTTAAGATGCCCTTCTTTATTATTTCTGCTATATCAAATGGATTTTTTCTAAGGATGGATGAAAGCTTAAGAGCAATATTAGAAGTGAGATTGCCGTGTTCTTTATCTTTAGGTATTTCTAAGGTTACATTTAATGAGGTCTTTTTAAGGGAAGGAAAATTCTTACGAATAGATTCCTTAATTAGTTGTATGAATTCCCTTTCTAAGCTTTTTAACACTTTCTTCCGTAATCACTCTTTTGGGTAGGCCTGCCCATAGATGTTCTAGATTATAAAATTCTCTTAAATCTTCTCTAAAGATATGAACTATTATATCATAGCAGTCAAGTAATATCCAAGATGCCTCATTATAACCTTCTATATGCCAAACCTTTAAAGATATATTCTTTAGTTCTTTAATTATATTATTGGCGATAGCCTTAATTTTCCTTTCACTATTTGCGCTGCATATAATAAAAAAGTCGCATATCGTAGTCAGTTCCTTCATCTTCATTATGACTACGTTCTCAGCTTTCTGATCTAAGGCAGCCTTTGCCATAATTAAAGCTTTATCTTTAACGCTGTAAGACCTATTACGCTTCATTAATTAAACTAAAATAAAAACTATGATTTTACAATTCTAAACATTGAAGTGCCGCAATCAGGACATTTACCTTTTACAGCTTTACGGCCATTCTTTAAGGTAACGTTTACAGGATCCTTTATCTCTTTCTTTGCTTTACATTTTACACAATAAGCTTCCATTATTACACCTCCTTAATGAACGCATAATTTACGGAATCCCGAAATTTCGGGATGAACGTAAATTATATGCGTGAATTAATCCCGATGCTTACTTGTGCCCGCCTGTGCCCGTAAGGGTATTAGGGTAAGCTAAAATTATCAACGAGAATTTTAGCTTGTTTAAGCAAGGGGTCTTTTAATGTAACCACATAAGTTATTTTCTGTTTAAGACTACCACATAAGCTCTATAAAGTCAAATGCTTTTAAAAATAGTATTTGCAATTTCATCCGCTGCATCAGGCTTTATGAAAGATTTAATATTTCGAATTAGTTCCTTTCTCTTGTTGGAATTCCTAAGAATATCACTTACTTGTTCCCTTAAGATGTTTAGATTCTTACTTTGAACTGCCATTTGTTTGTTAATTAAGAATTGGTAGTTTCTGCTCTCTTGACCTTTAACGGCATTGTATATTATCAATGGAATCTTCTTAATAAGAGCCTCTGTTATGGTAATACCTCCTGGCTTGGTAATTAATAAATCCGAAATACTCATTAATTCATCTATATTGTTAACGTAGCCATAAATTTTCAAGGGGTTTTTTATACTTTTAGCCAGTGATTGCAATTTTCTTTTTAGTCTTTGGTTTCTGCCGGCAACCACAATAAATTGAAAATCTTCCTTTATTACATTTAATTTTCTAACAATTCCCAAAATTGGACCAAGTCCATAACTGCCTCCCATAATTAAAATAACCGGGTAAGAGTTATCAATGCCAAGCTTCTTCATTAATTCAACCTTATTCTTATCTTTTGAAAATACCGGATAAACAGGAATTCCGGTAATTCTAATCTTCTCAGAAGATATTCCCTTCTTTTGAAGTTTCCTTTTTATGCCTTCAGTCGCCACCATATAAAAATCTACATTTTTATAAATCCAATATGAATGGATATCGTAATCAGTAATAACTGCAATAAGTTTAATGGGTAGATTACTTTTCTCTTTTAGCCTTGAAACGATACCGCAGGGAAGGGCCTGAGTGCAGACTGCTACCTGAGGGTTAAACTGTTTAAATACCCTTCTAAGTTTCCTCTGAGCTAACTGATTAACTATTTTCTTAAATCCATTAGTGCCTTTATAGAATTTTTGATTATCCCATAAAAGGTCATAAATTCTACTACTTTTTTTTATTATTTGCAAATAGGCCTTATGAATAAGCTTACCCAGGGACAGTGAGAAAAAGCTTAATATTTCTATATCAATTGACTCAATTGAAGGTTCTTGTTCTAATAGTGCTTGTTTTATAGCAAACGCTGCATGTTGATGTCCCGAATATTTCGAAGTATAAAGAAATATAACTTTTTTTTTCGAATCAATCATGCCAGTCCTCTATCTCTCCCACTATCTCTTCTAATAAATCTTCTAACGATACAAGTCCTATAATTTTGTTATTTTTATCTATCACTAAAGCTATCTGAATTCTCTTTCGCTGGAAGTCTCTAAGTAAACTTACAGCTTTCTTGTCTGCAGAAACTAAATAAGCAGGCCTTATAATATCTCTAATGTTTATTTTTTCCTCACCTTTCCATATCTTAAGTAAATCTCGTGAATACATTATGCCAATAACATTATCCAGCTTCTCTTCATAAATAGGAATACGCGCATAACCTTCCTTTACTACCAAGCTTAATAAGTCCTTAATATCTGAATTTACCTCAACCGCCACTATGTCTTTACGGGGAATCATAACTTTAGATATTTCTATATCGCTAAAGTCAAAAATCTTATGAAGCATTCTTCGTTCATCGTCTTCTACTGTGCCTTCTTCTCTTCCCACCTCAATCATAGTGCGTATTTCTTCTTCGGTAACAAGGGCAGATTTCTTCTTGGGAGTGCCACCGAACTTGCGGATAATAAAATTGCTAAATTTGGTAAATAGCCCTGAAACAGGATTCAATAGCTTGATAATAAAACCGATTGCAGGAGCAATTTTAAAGGCGTATTTTTCAGGATGCTGAGCGGCAAAAATTTTAGGCGTGATTTCACTAAAAACTAAAAGAAGAATAGTTATAACTACAGTAGAAGTCATTATGCCAATTCTTGGTCCCAAAAGATAATAAAAAGTTGCGGCTGCTAATGAGGAAACAGCTACATTTACAAAATTATTACTTATAAGGATGGCGGTAATTAAATGATCAATGTTATCAATTAAGCGCTGAACTGATATAGCCCTTTTTACTTTTTTTCTTACCTGGTGTCTTAATCTAATTCGATTTAAAGATAGAAAAGCTGTTTCTGAGCCAGATAAAAAAGCAGAGATAGAAAGTAAAGCTACAATTGAAAGTATTAGTACGGTTAATGAGAAAGCACTCATATAAGATTAATCTTTATATATCCCCTTTTTTTTAATATATTGATAAACTTTATCAGGTACTAAATCTTTAAAATTCTCATTATTTTTTATTTTTCTCCGAACTTCTGAAGAAGAGATGTCCAATGCATCAATATCAAAAGTTATAATATCTTTATCTGTTTCAGGAACTTTAAAATTAGGGCGTCTGGCTATAACAAAGTTAGATATATTACATATATTATTAAAATCTTTCCATTTATCTAACTCATCTGCTACATCTGAACCAGTAATAAAAAATAATTCTGCCTTATTGTCAAATTTATCTCTAAAAGCCTTTAGCGTATCTATTGTATATGAGATACCGCCTTTATCTATCTCATAGCTTGAAACTTCAAATTTATCATTATCTTCTATTGCAAGCTGGACTAACCTAAATCTTTCTTCGGAATCTATAATTTCCTTCTTGTCTCTTAAGGGTGTTACCTTAGATGGTACGAAAATAACTTTATCAAGATTAAGTTCTTTAAGCGCTTGCTTGGCTAAGTATATATGTCCTTTGTGAATAGGATTGAAAGTTCCTCCTAATATACCAATACGCATCTACTTAGTCCTTATTTGCCCATCTCCAATAACTACATATTTATAAGTGGTTAATTCATTAACGCTCATAGGACCTCGGGCATGAATTTTATCTGTACTTATGCCAATTTCTGCACCTAAACCGAATTGATTTCCATCTGTAAATCGGCTTGAAGCATTTAAATAAACAGCGGCTGAGTCAACTTTTTCTAAAAATGCCTTTGCTTGCATTATGCTGTCTGTAATTATTACCTCAGATAATCCAGAGCTATATTTATTTATGTGTTTTATCGCCGCCTGCTGATCCGATACAATCTTAATGGATAATATCTTATCTAAATATTCAGTCTGCCAGTCTTTTTCTTTTGCCTTTTTTATGCCTTTTAAGATTTTTAAAGTCTTTCTACAGCCTCTAATCTCGACATCTTCTTTTCTAAGCTTTTTAGTTAATACAGGTAGAAATCTCACCGCAATATCTTTATGCACTAATAGCGTCTCAACTGCATTGCAGACACCTGGCCTTTGCACTTTAGCATTCATAACTATTTTGTGAGCCATATTTAAATCAGCGAATTCATCCACATAAATGTGACATAATCCTTTGTAGTGTTTTATTACGGGAATGCGGGAATTTTTAGTAACCTCTTTAATTAAACTCTCGCCACCCCTGGGAATAATTAAATCAACAAATCTATCTTGTTTTAACAGATTTCTCACAGCCTTTCTATCTGTTGTCTTAATCATGCCTATTGAACCTTCGGGTAGACCACAATTTGAAGTTACTTCATTCAAGATATTAAAAATCATAAAATTAGAATTAAAAGCGAAACTTCCTCCTCTTAATATCAAAGCATTACCTGCTTTGAGACACAGACCAATGCAATCACTGGTTACATCAGGACGTGATTCGTAAATAACGCCTATGACACCTATTGGAACTCTAATCTTTTTAATGTGTAATCCATTAGGTCTATTCCAGGAACATATGGTATCTCCTATGGGATCAGGTAGCTGGGCTATCTCTTTTAAACATCCTGCCATCTTTTTAATTCTTGAAGAATCAAGAGTTAATCTATCTATAAAGCTTGAAGGTTTTTTGTGCTTTTTTGCTTTCTGTATATCTATCTTATTTGCTTTAATAACTGCATTGGCATTTCTGGTTAAAACCCTTGCCATCTTGTTTAAAACTTTGTTTTTCTTCAGAGTAGAAACTTCTCTTAAGAAAAAGGATGCATTTTTAGCCAGCCTTACTATCTTTTTAACCTCCACATTTCCTGCCATAATTTCACCTCATCCTAAAACTACAAGATTATCCCTATGAATTATCTCATCGTAATACTTATAACCTAGCTTCTTTTCGATCATATTTGTTTTCTGCCCTTTTATTAATTTTAATTCATCTGAGGAATAATTTGTAAGCCCTCGAGCAAATTCATTACTTTTCTCATCCAGAACTCTTACAACATCTCCATAAACAAATTTGCCCTTAACGTCAACTATACCTGCAGAAAGTAGACTTCTACCCATCTTTTTTAATGCTCTTTTTGCCCCTTTATCAACAAAGATTTTTCCTTTGGGTTTTGACCCAAAGGCAATCCATTTCTTTTTATCTCTAAGTTTTCCTTTTATAGGTAGAAATTTTGTCCCAACTTTTTCATTATGAGCAATTTTGGTTAATATATTAACTTTTTTCCCATTAGCTATAATACAAGGTATTCCAGAAGAGGTTACAATCTTTGCAGCCTCTATTTTTGTCTTCATACCTCCAATGCTGAAGCAATGATCCGACTTATATGCCATCTTTTCAATTTCACTGTCTATCTTAGCAACCATATCAATTTTGATTTTCTTGTTATTCTTCTCAATGCAATATAGCCCATCTACATCAGTCAAAATAACCAGACAATCTGCGTCAATTAAATTAGCAACTAAGGCCGATAAGTTATCATTATCACCGAATTTTATCTCATCAGTTGCTACAGTATCGTTTTCATTTATAACAGGAACTACATTTTTGTCTAATAGAGAAAATAATGTGTTTTTGGCATTTAGATAACGTTTGCGATTACTTAAGTCATCCTGAGTAAGAAGTATTTGAGCTATAACAATCCTCTCCTCCTGAAAATAATGTTCATATATTTTCATCAATTGATTCTGTCCAATAGCAGCAGCAGCCTGTAATATAGGAAGTGAATTAGGTCTTGATTTCAAGCCCAAAAAATTCATACCTTCAACTATAGCGCCAGAGGAGACAAGAATAACTTCAATATCTTCTTTAATTAAATTAGCTATCTGTTTCACCAGAGTTTGGATTTCTTTTTTATCTAATTTTGCACTTTTAGAAGTTAGAATTTTAGTGCCCGCCTTAACTACAATCCTTTTATAAATTAAATTCTTTTTTCTCATAACATACCGACAATTTTTTTAATTAGTTTTTCAAGACCTGTTTTCCTCTTGCAAGATATCTCCACTATTTCTTCTTTTATCCTTTTCTTAAATTCTTTAATATTTTTCTTAGCCGATTCCAAGTCCATCTTATTAGCTATAAGCAAATACTTTCTTTTAAGTAACCCCTGTCTATATAACTTCAATTCATTTCTTAAGGCAAGAAAATCGTTCCATGGAAACCTTCCGTCTACGCCAGCCATATCTATAATGAAAATAAGCAGTTTAGTTCTCTCAATATGCCTTAGGAATCTATCGCCTAGACCAGAACCGCTGTGGGCACCTTCTATTAACCCCGGAATATCTGCAATTTTAAACATTCTATCTTCATATTCTACTATACCTAACACTGGAGATTTTGTAGTAAAAGGATAAGCAGCTATCTTTGGCTTTGCTTTAGAGATGGCGCTAATAAGAGATGATTTTCCGGCATTAGGGCAACCAACCAATCCAACCTCAGCGATCAATTTTAATTCTAAGTATAACTGTAACTCTTCACCTTCCTCAGGAGGTTCAGTTTCTTTTACTTTTGCGTTACCTCGACCGCCTCGACCGCCGTTTGCTATTATAACTTGACTATCAGCTTCTTTCAAATCGCGAAGCTGCATCTTGTTATCAGCATTATAAATTAAAGTACCTGGGGGCACTCTTAAAATGTAGTCTTCACCATTTTTGCCATTTTTCCTATTAGAGCCGCCGTTTCTACCCGGTTGAGCTTTAATATGCCTTCTATATCTAAATTCAAGAAGAGTATGAACATTAAGGTCGGTCTTTATAATAATATTGCCGCCTTTTCCTCCATCTCCACCATCGGGGTATCTTTTATTCCTGCTCCTTGCATTGTGAAAGCTCCTGCATCCTCTACCGCCTCGGCCAGCTTGGACGTAAATTCTAGCTTCATCAATAAACCCCGCACCTTTCTGCGACATATTAGAATCCCCACAAATAAAATATTGCCCTCAAAGAATTCATTCGCCAAGACAGAATATATTTACAAGGATACGGGATAAACATTACTGTGGTATAATGCTAATTAATCTGGTTTTCACAAACTTAACTACACCTGGCTTTTTGGCAAAAAGAGTATCATCTCCGCCTCTGCCAACATTTAAGCCTGGTTTAAATTTGGTTCCACGTTGTCTGACTAAAATTGCACCAGCTTTTACAGCTTCGCCATCAATTCTCTTAATGCCGAGTCGTCTACCAACAGAATCTCTGCCGTTCTGTGTTGAACCCATCCCTTTTTTATGTGCCATAATTAGCCTCCTAATAAAATTCAAAAATTAAAAATCAACTATTAAAATTATATATCAAAATGCAAAAACATAAATCCTATTTTTTAATTTATATTACTCCTCTTCCAAGTGTATATCTTTAATTTTTAAGCGGGTAAGTCTTTGCCTATGACCTTTTTTAGTTTTTGAGTCTTTTCTTCTCTTATACTTAAATATCTTAACTTTTTTACCCTTTTTATTTTCTAAAACTTCGCAAGTAACTTTACTTTTTTTGATATACGGATTGCCAATATAGACCTTTTTACCCTTATTTACTAAGAGAACGTGGCTTATATTAATAGCACTACCTTCTTTTTTGCCTAAAAATTCTACCTCTATTTCATCATCCTTGGTTATCTTGTATTGTTTGCCTCCTGTTTCAATTATTGCATACATTTAATTCTTCCTCCTTAATGAGCACATGATTTACGAAAATCTTTAATTTTCTTAAATTATATGGTTGAATTCCCGCCTGCCGGCAGGCAGGCGCTCCGTAAGTCTCGTCTTCATTTAAAATAGCAAATATAAGGTATTTTGTCAACCCCGTTAGAAAGATTAGTTATAATAGCTAACTTTATATATCAAGGTAAATAAACATTGCCTTCGGTCTTTCTAACGGGGTCAAGCCTTACTAATGTCAATTTCCTCTAAATGCTTATTTGAATCTGCTTCAATTTTTATCTTTATATTATACCTATTTTCTAAAGATAGCAACTCTTCTCTTACTTGATTGTAAATATACGAGGCTACTTTAGGATTTACAGATATATTATACTCTCTGCTTTTAGATGATATTATAGATTTTTTAAGATCTCTTAATATGCCGATCGCAACAGTTGGAACCGACTTAATTAAACCTTTACCCTGGCACCAAGGACATTCTTCAAATGAAACACTCTCAAGACTTTTACCGACCCTTTGCCTGGTCATCTCAATTACACCTAGTTCAGATATTGGCAGCACTTTAGTTTTAGCCCTATCTGTCTTAAGGGCATCCATAAACTCTTTAAATATCTTCAGTCTGTGGTGGCTTGATCTCATATCTATAAAATCTAACATTATGATTCCACCTAAGTCTCTTAGTTTAATTTGTCTTGCAATTTCATGGGCTGCTTCTTTGTTTGTTATGTAAACTGTCTCCTCAAGGTTCCCTTTTTTAACAAAACTTCCTGTATTTACATCAATTGTTACCATAGCCTCGGTTGGCTCAATTACTATATATCCACCTGATTTCAAATTTACTCTTCTCTTATAAATTCTCTCAATTTGTTCCTCCAGATTAAATCTTTCAAATAAGGATATCTCTTCTTTATGAAGTTTCACTTTTGGTTTCAATTGAGGCGCTAAATAATTAAGAAAATGCGAAATTCTCATTAGTTCTCTTTTGTCATCTACTATTAACTCATCCACCTCTTGGGAGAAGTAATCTCTGATTACTCTTAAGACTAGATCGTATTCCTGATATATTAAAGATGGACTATCTGACTTTCTAAATTTGTAATCAATTCTTTTTAGTAGATTTATCAAATACTTATAATCTCTTATAAGTTCTTTTTCACTTGCCCCATCGCCTAAGGTTCTTACAATTAGGCCTGCCTCTTTTGGCAATCTAAATCCCTTTATAATTTCTCGTAATCTTTCTCTTTCTTGTGGATTTGATATTCTTTTAGATATACCGAAGCATTGCTGATACGGCATAAGAACAAGGTATCTGCCCGGTAAACTAATATTGCTTGTCAGTCGAGGCCCCTTCGTCCCGATATGCCCCTTAACCACCTGAACTAATACATCCTGATTAGACTTTAAGATATCCTGAATACTAATATCTTTCTTGAATCTAGTTGGCTCTAATTCTTCTGCTTCTTCCTCAATTATTTCTTTATAATCTGCAAAAGGCTTGTTGATATCAGAAACATATAAAAACCCATTCATCTTAAGCCCTATGTCAAGAAATGCAGCTTGTATACCAGAGACAACGTTTTTTACTTTTGCCTTATACACATTACCTACAATTCGCTTATGTTCTGGTCTTTCTATAAAGTATTGCTCCAAGTTTCCATTTTCTAATACAGCTACCCTTTTTTCCTGTTTTTCTACACTAATTATTATCTTTCTTTTCATAATAATCCATTACCTCTTTATATGAAATTTATAAACTTTATTATCTCTTAAAGATACCATATTTGCAATTCTTTGTCAACTTAGCCACTTAGGTAAAATCAGTTAATAATCCTTAAGAACATCTATGTATAAGTCGTATATGTTATATAACTAACTTTATAATAATTACTTAGAATAAACTGGAAAAAGTAAAGTTAGAACTCTTGATACCTTATATTGAGTAATAAGCTCATCATTATTAAAAATATTACTATATGAGAACCACCGTAACTTATAAAAGGCAGAGGTAGCCCTACAACTGGCATGAGCCCTATCGTCATACAGATATTAATAAATACATGAAGGGTTAAAATTATAGTAATGCCCCCAGCTAACAGTTTTCTCTCCATAACCGTTGATTGCTGAGCTATATTAAAACCCTGCCAGATTATTATAAAAAATAGAAAAATTATAACTAAAGTTCCTATTAAACCCCACTCCTCTCCAATGCAAGAAAAGATAAAATCTGTATGAGATTCTGGTAGGAAATTTAACTGACTCTGGGTACCTTGAAGCCAACCCTTGCCGAAAATTCCTCCTGAACCAATAGCTATCATTGACTGAATAATGGTATATCCAGCGCCCAAAGGATCAATATCAGGTTTGATAAAAACTAGAAGTCTTGTTTTTTGATAATCCTTTAAAAAATGCCATAGAAGAGGACTAAGTGTCACGCCAGCTAATAGAGTTACAATAATATGTTTTAGTTTACCTGACCATATATAAAGCATGGCAAAAAGAACAGGAATAAAAATTAAAGCTGTGCCTAAATCAGGCTGTTTTATAATCAGAAATATAGGTAAAAGTATAATAGCAAATGAAGTTGCAACTACTTTTATGCCGGTTTCTTCGTATTTATATGAAGAGAGATAACGAGTTAAAGTGAGGATAATAATTATTTTCATTAATTCTGACGGCTGGAAATTAATTCCTAAGAAAGAAAGCCATCTATGGGCGCCGGCTATTAAGTGGCCCAAAACTATCACTAAAAGCAAAAGTATAATATTAATTATATACCCAATATAGGATATCTCAAGAAGTCTTTTGTAATTTATTAAAAAAACAAAACCTCCCAAAATTAAACCTACAATAATCCACTTTATTTGCATAAATATGTACTGGTTAACTTTATTCAAAGATGTTTCATCATAAGTTGCACTATATAAAGCGAGCAACCCTAAAATTAATAAAAGAATTACGCAAATCGGAATTAAGTAAATTTTATTTCTATTACTTATAACTTTCATAATTTTATATATAATTTTCTTTTATAAAAATTATGATCTTTTTAGCCAATGGAGCTGCCTCAAATCCTCCACTGCCTCCGTGTTCTATAAAGACTACCATGGCATACTTGGGTTTATCTGAGGGAAAAAAACACACAAACCATGCATGAGCCGAACCAGAGGTAACCTGAGCTGTCGCAGTTTTACCAGCAATTGAAATACCTCTAACTTGCGCTCTTGCGCCTGTAGCATTGTTGGATACAACTTCTTCAAGACCTTTTTTTACTATATTGATATTTTTACTGCTAAAACCTAAATCTGTAGGAGCCCTTGAGCCAGTTTCAACATTTCCAATTTTCTCTATTATTTGAGGATACACTAAATATCCTCCATTGGCTATAATAGATATCATTCTCAATACCTGAAGAGGGGTAGCCAAGAAATATCCTTGGCCAATTGAAAAAATAACAGTCTCGCCTTCATACCAATTCTCACCTTTTGTTTTCAGCTTCCATTGTCTGCTCGGTACTAAACCTTCTGCCTCATAAGGTAAACTAATACCTGTTCTCCTGCCAAAACCAAATCTTCCGGCATACTTACTTAAATTATCCACTCCAACTCTAACCCCGGTTTTATAAAAAAATACATTGCAAGAGTGTTTTAGTGCTCCTATAACATTTAGATTGCCGTGACCGCTTTTTTCCCAACAGCGGAACACCCTTCCACCCAGCTTAAAACTACCCTGACAATTAAATACTTGATTCTTATCTATTGAATTTGTCTCTAAAGCGGCTATGGCGGTAACTATCTTAAATAAAGAACCAATGGGATACTCTGCTTGAATGTTTCTATTTACCATTGGATACAATTTTGATGAAAATATATCCTTTATAATTTTATTTTTTTCATTATCAGGATTAATAAAAATATTAGGATTAAAGCTTGGTGAACTAACTAGGCTTAGTATGCTGCCATTATTAGGATTCCATACAACTACTGCGGCTTTTTCATCCTTGACTAAGCCATAAATATAATCCTGCAAATCTATATCAATAGTTAAATAAATACTTTTACCTTTTACTGGTTTTTTGTATCCTAATATATCTATCTGCCTGCCTCTTGAATCTGTCTGAACCTGATAACCTCCATCTTTTCCTTTTAAATAGCTGTTTAAAGTCTTCTCTATCCCTGTTCGTCCTATTAAGTCTAGAGGCTTATAACCATAAGATTTTAATCTTTTAAGCTCACCTTTATTTAACTCGTTTACATAACCTATTAGATGAGCAATGGATTCAGCATGTAAATATTCTCTTAAGGGTTCCGTTTGAATTATAACTCCCCTAAGTTGCATTTTCTTCTCTTCTATTATAATTGCTTTTTCTTTTGATATATCTCTTGCTATAATCGTAGGAACAAAAGGATTCACAGTATTTTTATTTAATGTTTTTATTAAAGTTAGAGGTGGCTTATTTAAAATTTTAGCTAAAATTTTAAAAACCTCTTCATTATCTTTAACTTCATTGGGTATTGCGGCTACATTAAAGGAAAGCCTGTTCTTTGCTAAAATTTTCCCACTCTTATCGTAGATATTGCCGCGGGAGGCTCTAATTGGTATAATTCTAATAATGTTTTCTTGGCTTAAACTTTTATAATAAGAATTTCTAAATAGTTGAACTCTTATTAAACCTGCAATTAAAAATAAAAAAAGAAAGATGGTTATTATTTTCAACTGATTGATTCTCATAATTATGTTAGGTAATTTTTAACGTTCTTGATAGAAATAAAGAAATTAAATAAAATGCAAGGCAAGTATATAAAGTAATGGGTAAAATAATAATCTTTAAAGATTTAATATATTCAGCAAGTGAATAAGAAAAGCTATATACAAAATAGGAAAAATTAGAAATTAAAAAAGTTATAACAAAACAAATTACTACCTGTAATATTGTATTTTTACGATATACTTTACTTGAGTAACTTCCCAGAAAAAAAGCCACTAATCCAAAAATCAAAATATTTAAACCGAGAACACCCCCTGATAATACATCTTTTAAGACCCCCGCAAATAAACCTGCTTTTAAGCTAAAAGATTTCTCTGCATATAGACCAATAAAAATAACCAGACATAATAAGATATCAGGTTTTATGCCTTCAATTCGTAAATAATCTAAAAAAGTTGACTGAATTAAAGCGGCTAAAAATATTATAAAAGTCAAAAGGACTTTTTCTTTTCTATGCATAGAACTTCTTCGAGTTTAAGTAAATCTACTTCTGGTTTTATTATAGCAATTTGATAAAAGTTAGAAGGATCTCTGTCAACGCTAATAATTCTACCAATTAGAAGATCCGGGGGGAAAAATTGAGAAAAACCTGAGGTAATCACTTTATCGCCTTTTAAAATTTTACTTTCTAATGGCAGGTATTTAATTCTGCATAAATCTTTATATGCGCCTTCTACTATGCCTTCGTCTCTTGTTCTTTGAATTTTAGCTGCAACTTTCAGAGAAGGATCAGTTATCAATATTATTTTAGAGGTTGGGCCTGCGGCCTCAATCACTTTTCCAATTAATCCTGAATAAGTTAACACCACAGTTCCTTTTTTTATATTATGCTTCTTCCCCTTATTAATAATTATTGTTTGAACCCAATTTGATGAATCCTTGCCTATTACTTCAGCGGCAACAGTCTTATATGGGTACTTTTGTTTAAAATCGAGCAGCTTATGTAAACGCTCACTTTCTAATTGAGCTTCTCTTAATTTTGTCATTTCTCTTTTTAGGAGGTCGAGTTTTTTCTTGAGTTCTTTATTTTCTTTAAGGATATTTCTGTAGTTGAAAAAATTTACTACATTCTCTGATGAGTCATTTGTAAGTATAAGAGGGTATTTGATGGGTATTATTAAAGTTCCTTTTATTTTTTGTATAAGTGGATTAGGAAGGAATATTAAAGCGAAAAATAGTATTATTAGGATTGTTAGTTGCCAAGTGATTTTTTTGATAATCACTCTATCTTAAGTCCTATTCATATTTAGCAGAGACAGTTATTTTCTTAAGGTATCTTATTTCATCTAGCATTTTACCTGCTCCTAAACAAACAGCAGTCAGAGGATCATCAGCTACATTTACGGGCAGGCCAGTCTCTTCAGCTAACAACTTATCAAAATTACGCAATAAGGCTCCCCCTCCTGCAAGAATTAATCCTCTATCTACCAAATCAGATGAAAGTTCAGGTGGAGTCTTCTCTAATGTAGCCCTTACAGCATCAGTTATTAAAGAGATGGGTTCTGATAAAGCTTCTCTTACTTCCTCAGAAGAAACAGTTAATGTTTTAGGTAGACCAGCTACTAAATCTCTTCCTTTAACTTCCATGGTTAGCTCTTCATCAAGCGGATAAGCAGAACCTATACGTATTTTTATCTCTTCTGCAGTCCTTTCACCAATCATTAAATTATATACTTTCTTTAGATGCTGAGTAATTGCATCATCCATCTCATTTCCACCTATGCGAAGAGATTTAGAGCAAACTATACCGCCTAAAGATATAACGGCAATCTCTGTTGTGCCCCCGCCAATATCAACTATCATATTACCTGTAGGATCCTGTATAGGAAGACCTACGCCAATAGCAGCGGCAAGAGGTTGTTCAACTAAAAAGACTGCTCTTGCTCCAGCATGTTCTGCTGAATCTTTAACTGCTCTTTTCTCAACCTCTGTAATGCCTGATGGTATGGCTATAACTATGCGAGGACGAATAAATGTTCTCTTTTTTTGAACCTTGCGAATGAAATAACGAAGCATGCTTTCCGAGATATCAAAATCTGCAATAACTCCATCTTTCATCGGACGAATGGCTATGATGCTCCCGGGAGTACGACCTAACATTCTCTTTGCTTCCTCACCCACTGCCAGAACCATCGCTGTGCCTCTTTGTATTGTAACCACTGAAGGTTCACATAAAACAATACCCTGATTTTTTATATAAAGCAGGGTATTTGCTGTGCCTAAATCTACTCCTATATCATTGGATATATATCCTATAAAGTTAATAATTATATCTTTTAAATTAGTCAATGTTTTCTTCATTACCACATCCCCTCGTATATTATTCATCTGAAAGTTAATAATATAAATCCCAAATTACAAATCTCAAATAAATCCCAATATCCAATGATTGAAATTCAAAACGAACATTTG
The DNA here is from genome assembly GCA_964554835.1 of uncultured Planctomycetia bacterium. Lineage (GTDB taxonomy): Bacteria > Omnitrophota > Gorgyraeia > JAGLLT01 > CAZKQD01 > CAZKQD01. The sequence goes on along the minus strand of CAZKQD010000004.1, from coordinate 3,945 downwards.
TTTTTATTTTAACTATTTTTTATCGGTTTTTTGTCTTTGTTTAGAATTTGTTATTTAGGTCATTATTTGTTATTTGGTGCTTGGTGCTTGTTATTTGTTATAGTCTGTCTTTAATATGTTTAATTATATCAAAATATATCCTCATTTGTCAAATAATTTTTACCTAGCCCTTTCTACGATTATTAATGCCGTCATTAAAAATAAAATCACAAACAAGAGCCAATCTGGCAGAATTGCTTTTTTTGTAATTTCTTTTGCCTCAGCGTGAGGATTTTTATAAAGATAAAGGAATTCTGTCTCACTTACTAATTGTAAATTGTATTGCTTTATAAGATATAAAAGATCTTTATCAACCTTACTATCAAATTTTTTAAACCATACTATGATTTTTGAAACCTCCATGGGATTTATTTTCTTATAGGGTTTGATCTCAGGTAACATCGCCGTTGAGGTAGCATGTTTGCTATATACTGAAACAACTCCCGCAACGTAGGCACCATTGGCATAGATTATATCACCTTTTTCAAAATTATCCTTAATCACTGCAGCAGTTTTTCTCCAAATTTTTGGATAATAAACAGACAATTCGTTTGCTCTAGTTATTATACTTTGTTTTCTTATAAGATTACTATAAGTGGAGTTAGTTGGCAAAAAACCGATTTTACCTTTATATGTGTATATTGATGCAGAGAAAATAAAAAACAATAAAATTATGACAATAAAATATATCAATAAATAACTTCTACTTTTGTATTTTTCTGCAGGTATTTTGTTTATTTTTTCATATAAAGAATCAATAGCTAACGCGGATAACAAAATAAGACCAATTATACCTAGCCCACTTAAATATCTATAGTTGTAAATTAATGAAAACGGCACCACGGCTAAAGTTAAAGAAATGAAAAAATAGTAGGGACCCTTTTTGTGAAGCGCATAAAAGATACCCAATATTGCAAATAGATATATTAATATATTTATCTCCACAGGAAAGTTTTCTCTTATTTGGCTGATATCAATATAAGCTAAAGAATTAAACTGATGAATCAAAATAGGTAAGCTTAATACAATGCCGGATAATATCAAAATTAGATAAGACTTTAGTCTCTTTCTGTTTAATAGACCGTAGATAATGAAACTCAACACAAAAAAATAAGGTACCCCCGCATGAGAATAAAAGCTAAAAGCCAACAAAATAGATGCGGCAACTCTCTTTTTTTTCTCTAAGCTTAAAAATGACAGCAATCCGAATATTAAAGCTGAAGAGGCAGGTATTAGATTCCCAGCTGATAGATAAAAAGAATAACAACTAGAACTGACTAGTACTGCGAAAAATGCTAATCTTCTATAGAAAAGATTATTTACTACATACCAGATAACAAACAATAATAAAGGAAATACGGTAAACTCAAAAAATTTCGCTATAAGTAAAGCTGGCAAACCAAGTTTATAAAATAAAAGCATGGCAATATGAATAAATGGAGGATAAATATGTACTCTTCCTACGGGAGCATACTCCCAGAAAGACGAGCCGACATAACCACCAGCTTTTACAAATCCTTGCAAAACTGATAGGTGATAATAGATATCGATAAAAGTAGGTAACTTATACCACCTTGATAGATTAATTATTATGAAAAGCAAAATCACCAAAATAGAATAAAAGCTAAAACGGAAAGATTGGTTTTGTGGTTCTGTTTTCATTGTGGAACACCATACCTACGAAGTTATTTTCCTTATTACTTCTTCAAAATTAGGAAAGGAGGTCTTAATGCAATCGGTATTATACACTTTAGTCTGACCATTTGCTGCCAAACCGGCAATGCACATACTCATGGCAGTTCTGTGGTCACCAAAACTTAAAACATCAGTTCCTTTTAATTCAACTGGTCCTTTAATAATTATATCATCATCAATATTCGCAATGTTAGCTCCAAGTTTTTTTAGGTTTGTAACCATGGATTTAATTCGGTCAGTTTCTTTCACTCGTAGTTCTGAAGCGTTCTTAATTAAAGTTTGCCCTTCAGCTTGGGTTGCTGCAATCATTAAAATTGGAAGTTCATCAATTAGAAACGGTATCATCTCTTTTTTTATCTCAATACCTTTTAATTTTTTCGATTTAACTATGATATCTGCTAGCGGTTCATTTGAGCGAAGATCGTTATTGATTATATCTATATGAGCTCCCATTTTCTTCAAAACATCCAATATAAGAGACCTTGTTGGATTTAATCCAACTTTCTCCAAATAAAGCTCTGAATTCTCAATTATTAAGGTGGCCACAATAAAAAAACTAGCAGCTGATATATCGTTGGGTATATTTACTTTTCTACCAGTTAACTCGGCGTTAGGCAATAAACAGACCTTAAAACCCTCCACATTTAAATCAGCTCCAAAATATGCAAGCATTCTTTCTGTATGATCCCGGGATTTATGAGGTTCAGTAATACAAGTCTTGCCATCTGCATAAAGTCCTGCAAGTAACATTGACGATTTTACCTGTGCGCTTGCTACAGGAGTTTTATAATCAATTGATTTTAATTTACCACCTTTAATTTTCAAAGGAAGATAATTTGCATCATTTTTGCCTGAGACTTCTGCGCCCATCTGCTTCAAGGGCAAGGCAATTCTTTTCATCGGTCTTTTAGATAGAGATTCATCGCCCGTCATTGTTGATTCAAAAGGTTGACCTGCAAGTATCCCGGCGGTTAATCTTGCTCCAGTACCAGAATTACCAAAATATAGTGGCGAAGAAGGCTTCTTTAATCCACCCAAACCTGCACCTTCTACAATTAACTTGCCCTCATTACTCCAACGAATATTAACCCCTAATTGTCTGAATACTTCTATTGTATTAAGGCAATCCTCGCATTTTAAAAAATTATCAATCTCTGTTAAACCTTCAGATATAGATCCTATTATAACTGACCTATGAGAGATAGATTTATCAGCAGGTAATGACACTTCACCTTTTAAGCTTTTGCTTTCATTTATTATGATATTTCCCATTTTGTAAAATCCTTAAAAAAATAAGGGTTAGCTTTAACTAACCCTTACAGTTATAAAACATTAATGGTATTTCAACCTTAAAGCATTTTAACCAAATCGTCTTCTTGCATCTCTCCTTCTTTTTCCTTATTAAGTATGATTGCTGAGCACATATCTTCATAAACCCTCTCAACCTTCACTTCAGCAGTGAGTTTTCCGAGATGGTAAACAGCGAATTTCATTCCTGGTTCTACGCCATTAACTCGACCCAAATCAATCATCACAAAGTCAAACTCCCTATTAATTACTAATATTCTACCTTGGGTTCTTTGACCTTGACCTTTTTGCTCCTTGACCTCTTGGGGCCTTACAACTACTGTTCCTAATTGAACACCTTCTACTTGACCCGTGATACCAATTTTTGTCTCTAAGGCTTTCTTTGCAAGTCTTAGTTGATCGAGTTTACTTGATAATTCTTCGTTTTTTGCCTGAATATTTTCATACTTCTGTTCTAATTTATTAACGTTACCTTGTGCTTTCTCTAACTTATCTTTTAATGACGTAAATTCATTTTCTTTTGTCTTTAATTTATTCTCAGCCTGCTCTCTCATTCTCTTTTCATATTCAATCTTATCAGCAAGTCTTTCGGCTTTACTTCTAAAATCAGTTAATTCTTTCTCTATATCCTCTTTATCTTTTAAGACTTTATCTAATCTTTTTTCAATCTCAACCTTTTTATTCTCAAGAACAGATAATTCAGTTTCAACTTTTACTCTTAATTGATGCTCTTGCTTATGTAAAATAAAAAAAGCTGTCGTCGTAGCTGCGAATATAACACAAAATATAATTAGTACAATTAACCCGACTTTTGAATTTTCAGCCATTTTATGTCCTCCCTTTATAGAATCAATTTTATTAGTATTAGTATAGCATATTAAGTTTTGAAATTCAAGATACTAT
>CAZKQD010000003.1:0-47058 GCA_964554835.1 uncultured Planctomycetia bacterium | reverse complement strand
ATCGGATATTTCTTTTTTAAGTTGACTTTTTTCGACTATATCCATCTTATTCATAATTATTCCTCTCCTTTTATAAGATCTGGCCTTCTCTTTTTGGTCCTTAATAAAGCTTGCTTCTTTCTCCACTCCTTAATTAATTTATGATTGCCTGACAACAAAACTTTGGGCACTTTCATGCCTTTATAATCAGCTGGTCTTGTATATTGAGGATGCTCTAATAAGTTATCTTGAAATGTATCACATTGAGCTGAGTCCTCATGTCCTAAAACCCCGGGCATCAACCTTATAATAGCATCTACTACTATTAAAGCTGGAAGTTCACCGCCAGTTAAAATATAGTCACCAATTGAAATTTCTTCATCTACAAGTTCTTCTCTTATTCTTTCATCTATGCCTTCATAATGACCGCAAATTAAAATTAAGTGTTTTTCTTTGCTTAATCTCTTTGCTTCTCTTTGCTCAAATTTTGCACCTTGGGGTGTAAGAAGTATAGTTTTGGCTTCAGGGCTCTTCTTTTTTATCCTCTCGAGCACATTAAACATCGGCTCCGGCCTAATAACCATTCCAGGTCCACCGCCAAAAGGTCTATCATCTACCTTTCTGTGGGGATCATCGCTATAATCTCTTAAATTATAAATTGTTATCTTAACTTTATTTTTCTGCTGAGCTCTTTTTAAAATGGATTCCTCCAATATGGGCTCAAAAATATTAGGGAAAATAGTAATAATATCTATTTTTAACATGTTAGATATTTTTTACATTCAATTTTCTTAAAATGTTTTTTACCGTCTCAGATGCTATAGCTCCATTGCCCAGCCAGTACTTGATTCTTTCTTTATTCAGATTGAGAATCTTATTTACCTTTGTAGGATTATATGTACCTAATTCTTCTATAAAGGCGCCGTCTCTTGCGGCTCTACCGTCAGCTACAACGATCCTATACACCGGCTTCTTCTTTGCCCCAATTCTTTTTAATCTGATTTTTACTGCCACTTTACTCCTCCTTTAATGAATACTAATTCCACATTAACTTGGTTAAATAGTTACTTGCCTGCCCGCCGGCAGAGCTCTTAGCTCTTGGCTCATAGCTCTTAGCTTTTATATTCTTTACTATCAGCCATGAGCCATCAGCTATGAGCTAATTTGACTTATGACTTCGGACTTAGGACTTAGGACTTCTTATATGTCTCTTTCTCTTCTAATCCGAGCGCCTAATTTGGAAAATTTTTCTTCGAACTTTTCATAACCCCTGTCTAAATGATAAACACGCAGGACTTCGGTTGTACCCCCTGCTACTAATCCTGCAAGAATCAAAGCCGCGGACGCTCTTAAGTCTGAGGCCATAACTGGCGCGCCACTCAAACTTCTTACTCCTTTTACTATTGCGCTTGGTCCCTCAAGATAAATTTGAGCTCCCATTCTGTTCAATTCACTAACATGCATAAAGCGTTTAGGATAAACTTTCTCAGTTATAATACTGATTCCATCTACAATACTCATAAGAGCCATCATTTGAGCTTGTAAATCAGTTGGAAAACCTGGATAAGGTAAAGTAGCTATGTCAATCGGTCTTAAATCCCCGTTAGGTATAACTTTTATGGTATTACTGCCCTTTGAAATTTTCACACCCATTTCCTTAAGTTTATCCACCACAGCGCCTAAATGAGAAACAGAAGTTCTTTTAAGAGTCAGTTCAGAATTTGTTATAGCAGCAGCTATCATATAAGTACCTGCTTCAATTCTATCAGAAATAACAGTATGTTCTGCTCCATGTAATTCTTTAACTCCCTCTATTTTTATAACAGGAGAACTATACCCTTTAATCTTAGCGCCCATCTCTATTAAAAACTCTGATAGATCTACAATCTCTGGTTCACAGGCTGCATTTTCTATGATTGTTCGACCTTCTGCTAAGACAGCTGCCATCATAACGTTAGCAGTTGCTAATACACTTGAGCCAAAAGCTCCTCCTAGATAGATCTCAGCGCCTTTTAAAGAGTCCCCTTTAGCATTAATATAGCCGTGATCTATATTGATATCTGCTCCTAGCGCTCTTAATCCTTTTAGGTGTAAGTCAATAGGTCTTGGTCCTATAACACAGCCTCCTGGCATAGAAACACGAGCTTTACCTGACTTAGCCAAAAGAGGCCCCAACACACAAATAGAAGCTCTCATAGTACTAACAAGACGATAAGGCGCTGTAAATTCCTTGTGTTTATTAGGAGTTACTTTTATTGTATTTTTCTGATGATTAACAGTTACACCCAAGGATTTAAGTATTTCAGCCATAGTGTAGACATCGACCACTTCAGGCACATTCTTTATAATAGAAGTATCCTCTGTCAATAATGTGGCAGCTAAAATAGGCAATACTGCATTTTTAGCGCCGCTTATTTCAATTTCACCATTTAGCTTTTTGCCACCTTGTATAATAACTTTATCCATAAATATAAAACTTATACCTTTTCTGCTATTACTACTCTGTTTATGCCGTTATAATCTTTTATAAACGTCGGATTTCTAAAATGTAAACTATCTTTAATTGCATCTTTAACTGGATTTGCTCTATCTTTAGCTAACTCAAGTACTAAAAAACCAGAAGATTTTAAATATAAAGGAGCTTCATTTATAATATTTTTATAAAAATATAACCCATCCTTTCCGCCAAATAAAGCCAGTTTTGGCTCTTTGTTGACCTCAGATTGTAAATTATCTAATTCGTTTAAGCTTATATAAGGCGGATTAGAAATTATAATATCTTTTTTTCTTTTAATATCTAAAGGTTTAAATAAATCACCTTCTAAAAATGTGATTTTATTTATCAGATTATATCTTTTGGCATTATCTTTAGCAATTTTAAGAGAAATTTTAGAAATATCAGTTGCTGTCATCTTACAACTAGTTATGTGTTTTGTCAACGAAATAGCAATATTACCGCAACCTGTTCCAATATCTACTAGTTGTGGGTTCAGCATGCTTTTATCTCTTATTATGTTAAGGACAGCTTCTACTATAATTTCAGTCTCAGGTCTTGGTATAAAGACCTCCTCGGTTACCTTAAACTCTAATCCATAAAAAAAGACTTTCTTTATTAGATATTGTATAGGAATATGCTCACAGCGCATCCTTAAAAAATACCTCAATTTAGAAAGTTTAAGGTTATTAATTTCAAAGTTTTCTAAATATAAATCTAATTTTCCAACTTCTAAAACTTCAGAAAGTAAAACCTCTGCTTCCTGCTGGGGATTCTCTATATTATGTCGTTTAAGAATACCGACTGCATCATTTAGACACTCTCTTGAGGTTAAACATTTACATTTCATGGCCTTTTTTTGCCTTAGATTTACTCTTAAAATATTGGGGGTATTTTTTGAATAAAAACTCATTTTCTTCATCTATAGAGTTTAAAATTCCTTTTTTCTCGTCTTCTGTTAAATTTTTTGTCCAGCGAGACGTCTTCTCACCTATCTTTTGAAAATATTCACTTATTTCAGTAGAAGCCTTATTATAAAATTCAGGCCCTGTAATCGTATATAAAAAGACTCTGCTGTATGCATAATAGATATTAGAAATGCCTTGTTTAAAATCATCTAAAGGATTATTCATTAGGTTTTGAGAAAATGCTATCTTTAGTTTGCTTTTACCCACAGTGAGCTTGTAGCCCTTGCCTGCATCACGCCTATATTGCTGGGAAGACAAAATATTAATCGTAAATTTACCGCTAGGGTATCGGCTAAAATTTTTTCCCACCACTTTGTAAACCTCCTCAAAAACATAGCTAATTCTGAGCATAAGCTCTGTCAATCTTTCACCCCTTTCAAGATTTAAATCTTTTAAAGACAGATTATCTATGTAAACAGCAAAATGCTCAGTCCTGCATATTCTGCCATCATTTATGACTTTGCTCTTTTCCTTTAAGTTATTCAAAAGACTCTGTCGGTATTCTCTTATAGAACTACCTAAGCAGATGTGTACAGGCAAAATTAAAACTACCACCATTAAAATGACAGCCGAACTAAATCTACTTCTATCAAACTTCATCATTCTTACTCCTTAAGGACAATTTACGGTCTTCTTTAATGAGGGCATCAATAATTTCGTCTAAATTACCTCCAAGAACTTTATCTAATTTGTAAAGGGTTAGGTTTATGCGGTGGTCTGTTATGCGAGACTGAGGAAAATTATAGGTTCTAATTTTTTGAGACCTATCTCCTGTGCCAATTTGAGACTTTCTAGTTTTTGAAATTTCTTCTTTTTTTTCCCTCTGTAATTTCTCAAGGATCCTTGCCCGTAAAACCTTCATGGCCTTTTGTCTGTTCTTCATCTGAGAGCGTTCATCCTGACAGCTAACTACAGTATTAGTTGGTTTATGTGTAATACGTACAGCAGAATCAGTAACATTTACATGTTGTCCGCCACGACCGGATGCTCTAAAGGTGTCTATTTTTAGGTCCTTTGGATTTATCTTTAAATCTACTTCTTCTGCTTCAGGTAAGACAGCTACTGTTGCAGCAGAGGTATGAATTCTGCCAGAAGTTTCAGTAGCAGGAATCCTTTGGACCCTATGGGTTCCACTTTCATACCTGAGTCTCTTATAAACTTCCTTACCTTCAATAGAAAAAATAAATTCCTTAAAACCTCCTGTGCCAGTTGGATTTGAACTTAAGATTTCTGTCTTCCAGCCTTTGGCTTGAGCATATTTCGAATACATTCTAAATAAATCTGAGACAAAAAGCGCTGCTTCTTCACCGCCTGTCCCAGCTCTAATTTCCATAATTATATTTTTATCTACCCCTTCCCGTTGTTCAAATAGCAGTTCTTCAAGTTCGTCTTTGAGTTTTCCATTTCTTTCTATTAAGTCTTCTCTCTCAGACTGAGCCAGCTTAACGAATTCCTCGTTCTCTTTTTTTTGCTTTAGCATTTCCTCTAACTCAGTTATCTCCTTCTCATTCTTCTTATATCTTCTGTATTTAGAAACAGCTGGTTCTAAGTCAGAGTACTCCTTGGCAAGTTTTCTTAATCCTTGACTGTCCGAGATTACTTCAGGGTTGCTCATTAATTCTTCAATTTCTTCAAATCGTTTCTCTGTAGATTCCAATTGTTTAAACATATTATTTCTTTTTATATTTCTTCTTGAATCTCTCTACTCGGCCTGCGGAATCCAGTATTTTCTCTGTGCCAGTAAAAAATGGATGGCACTTACTACATATTTCCACTTTCATATTTTGCTTAGTAGAACGGGTATGTATTACGTTCCCGCAGGCACATGTTATGGTAGTTTCTTTGTATTCAGGATGAATCTTATTCTTCATTTTTTATTCCTCCTTTAATGAGCCCCAAAGTTTAAGCGAGGGACCTTTGTCTAGTTTTTAATTAACAATATCGCTAATTAAACTATACCCTTTAGAGAAAGTAAGAATTCTGCATTAGTTTTAGTCTTTTTCAACTTTCCAATCAATAACTCTATGGCTTCTATAGATGTAGTTTCATTTAAAGCCTTTCGCAATATCCATACTTTCTTAAGTTCTTCTGGGTCATATAAAAGTTCTTCTTTTCTTGTGTTTGAGCGTTTTACATCTATAGCTGGATAAATTCTCCTTTGAAATAAATTCCTATCTAGTGTAAGTTCCATGTTGCCTGTGCCTTTAAATTCTTCGAATATCACATCATCCATACGAGAACCTGTATCTATTAAAGCTGTAGCTATGATAGTAAGGCTGCCGCCTTCCTCTATGTTTCTGGCCGCACCAAAGAATCTCTTTGGTTTCTGTATTGAAGCAGCATCCACACCGCCTGAAAGAATTCTTCCTGAATGAGGCACGACCGAATTGTAAGCTCTAGCTAATCTAGTTACGCTGTCTAATAATATCACAACATCCTTCTTCCTTTCAACCAATCTTTTCGCTTTTTCTAAAACAATTTCAGCAACTTGGACGTGCCTATCCGGCGGCTCATCAAAAGTAGAACTTATAACTTCTCCTTTAACTGAGCGTTGCATATCGGTAACTTCTTCGGGGCGCTCATCTATCAATAGAACCATTAAGATAGCATTAGGATAATTGGTACTTATGCTGTTGGCAAAGTTCTGCAATAATACTGTCTTACCACTATATGGCGGAGCAACAATGAGACCACGTTGCCCCTTGCCTATTGGAGTAAGCAGATCCATAACCCTCATATTTATTTCATCGGGTTTAGTCTCAAGTATAAACCTCTCCTGAGGATATAAAGGTGTTAGATAATCAAAGAGAATTCTATTTTTTGCTGCCTCAGGAACCTCATAATCAACTGCTTCAACTCTAAGTAAAGCAAAGTATTTCTCAGTTTCCTTTGGTGGTCGTATCTGTCCACTTACTACATCTCCTTTTTTTAAAGAAAATTTCTTAATCTGAGAAGGCGAAATATAGATATCGTCTGGACAGGGTAAGTAATTATAGTTTGGTGAACGCAAAAAACCAAATCCATCTGGTAAAATCTCTAAAACACCTTCGCCAAACATAAATCCGTTTTGTTCAGCGCGCGCCTGAAGAATCTTAAAAATCAAATCCTGCTTCCTGAAATCATTTATTCCGTTTATTTTTAATCCGGAGGCAAGTTTTGTTAATTCAGTCATCTTCATCTGCTTCAATTCCCTTATATCCATTTCTTCCTTTTCTTTAGTCTTACTTTTTGCTATCATAATTTTCCTCCTTTAAATGAGACCACAATTTACGGAGTGACAACGAACGTAAATTATATGGTCGAATTTATCCCGAAGCTTAAGCTAAAATTACCAAAGGCAATTTTGGCTTGTCTAAGCGAGGGAATTTTAATAACCCCAAAGGCTCAGGATAAGTTTCCCGTTTTTTTCAGGATCCCGAAGAGTTTCTAAAGATGTAGCTACATTCGGGATAGACATATAAGAGTTATGTCCGTTTCGTTCCATAACCTATGTCTTCTTCGTTTATCCTCTTCCACATTTTTTTTACCTGACTTTTAGTATCTTCTAAAGTTCCATTATTCTCAATTACTACATCGGCTAATTTTTCCTTTTCAGTAAGCGGTAGTTGATTTTCAATTCTTCTTTTGACTTCATACTCTGATAATGATGTAGTTTGTCTTGCTCGCTGTATTTGTTTATTTTTAGTGGCTGAGACCACAATTATTTTATCCATCATATTCTGCATACCTGCTTCATATAACAACGGCGCATCAACTATTATTATTGCGTTAGGGCTACTTTGCTTTGTTTTGTATATTTTTTCTTTCACTTTATCTATTACATATGGATGAATTATACTATTTAATAAATTCAGCTTTTCTTTATTACTAAAGACTAATTTCGCCAATTTTCTCCTATTAATTCTTCCTTCGTCATCCAGAAATTTTTCCCCAAATTCTTTTATTATTTTTTTATATGTGCTTGAATCCAGTTTAAGCGCCTTGTGCGCTAACTTATCAGCATCTATTATTACCTCTACACCAAGTTCCGATAACATTCTAGTAACTGTACTCTTGCCCGTCTTAAATCCACCTGTAAGCCCTATAACTTTCACCCCGCACCTTCTCTTTTAGTCCCTAACATTCTGCCCAACTTTTACCAGTTTTAATATCTGTTTTAATGGGCACGTTTAATTTAACTACGTTTTCCATCTTATCTTTAACTATTCCTTTTAGTCTTTCTATTTCATCATTAGCCGCTTCGAATATCAACTCATCATGTATCTGCAAAATCATCTTTGAGGATAAATTACATTTTTTTAATTCTTTATATATATCTATCATAGCGATTTTTATTAAATCGCTAGCGGTTCCCTGAATAGGAGTATTTATTGCGACTCTTTTAGCAAAATTTGCCTGGCTTTTATCAGAACTTTTAATTTGAGGTATATATCTTCTTCTTCCAAACAGAGTAACTACATATCCTTTATCTGTTGCCTGCTTTATCATGGTATCTATATATTTTTTTACTTTAGGATATCTTTTAAAATAAGAATCAATAAACTTCTTTGCCTCTTGGACTTCAATGTTTAATTCTTTTGATAAGCCATAGGGGCTTACTCCATAAATAATAGAAAAATTAACAGTTTTAGCTGTAGCTCTCATATCTTTATCTATCCCATCTAAATCCTTAGCAAATATTAAAGAAGCAGTGAAAGCGTGAATGTCTAAATTTTCCTCAAATGCTTTCTTTAGATTTTCGTCATTAGATAAATGCGCTAAAATTCTTAATTCAATCTGCGAATAATCAGCTGATAAAAAAGAAAAATTTTTACTTTGTGGAATAAAGGCTTCTCTAATTTTTTTGCTTATACTGCCCCTTGCAGGAACATTTTGTAAATTTGGGTTAGAAGAACTTAATCTTCCTGTCTGGGTTATAGTTTGATTAAATGAAGTATGAATCTTCTTGGTTTTAGGATTTATGAGCTTCGGTAAACTATCTATGTAACCAGTCTTTAATTTAGTAAACTCTCTGTATTTTAAAATAAAAGCAGGGAGTTTATGTTTATTCGATAGTATCTTAAGCACTTCAACGTCTGTTGATGGTCCAGTTTTAGTTTTCTTTACAACAGGAAGTTTTAATTTATTAAATAGAATTTCCCTCAGTTGTTTGGGTGAATTTATATTAAATTCCGCGCCGGCAATGTTAAAAATACCCTTTTTAATCTTATCTAATTCCTTTGAAAGGTCACGGGAGAGTCTCTTGAGTTTTTCTTTATCTACTGATATGCCATTTAATTCCATATTGGCCAGGACTTTTACGAGGGGCATCTCTATGTCTGTGTAAAGTTTAAATAACTCCTTCTCTTTTAACTTATCTTCCAACATCTTATATAATCTAAAAGCAACATCTGAATCTTCACAAGCATACCAAGATAATTTATTTAAATCAGTATCTTTTAATGAAACATCTTTTTTCTTCTTATCAATTAAATCTGAAAGGGGCACCGTTTTATGTCCTAAATATTCTAAGGAAATATCATCTAAATTATGATTCAATTTTGACGGATTTAAGAGATAAGAAGCAATCATAGTGTCAAAGTATATACCTTCTATATCTAAACCATATCTTGCTAAAATTATGATTTCATATTTGATGTTTTGACCTATTTTTTTAATCTTTTTATCTTTAAGTATAGGTTCCAACTTATTAAAAACTTCAGACCTTAAGATGCCCTTTTTGTTCTCTTCTTTTTTATCCAATAATGGAATATAGTAAGCTTCTTTTTCTTTCCAGCAGAATGATATACCTATTGGTTCTGCTTTGTGCGGATTTGCATCTGTAGTTTCAAAATCAAAAGCAAAGAGGTCTTTAGCCTTTAAGCGCTGAATCAATTCTTCAAACTCACCTTTTTCTAAGATAAGTTTATAATCTGCTTCCCATTTGTCATCAGGAGCAAATTCTTTTAATAATTTCCTGAACTCAAGTTCTTTAAAAATCTTAAATAACTTTCTCTTATCTGGTTTTTTTGCTTTTAATTCATCAATTTTGAACCTTATAGGTACATTGGTATCTATTTTGGCTAATTCTTTTGAGAGCTTTGCATCTTTTGAATGTTTCTTTAATATAGTTTGCAACTAATCACTTTCTAATCTATCAATATTATCTAAAAGATTCTCAAGGGTTTTATATTTTTTAATTAACTTCTGAGCAGTCTTTATGCCAATTCCGGATACACCGGGAATATTATCTGTCTTATCACCCATTAAGGCCATTACTTCAATAACCTTATCAGGTGCAACCCCGTATTTCTCTTCCACCTTCTCTTTGTCATAAATTAATCCTTCTTTGTGGGTATTATATACCTTTATGTTTTTACTAACTAACTGTAAGATATCCTTATCTCCTGTTACTATATAGACCTCAATCCCCTTCCTTACTAAATCTTTAGCAATAGTTGCAATGATATCTTCTGCTTCATATCCTTCTTTTTCAAAAAGAGGAATGTTGTATCCTTTAACTACTTCTTTAATTGTTGGCATCTGTTTAATTAATTCATCAGGCATTGGTGGTCGATGTGCCTTATAGTCTTTAAACTTCTTATGCCTGAAAGTAGGAGCTTTCAAATCAAAAGCAACTCCAACTAAATCGGGTGTCTCTTCTTTTATAATTTTGTTAAGTATTAGAATAAAGCCATAAATAGCATTTGTGGGGCGACCACTTGAGGTAGTTAATTCTTTTATTGCATAGTGGGCCCTATAACAGAACGCTGTAGCGTCAATTAAAAAAGCTTTCATCTTTACTTTAATACCTCGTCTTTATATATTTAATCCATCTATCTTCTAACTCAGGGATTCCACTTTGAAATTTCCATTGATATGTTTGTTTTAAAGCTGATTCGACCGATTTTCCTTCTTTGATCTTCAACAGGAATTTACCAAAAAGACTTGCAATTTGTTCTTCTCTTAAATAATCAATAACACTTGCTGATTGAAAATAAAAAAGACGCAACTCCTCTTCACCTGCGGGATAATTTCTCATATTAAAAAGCTTATCTAATTTTATATAAATACCTTTTCTAATATGAACTTTTAGATATCTTTTGATATATCCTTTGTCCCATTTTTCTTCTTCATACTGAGCCATACCTTCGTTAAGCCATAAAGGTATTTTTTCTCTATCCATAAATTCACTAAAAATCAAATGAGTTATCTCGTGAGGAAGCGTGTTTTCTATTAGATCTCTGCTTCCTTTATAGATATATAAACGAGGTGGATTATATCTTGCCAATCCTGCTGACCACGATGGGGCTTTAGCATCTTTAATAAAATCCTCTCTATTTTTAAATATATAAATGGTACATTTTTTATCTTTTTCCCAGGGCTGAAAACCATTAATATTAAAGTGCCTTATAATTTTTTTATAAGAGTATTCTGCCTTCCAGCTTATATTATTGGCATAATTGCGATTATTGTGATATATTACAAAATGCATCCTTTTTAATATTTGAGGTAAACCGCAACTATCGACTTTACTTTCCGCAAAAGAGGCAGACATAAAAAATATAAATACTGACAGAATAGCTGATACCAACATTGCCTTTTTCATACACAATAATCTAAATTTTTTTGGATAAATTAATCAAAAAGGGATTGTTTTAAAGATGTGCCTCATTTGCTTTTAGTTTTAACAGTCTTAACAGCAGTGCCGTAGGCAAATAGATAACTTGCATAAGTTATATATCTTATGCCTATAACATAATCAGCGTCCAGACCTTTAGCTTGTTTTATAAGATGCTCATTTATCTTATCTAAATCTGGGAAACCTGAACGATAACTAACAAAACCTACAACTTTATAGGGTTCATTTAGGTTAGTAGTAAGTAATTTGATTTTCTGCTCTTCTGATAGGGCAACTGGAAGATAAGACAGGAAACTTAAAAATATTAAAGCAGAAATAATTCTCTTAAACATAGCTAATCATTTAATCTCCTCGCCCTCGGGTGTTATTATAGTCGCGGTTAAGAATATAACCAGATTTCTCTTAGTCCGGCTTGTATGCTCCCATTTAAAGAGATTGCCGAGCAAAGGAATATTTCCTACTATTGGAACTTTACGTTTTGTGGTTGATTCATCATCTCTTATTAAGCCACCTATTGCAATTGTCTGGCCGCTTCTTACAATTACTGAAGTTTGAGTACTTCGGGTTTCAACCACCGGCCAGCCTAAATAACTTGGAAATTCGCTACTATTAGTAATTGCAACCTGATAACTAATTTCACTTACTGAAGGATGTAATTCAAGTGTTATCATTTTTTGCCCTCTGCTAACAGTTGGAGTTACCTCTAAAAAAATACCTGTTTTCTTTTCCTCTATCTCATAGGTTTCATAATAACCATATGCCCCGGTACCAGTATCAGTCTGTTCGTATCCACAAGCATAAGGTATAACATTAGCTAACTCAATATTAGCCATTTGTCCTGATAAAGTAGTTATTATAGGAGCTGATAAAAGATTAGCTTTATCTTGCCCTTCAAGAGCTTTTAAATAGGCGAAGAGCTTAGTCCCATCCACATTAGTGTCTCCTACCCAAAGACCTAATCCTCCAAATTCTTGAGGAGCTCCCATTTCAGAACCACTCCAAGGAGGAATAGCTCTACTAGTACTGTAGTTATACTCACCTACAACGCTCGAACCCGGCTCTATGTTTTGGTAATTGGCAGGTTGCTCAGCGGGTGTATTACTAGCGCTCCTTGCCGCACTTCTCAGGGGACCCTCGCCATAATATATATAGTCACCGGTCTTTTTTGCTAACCACTCCACGCCAACTTCATGTAATGCCTTCTCTTCTATCTCCACAAACCGCGCCTCAATCCGTACCTGTTGCGGACCGACATCCCAAACTTCAATCAATTTCATAATTAATTTATGATTTGAGGGAGTATCGGTTACGGTTAGCAGCCCGGTAGTCTCATCTAAGACAATTTTTCTTCCTTCCTGGGATGGAAGCACTTGCTGAAGATATTCCTTAATAGTCTGGCCATCTTGAGCAAAACTACTGTTAAAAAATAGCAGTGGACAAAACAGCACTATGAATAAAATCTTAAAATTTAACCTCATCTTAATTTCTCACCATCTGCCGTTATTAAAGTAGCAGTAATAAAAATTAAAAGACTCTTTTTTTCCTTATTTATATGTTTATATTTGAATAGATTACCTAATAAGGGGATATCACCTAAAACAGGAACCTTTCTTGTGTATGTTTTCTCATCCTCTTTAATAAGTCCACCTAAAACTATTGTCTCTCCACTTTTTGTTACAATAGAGGTTTGAGTTGAACGGGTATCTATCACTGGCCAACCAACAGCACTTGGAACTGTAGGATAACTTGCGCTGGCTGCAGTAGGCTTGATAGACCGTTGTGCTACTAACACATCTACCACTGGATGAAGATCTAAAGTTATAAATCTACTTTGTGCTGCTACGCGAGGCGTAACCTCGAGTGAAATTCCTATAGTCTTCTCTTCATAGGTTTGTGTAAGAACCCATATAGGATATTCTGCAGTACCACGGTTTTCTAATTCCACATTGCTTACGTAGGGAAATGTTTTAGTTACCTCCATATTAGCCATTTGACCTGAAAGGGTGGTTACTTTCGGAGCTGATAAAAGATTAGCTTTACCTTTTTCTTCTAAAGCATGCAAATAAGCTCTAATATAGCCTCCTGTGGTATCAGCCTTACCTATATAAAAATCAAAACCATGTCCTGTATGCGGAAAACTTTCATAAGTTCCTGCTGCATTTTCTCTGCCCCACAATATTCCATCACCGGTATCTTGCTGGCCAGGGACATAGTCAGCATATCCGGCTGCATTACCTACATTATCCTGATCATACCAGTACCATTCAATTCCAAGTTCACCTATATCAGTCATGGTAACTTCAATAAATTTAACCTCTATCATAACTTGAGGGATTCCTATATCAAAGGCCTCTATTAACTCCTTAATTAATTTATGATTGGAAGGAATATCAGTTATAGTTAATAAACCAGTAGTCGGATCTAAAAAAATCTTTCTTCCTTCTTGAGGCGGAAGTATCTGCTTTAAGTATTCCTTGATGCTTATTGTGTCTTGAGCATCTAAATTTAAAGGAGAACTTAAACAGAAAGCCAATAAAATAACTATATATAAAATATTTTTTTTCATTTCTTTCTGCGTTAATCCTCTTCTTTGCCAAATTCAACTAATGATACTTCGCGTGTTCTTCTTGCGCCGTGTTTTAACCTATAGGTTTTGGTGATTAATTTCTCTTTTGACAATGTCTTTTCATCAGAGATCCATATATAATTTGACTCTACTTTATATGCTAATTCAGTAGTCTTCAATGCTATCTCAAGCAAATCCAAAAGAGGCATAGAGGTTACTGTAGTAAATGAGACTTTTATGGGTTTATCTTCAGCTACTCTCTTTAAGGCGCCTTCATCTAATATAATAGTTGCGCCAGTCATTTTCATAAGTTCTCTTATTACATCTTGAATATTGGCATCACTTAAACTTAAAGCAGGAACAACATTTTGATTCATTTTCTCAATTAGTTCTCTTTGTCTTTTTTCTTTTTTCTTCGCTGCGATTTCTTCGGCAGTTACTTTCGCTTCTTCTTTCTTTTCCTTTAACCTTTCTGGCAACAAATAAGCTCTTTCCACATCAAGCATCATTCTTTTTTCCTGAGCTTGCTTTTTAAGCAACACCAATTCTTGTTCTTTTTCCAAATTTTTAAGTTCTCTCTCAACATCTTTTTTCTCAAAATCTGGACTTGAGGGTTCAGGAATTTCGGCTGTCTTTAATGTCTTCCTAGCAGCTTTAACATATTCTCGAGCTTCTTCATAGTAACGATTATCTTCAGGAATCTGATTTAATTCATTTACTGCATTAACAAAATCTCCGTTTTTGTAGTATTCTACACCTTTGGTATAGTGCTTCTCAGCAGAATCAAGCAGGTTACCCCGGGCTAAATTTAGATATTTTTCTGCTTCCTTATAATCTGGATTTAATTCTAAAACTGCTGTTAGCTGTCTTATTGCCTCAGCATAGTCACCTTTCTTATAGCTTTCTATTCCACGTTGAGTACGCTCTTCTACCAGGATTTCTATCTCTTCCTGCTCAAGCCGTTTCTGTTTCGCTATTTCTTCAGCTAAACTGCGGACTCTTAATCTACTTTCACCATAAGATGAATTGCAATAACCAACTGTGAATAAAAAACTTATAATCACAATAACACTGCTTAACTTATACCATCTAGACATATTAAATCTCTCCTTTTTAAATGAACGCACGCTTTAGTGAGTGATAATGAAACTAAATCGTATGCGTGAATTAAACCCTTGACATCTTAGATGTCAAGGGTGAATTCGGCTAAAGATTTATGTTTACTTCGTTCCATAAATCTAAGCCTTCACTCACCTATCTCAGAAGCTTCTTTTCTTTAGTAGTTTCGTTAAATAATACCACATAAGTGGGTAAAATGTCAAGTACTTGAAAATTTTTAATTTTATCACCTTTTCTCACCTTAGTTGTTTTATCTTCACGAGTTAGATAGACTATGGCCTCATATTCATCAGATAAAACCTGTTCTCTCAGGGGCAGTTTTATTTTGTTACCCTTACTATCTTCAAGAACAGCATATTTTCTATGAAGTTCAAGTGTTTTATACTCTATCAATTCTGCATTTTCTTTTACAAAATACGTAGTCCCTTTTAGATTAATCTGACCAATTATGCCACCACTATACTCAATGAATCCATTATATTGTATATTTAAAGGAAGCCTTCCAATAGATCTTAACTCAAATAATGGTTTTGGAGGTTCTATTTTCACATATTTAGAAAAACTATTTCTGCTAAAATCGGCTTGATAACTTGTAAATTTTTTCTCACTCTGCAGCTCTTTAAGGGCCTTTTTGTATTTATCAAGTCCTTTAATGGCTTCAGGTGGTTCAGAAAATTTAACTGATGAAAGTTTATTTTTTATATCCAGCTCTTTAAAAATAATTCTACTTGCATAAAGCGCTGCAATGGCCAGTAATAAAATTACTAAAAGACCCAGCGCTACTTTCTCTAAATGATCTATAAGGAGATTTTTTTTTATTATCATTTTTCTTTTTTTGCCTTCTTCTCCAGAAATACAATAGAAGATATATCCAAATAAGCTTGAACTTTATCTTTTTCATCTATCGATGAACTGATATTAACACTATTAACCACAAAAATATACTCAGACTCAGATAAAAAATAAAGAAAATGCGCCAACTCTTTCACTGATGAGGTAATCTTTAATTCTATCGGAGTAACTCTGTAGGATAGTGAGCTTTCGCCATCAAGAGTATTATCTTTACAATCTGAAAATTTGATGTTTGTTAGTTTATCTATGTTACTGTTAAACATTAAGTTAACTAATTCTTCAGCAATTAGTAGTTTTTCAGTTAAATTGGGTATTTCCTCTTCAGCTGGAATCTTCTTCTCATATTCTTTAAAACCCAGAGATTGAGCTTCTTTATCAAACGTTAAACCTTTTGATATAGCTTGCTGTTGTAGCTCATCTTGTACATTAAAAATTTCTTCTTTAAATTTTAAAGGTTCTCTAACCTCATCCGGCATTCTTGCAGACGGCGCATCCAATTCTTTCATTATTTTATCATATATGCTTTTGAGCTCCTCTTTCTCTTTCTCGCTGTATTGGATCCAAGAAGTAGTCGGCACATATTCTTCCTTGCCTTTAAAAAGATTAAATATTTTTAGTTCTGAATTTATCTTCTCCTCAATAGCATTCTCTTCTCTTAGGTTAGAAACAAAAAATATACCCGAGGCAACAATTCCTAGAAATAGAACTGCTATTGCTATAAGACTAACTAAGTTCTTTTTTAAGAATACCTTATAAAATTTCATTTGGTTTTGCCAGTTTCTTTATCATTTAACACTAAAGGAATTTCCTCAGCTAGCTCTAATTTCATTGTAAATATAATATTACAATCTGGCTTTGCTTCTTTACCTTCTTCTTTGGCTGCTGGGTCGGCTCTTAAAGTTTCAACATTTATAAAATATTCAGATTTCTTTAAACTCTCTCTTAAGTTCTTAACAGAATCGAATGAACCGACAGTCTTCCCCTCGATTATAACTGTTTTGTCGCTCTCATCATCAGACCTAAAACTTATAAGCCAAGTTTCTTTAGGAATCTTGCTATTTACTTCAGCTAAGATATCTAACCAGAACTGTTTACTTCTATTTATTTTGGTTAAAAAATCCAACCTATTTTTTAAACCGCTTATATCAGACTGGATGCTGTCTATAATCTGGCTGTTTTTGCGGAAATAGTCCATTTTATCCTTTATTAAAGATAAGTTTTTCTTATTGGCGTTGATGTTGTTTATGCAGAAGGATGATAATATAAGAAATATTAAAATAGCTGTAACTTCAGAAGCAAATATATAAGGTTTTTTACTGTCAAATTTTTTAAACTTCTTCAGTTCTTTAGACAAAAGATTTATATTGATGGTGGGTTCTATAACTGCCTTTAGGCCTAAGCCTAAAGCTACTGCCCATTGACCTTCTGTTTCATCCAGTGTAGCTTTGGTAAATTTATTAGGGGTAATTTTCTTAAGCAGGTTGGGTTTCTGAGTTTTAATTTTTAAATTATTTTCAAAGAACTTTTCAATGTATTTTATATTTGAGCTTCCTCCGGTAAGTAAAACACTCTCACAGACTGCTTCTCTGTCAAATTGTGATTTATAATAATTGACGGAGCGCGATATCTCTTTTAGAAGATCGGCTAAGACAGGATTTATGGCTTTTGAGATAGCGTCTGAACGAGGAGTTAAATTTTCATCTCCAGTGGCGCCTACTAAAGTAATTCCCTCTCTCTGCTTCAAGACCTCTGCTTCCTTAATGCCAATATCTAACTTTCCACTTATGGCACGGGTTATCTCTTTACCAGCAATAGGAATGCTTCTTATCCAGACTCTTCTTCCTTTTGTTATAAAGACATCGGTAACCTTTGCTCCTATATCTAAAACAATAGTGTTATCTTTTACATCCTCGTTAAATTTCAGCATGTTATATAAGGCTATAGGAGAAGGCTGTATAGAGATAATATTTATTTTTAGTTGCGAAAGTTCATTATAGAGACTATCTACAATTTCCTTCTTAACTGCAGCAAGACAAATCTCTACCTCAGATGTCTTACTATTTTCAAATAATTGATAATCCCAAACTACTTTTTCTATAGGAAAGGGAATCTGCTGTTGGGCTTCATATTTTACAACTTGTTCAACTTTCTTCTGAGAGATTTTAGGTAATTTTACAAAACGTGTAAATACAGACTGACCAGAAATAGAAATAGCGGCCTTGCAGGAGCTTATTTTCTCACTTCTCAAAAGACTGGCTACGCCCTGCTTAATAGACTTGACTTCTTTCAGTTCTACGGCCCTGGCTTTTTCTAATTCAATCTTACCTTTTACTTTCTTTAGCTTTACCAGTTTTATAGAATCTGATCCTATATCTAAACCAATTAGATTTTTTATCATAATTTTAACTATATTTTTTTGCTTTTTTTCTAAAAAATTATTAAATTATTATACACTTTTATTTAAAAAATTCAAGCATTATCTAAATTTCCTCTAAATGCCCTTGCAAGGCATCTGCAAAAATTCATTATTGACTCGCCGGCAGATAAATTATATTCTGGAATGTTTTGGGTTCGTATCTTTCCTGTTTATCCTGAACTTGAATAGTAATTCTAACTGCTTTGGGTAAATAATCTTTAGCGGTATTATCCCAAACCGAAACCCAACTTGAACTTGGACCGTCATAATACTCAAAACTCAAACTTGTTATATGCTCAGCTATTGGCATCCAGCTACCACCAGGATTACCATAATCTTCTTTATATCTCTCTATTTCATTATTAGAATTATCCTGTCGATATCCTAAATGACACAGGTCATACTCGCCCGACTCAGGATTAAAATTATAAGAAGCTGTAAAATGTAATTCGCCAGGATCAGGAGTGGTATCCCAGTCGAATTTCTGCAAGGAGGGATTTGAAGGCTGAAAAGCAGTTGTTAGCTCTCTTGACATTGTATCTAAGGCCTCTCTTGCATTTTGATATATCTGCAGTCTTGCCTCAGTTTGAGTCCATGAACGATTAGCCGCTAAAAAAACCGCTGTTATGCTGCCAAACAAGATAACCAATATAACAGAAGCTACTAAAAGTTCAATAATTGTAAAGCCCTTATTACGGCGTAAGGTCGGCCATATAGGTAACAAAATCTTCATCGTAGATCTTTCCTCCTTCTGTCCACTTCATGGTAATACTAATCTTTCTAAGTCCAGAGGGTAAACTGCCGCCTGAAGTTACAATTTTATCATAAGTAAAACGAGACGTCCCTGAAATAGAATTATCTGTTGTTGTTCCATCTGTAATGTTATCATATCCTTGTCTTTTCAAATCTTCAATAATCTCCTGAGCATATATAGTGGCTTCTGTTAAATCAGTAGCTCTTTTTGAAGACTGAAAAGCCACAGGAAATAAACTTAAAAGACCAACTAATCCAATAGTAAATATAGCCAAAGCTATAACAATTTCTAACAGGGTAAAACCTCTTGCTTTCTTTAGTTTTCTTATCATTTTTAATACTCCTATTTTAAAAATACAACATCATACATCAATCAATCAGGAGGTTCTATATCTGAGATACTCACCCTTGCTGTAACCGGAGAAACTGATATATCAACTTCCTTACTTTTCGAAGTATTTGTTATCTCAACAGTTCCTCCATTACATGTGCCTTGAGGAGTAAAAGTCACCTTATCATTTGTAAAGCTGGTACTAAACACAACCCCAGTTGCAAGCTCTAGTTTTTCTGTTTTGCCTTGCTGGACTGATTCAGTAGTATTGCCATCACCATCTTCATCAAAGACATCTGCATGATAGATAGCTATTTCCAATTTATTGGTTGAGGGCGTGAATTCGACCCAGCAATCTGTATTTTTAGTTGTTGCATAACTTTTAGCAGTGCGCAACACTGAAGCTACAACTCTTGCAGAAGTTTTAAGTTCCTGGCCTGTATAGAAGCTGAAAAAATAAGGCAATGTTGCCGCGGTAATAATGCTAATAATAATAAGCACTACCAACATTTCAATAAGTGTAAACCCCGTTAGAAATCGCGAACGCTTGCGTTTGCGTTCTATTTCTAATGGGGTAAAAGCTATACAATTTTTGCTCTTTTCTATATTGAATCGTTGCATTTTCGTTACCAGTTCTTTATATCGTCACCGGCACCGCCATTATTACTGCCATCAGGCCCAAATGAATAAATATCTACAAATCCAGAATTATTAGAACCAGGGGCTTTATATTTATATGCATTATTCCATGGATCACAAACAGGGTCGCTTCCTGATGTTAAATCCTCATTTTTAAAATGCATATAAGGGCCATTCCAACTTGATGGCTGACCACTTGAATCCTCCAACCAAGCCTTGAATGAATTATCTGCAAAAGCAGCCGACGGCGGATAATCTCCTATATCTGCTTCATAGGCAGATAAGGCAGTTTCTAATGTTGCTATATCGACCTCTGCCCTGCTTTTTTTGGCTGACTCCATTGCTTTAAAAGCTGCTGCAGAGATTAAACCCATCAAGATACCAATAATTACTAAAACTATCATAATCTCAATAAGAGTAAACCCTTTATTTTTCATATCTTCTTACCTCCTGCTATAAGTTTCAAGCTTCAGGTTTCAAGTTTTAGGTTTTAAGCTTGCAGTTTATAACTTCGGACTTTTTTCTATTTATATTATACCACAATTTTCATAACCTATTCAAATTTAGCTACTCAAGCCAATTGTAGTCATTAGTTTGATAAGCGGCAAGAACATAGCTATCACGATAAAACCTACCATAAGCCCCATTGTGATAATTAATATAGGTTCTATTATTGAGGTAAGAGAATTTATTGTAGTGTCTACCTCGCTATCATATATATCAGCAACTTTCATAAACATACTATCTAATGAACCAGTCTCTTCTCCTACATCAACCATATTGACTACCATAAGCGGGAAAACACCGCTTGCCTTAAGAGGTCTGGCTATAGATTCACCTTCTCTGATACTATCATGTACTTGAGCAATAGCTCGTGATATAACCTCATTTTTAACAACGCCTTTTACAATCCTTAAAGCCTGCAAGATTGGAACGCCACTTGATATAAGAGTGCCTAATGTTCTGGTAAACCTAGTAACTTCAATTTTTAGCAACAGTTCACCTATAATGGGCAAACGTAATTTTATCCTATCTATAAACAATCTAGACTTTTTAGATTTAATAGCTGCTTTATATCCGAAATATAAAATTGCTAAAAGTCCAAGTCCAATATACCACTTGTGCTGAAATAGCTGAGAAAAGTTTAAAATAAATGAAGTAACGGCAGGTAATTTTCCGATTTCCATAGTTTGAAAAATTCCCATAAACTTAGGAATAAGGAATACTGTCAAAAATATAAGAACGCCACCAGCAAATATCACAACTAAAGCAGGATATGTAAGGGCGGATTTAACCTTTCGGATTAGTTCTAAGTTCTTCTCAATAAAATTAGCTAATCTTTCTAAAATTATCTCTAAAACTCCTCCTGATTCACCAGCTCTTACCATATTTATATATAAGGGTGAGAAAACTTTAGGATATTTGGATAAGGCCTCACTTAAGGAACCACCCGCAGTAACCTCGTCTAATAAAGAAACTATTATGTCTTTTAGGGGCCCTGATCGTAACTGTTCACATAATACATTGAGACTTCTCACTAAAGGTAGCCCTGCATTTATCATAGTAGCAAGTTGTCTGGTAAAGATTGCCACGTCCTGAGATTTAACTACGCCGATTCCCAAGAAAGGAATAGTTATTTCTTTGTTTAGGCTGCCCCTCTTTTTAGTCTCTTTATTCTTTTTCTTTGTTGAGATCGGCGCTTGTCTTTCAGCTTCTATCTCGTTAAGCTCAATGGGATAATATCCCTTACTTTTAACTTTTGTAATAGCATCCTGTGTGCTATCGGCTTCAATAATTCCTGATACCTCTTTGCCGTTTGCATCTATAGCTTTATATTCAAATTTCAGCAATGTCTATCCTCCTCTTTTTAATCAGAAATCAGATGTCAGAAATCAGAAAACAGATTTACTCTTATTTATATTCTGTCCTCTGTCTTCTGTCTTCTGATTAAGCGTATCCCCGAGTTTCTCTTACTATTTCTTCTATCGTTGTTATTCCATCGTAAACTTTAAGTAAGCCGCTTTCTCTTAAAGTGCGCATTCCAGATTTAATTGCTGCTCTTCTAAGAATTGCAGTGTGAGATTTCTCCATAATCAGACTTTTTAATTTATTACCTATTATCAAAATTTCAAATATTGCAGTTCTTCCTTTATAACCAATATCATTGCATTCAGGGCACCCTTTTGCTCTATAAAACTTCTTATCCTTTGCTTTATCCGGCGTTAATCCTATCTCAGCTAACTCGTGCTCCGAAGGAGTATAAAGCTCTTTACATTTAGGGCACAATACTCTCACTAGTCTTTGTGCAATTACTGCTTCAAGAGTTGAGGTAATTAAAAAGGGTTCTACTCCCATATCTACTAATCTTGTAATTGAGCCGGGTGCATCATTAGTATGAAGTGTGCTAAATACCAAATGACCTGTTAAAGAAGCCTGAACACTAATTTGAGCTGTCTCTTTGTCTCGTATCTCACCGACCATTATAATATCAGGATCCTGTCTTAATATGTGTCTCAGGCATGTAGCGAAGGTTAGATTTATCTTAGGTCTGATAGTTACTTGAACTATTCCTGTAATATCATATTCTACAGGGTCTTCAGTTGTGATAATTTTGTAATCTATTTTATTTATCTTTCTCAAACATGAATATAAAGTTGTAGTCTTACCGCAGCCGGTAGGACCTGTTGCTAAAATTATACCATTTGGTTTAGATACCAATTTTTCAACTTTTTCTTTTAATTCTGGGCTAAGACCTATTTCATCTAAGGATAGGTTAATTACGCTTCTATCTAAAACCCTTATAACTACACTTTCGCCAAAGATAGTCGGAAGAGTAGATACGCGTAAATCTATTGCTCGGCCAGCCACTTTCATCATAATACGTCCATCTTGAGGCACTCTAGACTCAGCAACGTCTAAATTAGCCATTACTTTAATTCTTGATGTTATTGCCAAGTTTAACTCCCTTGGTGGATGACTTATCTCATATAAGACACCGTCCACTCTATATCTTACCTTAAACTCATCCTCAAATGGTTCAAAGTGTATATCGCTGGCTTTATCCTTTACTGCCTGAAGTAATACTAAGTTGACCAGCTTTACAACTGGTGCCTGAGATGCTAATTCTTTTAAGCTGGCAATATCTTGTTTTTCTTTTACCTCTGCAGTTAAAACCCTCGGTTGACTTTCTTCTATTTCTTTGACTAACTTATCTATAGATCCTTCTCCGGCCTCTCCTCCATAGTATTTCTCGATCGCTTTACTAATGTCTTCTTCTTTAGCTGCTACACTTTGAACTTCACAATTTAAGACAAACCTTAAATCATCTAAGACGTTTATATTTAAAGGATCAGATAATGCAATTGTAAGTACGCCATTTGTAAATTCTACAGGAACAATATTATAAACTTGAGCTAACGAGGCAGGAATTTTATCTATAATTTCCTTAGGAATCTCAATTTTACTGAGTTCGCTTACCTTTATATCTACCTGGCTACCTAAAGCTTTTAAAATATCCTCTTCTGCTGCAAAACCTAAATCAATAAGGATCTTTCCCAAGAGGCGACCGCTTTTCTTCTGCTCTTCCAATGCTTCATCAAGCTGCTCTTGGGATATGACGTTTTGGTCTAGTAGTATTCCACCTATAGGTTTTTTAATAAATTTTCCTTCAGGCATAAGTAATTACCTATTTTCCTTTCAACATCTGCTCAATCTGCTCCTTATCAAAAGCTTTGCTATATACACTCTCTTTTGATATTACGCCGTCTCGGTAGAGTTTAATTAATGACGCATCAAAAGTCCTCATACCGTATTTTGCACCTGTTTGAAGTTCAGAGATTATCCTGAAAGTTTTCCTTTCTCTAATTAGGCTTTGAATGGATGGAGTTAATATCATAATCTCAAAGCAAGCTACTCTTCCTTTGTCAGATTTTCTGATTAAAAGCTGCTGAGATAAAACTGCTAAAATAACTGCTGAAAGCTGAATCCTTACCTGCTCCTGTTGATGAACTGGAAAGGAATTTATTATCCTATCAACTGTCTGAACCGCACTTATGGTGTGTAAAGTAGCAAAAACCAAATGTCCTGTCTCTGCTGCGAGGAGCGCTGCTTTAATAGTTTGTAAATCTCGCATTTCTCCAACAAGTATCACATCCGGGTCGCTTCTTAATCCTTTGATTATTGCCTCTGAGAAAGATGGAACATCAACTCCTACTTCTCTCTGAGTAACGATACTTTTTTTATGGTTGTGATAATATTCTATTGGATCCTCAACTGTAATTATATGAGAACCCATATTAGAGTTTATGTAGTCTGTTAAAGTTGCTATGGTAGTCGTCTTACCTGAACCTGTTGGACCTGTAACAAGAATCAAACCTCGAGGTCTATGTAATAGCTCTCTGATTTTTTCCGATAAACCTAACTCTTCAAAAGTAAAAAGTTTTGAAGATATAAATCTGAGAGATATGCCAATCGTACCTTTTGCCTTATAAATTGAAGCTCTGAATCTTGCAACACTATCAAAACTAAAACCAAAATCACAGCCGCCAGATTCTTCAATCTCTTTTCTTTTCTCATCATTTGTAATCTGCTTCATAATTTCCACTAAATCATCTTCCTTCAATATTGTATCATTTAAAGGTTTAAGGCTTCCGTCAATTCTTAAAATTGGTGGCTTACCTACCGTTAAATGTAAATCTGAAGCTTTTTGTTTTATGCATTCTTTTAAATAGTCATTAATATCTGCCATTATCTGCTCCTTAATTTTTTTTATATTTCTTCTTCAAGCTGAGCAACCCTTACTACCTCTCCTATTGTAGTAATGCCCTTTAATACTTTTTGTTTGCCATCTTCTCTTAAGGTTTTCATTCCAAGTTCAACGGCTTTGGTTTTTATCTCAGCACTTGATTTTCTCTCAAATATCATCTCTCTAAGTGTATCATCCATAATCAAAAGTTCAAATATGCCAATTCTTCCCTTATAGCCACTATCATTGCACTCAGGGCAACCTTTACCTTTATAAAATGTAGCCTCAGATAAGTCTTCTTTTTTTAAATTCAAGGCATTTAACTCTTCGGGTTTAGGTTGATATTGTTCTCTGCAATTAGAACAAACGCAACGAACCAATCTTTGGGCTAAGACGGCCTGGAGAGTTGATGCAACTAAGTATGGCTTTATGCCCATATCTATCAATCTGGTCACAGCGCCAGGTGCATCATTAGTGTGGAGGGTTGAAAAAATTAAGTGCCCGGTTAAGGCCGCCTGTATTGCAACAGAAGCTGTCTCTTTATCTCGTATCTCACCAACCATTATAATATCAGGAGCTTGTCGTAACATAGAGCGTAGACCTGCAGCAAAATTTAATCCAACCTGAGGTTTTATCTGGACCTGATTTATGCCCTTTATCTGATACTCAACTGGATCCTCAATAGTGATTAATTTCTTATTGGGTTGATTGATAGAATTTAAAGCTGCGTATAGTGTAGTCGTCTTACCTGAACCTGTAGGACCTGTAACAAGTAAAGTCCCATTAGGTGTATTAATGAGTTTCTCGAATTTCTTTCTGTCATCAGATAAAAATCCTAATTCTTCAAGGCCCAATAGAAGACTTGATTTATCCAGTATTCTCATAACAATGCTTTCGCCATAAATACCAGGTAAACTTGAGACTCTCAAGTCTAAATCTTTATTTAAAAGTTTTATCCTTATACGCCCATCTTGAGGGAGACGCTTCTCAGCAATATCAAGTCCGGCCATCAACTTTATTCTACTTATTATTGAACCCTGAAGATGTTTTGGCGGACCGCTAACTTCATGCAGAATACCATCAATTCTATATCTAACTCTGAGTTTCTTCTCTAAGGGCTCAATATGAATATCACTTGCTCGTTTCTTCACACCTTCTGTTAAAATCAAAGTAACTAATCTAATAATGGGAGCGCTTTCTCCATCAGCGGTTAATCCCCCTGTTTCCTCTTTTGCTCTGGGCATTTCTTTGTCTATTTCCATCTTATCAATAACTTTATCAAAGACCTTTTTCTCTTCCTTCTTTTCTCCGTAATGTTGTTTCTGTAACAAGATCAACTCATCCTCAGTAGTAAGAATAATCTCTAATTTAACTCCCAAAATCTTTTCTAAATTCTCCATGGCAAGAAAATTTAAAGGATCATCCGTAGCAATGGTGAGAATATTATCTTCTAACTCGATAGGCATAATCCTGTGGTGGTAGGCAATCTTAGAGGAAATCCTTTTAAGGGTTTCATCAGAAATCTTTTTTTTATCTATAGGCACAGGCACTAAACCAATCTGAGAAGGTAAACTTATCCCTGTATCTTCGTTGGCAATATAGCTCAATTGAGCCAAAACAGTGCCAAATCTCTGTTTATTCTTACTTTGTATCTGCAGGGCCTTTTCTATCTGACTATCATCTAATAGACCTGTATTTTTTATACTTTCTATAATTAATCTTCTATCATTAATCAATTTAACTGCCTCTTTATAGTAGCACCGTAATATTATACAATTATTCTATTTTATCGTCAAGTAATTTGACACAGAAAACAGACTTCAAGCCTGCGGCTTGCCACCTGCAACTTACCGATGGACGATAGACGACCGTTCACTGCATTTACTTGGATGAATCTGGACAAAAAGAATCGGCCTTCTTCTTCTATCGTATTTAACATCGCAAATATATGTTCGTATGCCTCTAAA
Source organism: uncultured Planctomycetia bacterium (assembly GCA_964554835.1). Classification (GTDB taxonomy): domain Bacteria; phylum Omnitrophota; class Gorgyraeia; order JAGLLT01; family CAZKQD01; genus CAZKQD01. Next base: position 20,609 of record CAZKQD010000003.1, on the reverse strand, counting down.
GCTCTTACACTCCTTATTTTCTTCGTCCTTTCATCCATCGTCTGTCATCCTTTCGTCTGTTTTCTGCTATGAGCTATCAGCTATGAGCTATACAATGACTTGCTTGCCTCGCCAATGCTTTTTGGCGGGTGACTTGCGTGACTTGTGACTATTTTGCTATCATAGCTCTAATTCGGTCTCCGGCATTCTCTGCATGATTAGCTATTGCTGATGTCAAATTTATTACTTTAATAATAAAGTAAATGGAAAGAAAATCCATATTACTGTCAAAAATCTGCTTTGTTAATCTTTTTTCAATTCGATCTGACTCCCACTCAAGTCTATGCACCTTTTTTATCAACTCTTTCATTTCTTCTCTATTTTTCTTCCTAAGGCTAGAGAAAAAGTCTTTTATGTTTAAAGCTACTTTCTCAAGTGTCTGGACGGTCTCTGTAATTTTTTGAATATGCTCAAGCATTCCATCTTTTATAAAACCCATATCCACTCTTTTAAAACTCAACCAGATGACTGTGTCTTCTGCAAAATCCAAAATTGAATCTTGCTCTTTAAGGCATCTCATAAAGTCTGATTTATAAACCGGCATATAAATACCCTTTGGCAGATGAGCGCTTATGTTGCCTTTGATTAAATCCGCCTCGTGCTCTAACTTTTGAACTTCTTCTGAGAGATGGTCAAAAATGTCATATTTTTTCTCTAAATACGCACTCACCGCCTGCTTCCATAACTGAATGCATTCATTCACTTTAGAAGCATGTTTAACTAACCCTTCGAATGGCGACTTACTTCCTATGGCACTTAATATGGGAACTCTCATAAACATAATTGTCACCTCCAGTTATAATTATCATTATACCTGATTACAGCGATTAGCATAGATTACAATGATTATTTTATCGACGACATAAAATCTCTGTAATCTTTTTATAATCTCCGTAATCAGAGGTCGCTGATGACTTTAGAATTTTTCAGCGACCTCATTAAAAAAGCCACATAAAAAGTTTAAAGAATAAAATACAGGTACCTGCCGCAGCTGGTATTGTAGCTATCCAGGATATAACTATCTTTTTAACTATCCTAAAATCAACTGCGTCTAAACCTCTGGCTAAACCTACTCCGCAAACAGCTCCAATTACTGCATGGGTAGTAGATACAGGCATACCTAATTTTGATGCTAATAAGACGCTTGTGGCTGCTGAAAAATCTATAGAGAAACCCCTTGAATTGGTTAAGGTTGTAATTTTTCTGCCAACCGTCTCAATAACCCGATAACCCCAGGTATACATGCCTATGGCTATGCCTATACCTCCTAAAGCTAAAAGCACAATGGGAACTTCAACTTTGCTCTGAAGATTACTATTTTTAAGCATGCTAAAGATGCCAGCAACTGGTCCGATAGCATTTGCAACATCATTTGTGCCAATAGAAAAAGCAATATAAGACGATGTCATAACCTGAATCCTTTTAAATATATCTTCAACTTCCCTGCCTTTATTTATTGCCCTTTGCACCCAAAAGTAGCTACAGATTGTACTTATAATACCTACAATTATAGCAACGGAAACACTCTCAAATGATGTAAGATGTATCTTCTTCCCAATTGGAGTTTTAAAAAATAGCGAACTGGCAATTATAAAAAATGTCAGCCCTATAAATGTCGGCATAATTTTCAAACACGCTTTTCCTCTATCATCAACTGTCAAAATGAACTTACGAATTATTCTAAAAATAACAAATCCTAAAATACCAGCCAGTAAAGGAGAAGTAATCCAGCTCAAAGCTACTCCTATTAATTTCCCCCAGTTGATTGAATTCATACCTGCAGCAAATAAACCAAATCCCACCAGCGCTCCTACAATTGAATGAGTAGTTGAGACTGGCCAGCTAAACCAGGTAGCAAAAGTAATCCATAAACTTGCAGCAATTAAACTTGCCAGAAGACCTTTAATTATTATATCTAAGTTACCAATAGCAGAAGGATCGACTATGCCTTTTCTTATGGTGTCTGTAACATGAGATCCCGCAAAAGTGGCGCCAACAAAGCAAAGAATAGAGCCAATGATAACGGCCTGTTTTAATGTTATGGCTTTGGCGCCAACAGCACTGGCCATGGAATTGGCCATATCATTGGCCCCTATATTCCAGGCCATATAAAAACCTAATATTATAGCAACAATTAAAAAAATTAGTTCTGGCCCCATAAAATACCGATTTTTTTATAACTCTTTATTTAATACTTAACCGAAATATAAAAATTAATATAATAACAATAATTGCAAGACTCACAATATAAAAATCATAAAAATGCCAAAAGTCTCTTATTCTATCGTAGTATGTGTAACTATCTTTTTTATTGCTCGAACGAATTTCCTGATATCTTGAATATTGTGTTTGAATGGCCTGCATTTTATCTTTAATTTTTTCAAGTTGGTTCTTCCTAAACCTTAAATGAATACCAGCAATCCTATAAGCAGGTATTATTCCAAATTCTGCCAGTTCTTTTAGCCTGCTTTCAGAAATGCCTAAATATTCAGCAGCAGCTTTTAAACTTAGTAATTTTTCTTGACTCATTGGATTCTCAAAAATTAATGTAAAATATTCCTTTAATGAGATCTCTGAAAAAACCTCAGAAATCCCCGCCTGCCATAGAACAGAATGTTCGGCGGGCAGGTCTGATTACGCTGATTTGTAAAAAATTACGCGGTGTAACTATAGTTTCCAAACTTTTTCAGCGGAAACTATTTAACTTTTTCAGTAGCTACCCAAGCATCTATTTTAGATTTATCAAACTTCCACTCATTGTTCTCTTTAAAAGCCGGGATTTTACGATTTTCAATCCATTCGTCCACAGTCTCAAGTTCTACCTCTAAATACTCAGCCAGTTGTCTGCGATTTAGAGTTTGTTTCTTGGGCTTGGCACTTTTTTCTCCCTGAGTCACCATGTGGCAATTACCCTGCAAAAAAGCTCCTTCTTCCACTACCAAAGAAGATGTATTAATATCACCTATTACATGGGCTCCACTTGAAAGTATCAATTTTGAAGTTGCAGTAATATTTCCTACTACTTTACCAGAAATTCTTATATTCTCACCAGTTATCTCTGCATTTACCACAGCTCCTTCACCAATGGTCAAATTTCCTTTAGCATCCAGACTTCCTTCAAATTTCCCGCTAATTTTTAAATCTACAGGGTCGCGAAATACAAGCCTTCCTTGCATGCTTGCATCCATATCAAGAGTTTTAACGTTCTCTTTTTTTGACCTCCTTGACTTCTTAAACATTTCTTTATCTCACCTCCTTGCAATGAATGAAACGCTCAATCTTTCCTAAGAAAATTAAAGAAAATAGAATTAGGATAGTAGTTATTAATGCTCCTAAATAAAAACCAGAGCCAATAGCTAAACCTATACCGGCTGTAGCCCATAAACTTGCCGCTGTGGTAAGGCCTTTAATTGATGCGCGAGATCTTATAATCGCTCCTGCGCCAATAAATCCAATACCTGTAACCACACCAGCTGCGACTCTCCCAGGATCAGCAGGATTACCCACACCGTACTGGCTGGCAATATATATGGAGGTTAGCATAATTAAGGAAGCGCCTATACCTACTAAGATATGAGTCCTGAGGCCCGCTTCTCTGCCGTGGATTTCTCTTTCTAAGCCAATTAGTCCGCTAAGTATCACTGCTAAAATTAATCTGTATATAACATCTGTATTCTCTATCATTTTAATGCCTCCTTACCCTCATATTTGACACTCAAATCGGCCTTTGGAGTTAGATAAAAGTCAGACACGTAATTTTTCTTATATAGTTGATAACCTAAACCAGCAATCATAGCTGCATTATCCGGACACAGTTTATAGTCAGGGAAATAAACGTTAATATTCTCCTCATCTGTTTCCTTGTATATACGTTCTCTTAATCGACTATTGCGGCTGACTCCACCTCCTATAGCTAATCTACTAACCTTATATTGCTTACAAGCAAACAACGATTTATAAATTAAAACATCAACCACTGACTCTTGAAACTCAAATGCAATGTTAATCTTATCCTGTTTAGGAATTTCTCTATTATCATAGTGATCTTTTATATAATACAAAACTGCAGTCTTGAGTCCGCTAAAACTGAAATTCAACGAATCCTTTCCTAAATATGAACGAGGAAATTTAACTCCTTTACCATTTGCTTTTCTTGTCAGCTTATCAATAATAGGCCCTCCTGGATATCCGAGTCTTAAGAGATTAGCCACCTTATCAAAAGCTTCTCCCGCTGCATCATCCTGAGTTTGACCTAAAAGAGTATATTTATCATAATCTCTAACTAAGACTAAGGCAGTATGACCACCTGATATAATTAAACCCACGAAGGGAAACTCAATTCTATTGCTCATCAATGCTGAATATAGATGAGCCTGTAGATGATTAACTCCAATCAAAGGTTTATTTACTGCAAAACTTAAGGATTTAGCAAAACATACACCAACTAAAAGTGCACCCATTAAACCCGGCCCGTAAGTAGTAGCTATTATATCAATTGATGTTAGGTCAATTTTTGCTTTCTTTATCGCGTCTTCAACTACTTCATTTATGAACTTTAAATGAAACCTATGAGCGATTTCTGGAATTACGCCGCCAAATTTTTTATGTAACTCCATACTAGATAAAACTACGCTGGACAATATTTCCCTTTCATCTTTTACTACTGAGGCAGCAGTTTCATCACATGAGGTCTCAATGCCTAAAGTCAACATTTTACTCTATTTCGCTAACTGGGGTTTACCCCGTTAGAGACTTCCTCAATCTCTAACGGGCTTTACCATTTCAGATAAATAAACAAAATCTATATTTTCTTTTTTTAACTCTGGGACAATCTCTTTTAAAGCTAAAAGAGTGCTCTTTTTATCATGCCCTATGCCTATAGCTTCACCTTTTGCCTTAGCAATAGCAACCAACTCCTGCATCTGTTTTTTGATATAATCAAAGTCAGTTCTGTTGTCTATAAAGACTGAACGTTTGGCAATTTTTAAACCCACTTCTTTTGCAGCTTCTTCCGATTTAGTTCTATTAGTCACAAGGCTATCTAAGAAATATAAATCATTTTTCTTCATCTGTCTAAATAATATCTTTAGAATATCTTTATCTTCAGTTGCCTTAGAGCCCATATGGTTTGAGACGCCTTTAGCTTGAGGAACTGTTATTAGAGCTCGTTTTAAAATTTCAGCTATCTGCCTACCATTCATGCCTGTTTTAACTACATGTTTTTCATTGGCTGCTGCATTGTGAGACTCCATGGGAAGATGCAAAATAACCTCATAATTTTTTTTAATTGCCTCTTTGGCTATCACAGTTGAATAAGGTAAATTTGGCAGTATTGAAAATGTCATAGGAATATCTAAATCCCAGACTCTTCCTAAATTATTTAAATTATATCCCCAATCATCAATAACTATGGCGATTTTTGGACAAGATTTCTTCTTTGAAACTGATTCGAGATTTAAAGTGTAAACTTTTAAGCCTCGGGTTTTAATGTCAAAAGTTGCTAAATTATAATTCTCTAAATAGGAAAATTTACTTCTTGTAATTGATGCGCTAAGTTCAGTTAAATTTTTATCTAATTTTTTTAATACATCTTTAAAATCAACTGCCTTATTTTTTATGCGATAGGTTTTTTCTATAAAAGTAAATGTTGTATCATTCTTCTCTTTTATCTGGTATATCTCTTCAAAAAGATTAGATGAGTTGATATCAAAATCTGCTATTGTCTTGCTAATGGCAATATCTATCCGATTTATCTTTTCGTTTAAACTGATGACTTTCTCTCGAGAACATCCTCCAGTTATAAGAAATAAAATAATACTTAAGATAAATGTATATTTTAGACTATTTTTCAATTTTTGAATATCTTTCTGAATAAATTTCAAGACCCTTTATTAAATCTATGGCTCTTTTTAGCTGATAATCATATTCATCATCTTTTAAAATCTCTAATTTCTCTCCCTTTTTTAATTTTTCAAATATTTTCTCTGGTTTTTCCTCTTTATCTATCTTCTGTATTTTTGTCTTATTAACTATAATATCTGGAGTTATCCCTTTTTCATGAATTGAGCGGCCACTAGGCAAGAAGTACTTACTGGTAGTAACTCTTAAAGCAGATCCGTCACCTAATGGAATAATGGTTTGAACTGACCCTTTACCAAACGTTTTAGCGCCTAAAAGGATGGCTCTTTTATAATCTTGTAGGGCTCCTGCTACAATTTCTGCTCCACTTGCGCTGCCTTCATTTACCAAAACAACCATAGGCATATCATCTGCTATAAGCGCATCCTTTCTTGTTTTGTAAATATAAGATTCTTTCTCTGTTCTGGCATTTGTTGAAACTATAATCCCTTCCTCATTAATTAACATATCAGTTATATCTACAGCAGAATTCAATAATCCACCGGGGTTATTTCTTAAATCAAGAATTAAACTATCCATTTTTTCTTTTTTTAATTTAAGAATAGCCTTCTTAAACTCTTTTGAGGTATCTTCTTGAAATTCAATTAATTTTATATATCCAATATTATCTTCAATAATATAGCCTCCCTTTAAACTTTCTATCTTTATGATATCACGAACTATTGCAATATCAAATATCTCGCCTTCCTCTTCTCTAAAAATAGTTAAGGTTACTTTTGTTCCCGGCTCCCCTCTTAATTTTTTGACAGCGCCCCGCAAAGTTATCCCTTCCGTTGATTCACCGTCAATCTTAATAATTCTATCGTTTGCCTCAATCCCTGCTTTATCTGCCGGGGTTCCATGTAAGGGGGTAATAACCGTCAAAATCCTATCCTTAACTGCGATTCTAATTCCTAAGCCTCCGAATTCACCTTCTGTTTGAACCTGCATTTCCTTATATTCATCTGGATTTAGAAATTGACTATAAGGATCAAGAGATGAAAGCATACCGCTCATGGCGCCGTAAATTAAATCTTTTGAATCTATTTCTTCAACATAACTATCTTCTATTATCGAAATCGCATCACTGAAGAGCTGCAATGCTTTATATGTTTTTTGCTCTTTTTCTGTTCTCTGTAAGCAAAATCCACTATCCAAACCTAAACTTACAAATAAGACTGTAATAATTATCCATATGAAAATCCTACGCTTTGGCATTGTTCATATCTCCTTGTAATTTATTAGTCAACATCTCACTTACAATTTTGGGGTTAGCTTTACCTTTTGTCTGCCTCATTACCTGACCTACCAAATATATTATAGCATTTTTTTTGCCTTCTTTGAAATCTTCTACAGGTTTTGGATTTTCCTTAATTACTTCGCTAATAATTTCACCTAACTTATCTCCGCTTGATACTTGAGTTATGTCTCTTTCATCTATGACATCGCTTGGCGTTTTTTCACCATCTATTATTTCAGGGAGAACAATCTCCTTTGCAGTATTAGCATTTATTTTGCCTTCTTTTACAAATTTTAGCATGCTCATAAAAGTATCTGGTTTAAGTTTTATGCTGGAGAAGTTTTCTTTTTTCTGTTTTAGTATAGCAGAAATTGCCCCCATCAGCCAGTTGGCTATAAACTTCGGCTCATCATAAATTTTACAACTCTCCTCAAAATAATCAGCTAAGGACTTACTTGATGTCAGAACTCCTGCATCATATTCTGAAAGTCCATAATCTTTTATAAATCTACCTCGCCGCTTAGCAGGCAATTCTGGAAGTAACCTTTTAAGTTTCTCAATTTGCTCTTTTTCAATCTCAAACTTAGGTAAATCTGGCTCTGGAAAGTATCTATAATCATGGGCTTCTTCTTTCGTTCTCATTGAAAAAGTTTTCTTCTCATTCTCATCCCAGAGGCGGGTTTCCTGAATTACCCTTTTGCCTTGCTCGTATAGTTTCTTCTGACGTTCAATCTCATAATTTAAGGCATTTCTAACCGCTTTAAAAGAATTCATATTTTTGACCTCAGACTTTATGCCCATTTTATCAGAAGTAACAGGATTAACCGATATATTAGCATCACATCTTAGGTTTCCTTCCTCCATATTACAATCGGAAATCTGCAGATAATTTAAAATATTTTTAAGTTCAATTAAATAATTATAAGCTTCTTCGGGTGAATTTATATCTGGTTCAGACACTATCTCAATTAAAGGTATCCCGCATCGGTTAAAATCAACTAAACTCCCTGTTTCAATATGAATGAGTTTTCCTGCATCTTCTTCTAAATGCACCCTTGTTATTCTAATAGATTTAGTTTTGCCATCTGTTGTTATATCCAGATGTCCTGCTTTAGCAAGAGGCATATCATATTGAGAAATTTGGTAATCTTTAGGTAAATCAGGATAGAAATAATTTTTTCTATCAAACCTCATCCTATGGTTAATTTTACACTTTAAAGATAAGGCTGCCTTAATGCTTAAATTCAGAACTTCTTTGTTTAAAACAGGAAGGGAGCCAGGAAGTCCTAAACAGACAGGACACGTTTGAGAATTGGGTTCTCTGCCAAAAACAGTACTGCATGAACAGAACATTTTTGATTGGGTTAAAAGTTGAACATGCACCTCTAGGCCAATTACAGTTTTATATTTCATAGCTTTGGTTTTCTTTTATGCCAACCGGTATTTTCCTGATAAGCATAGGCAACCTTAAATATTGCTCCTTCATTAAAAAGATTAGCTAAAATCTGTAATCCTATCGGTAAATTCTCACTATTGAAGCCACACGGAATAGACATAGCTGGAATACCTGCTAAATTAGCCCCAATTGTAAAGATATCAGATAAATACATCTTTAATGGATCATTAATTCTTTCGCCGAGCTTAAAGGCGACTGTTGGTGAGGTAGGAGTAATTATGCAGTCAACTTCATTAAATGCCTTCTTGAACTCCTCCTGAATAATAGTCCTTACTTTCTGGGCTTTAAGATAATAATCTTCATAATATCCACTGCTTAAAGAATATGTCCCAAGGATTATTCTTCTTATAGCCTCTTCGCCAAAGCCCTCAGCCCTTGTTAATTTATACATATCGCCTAAGCGGTCTGCTTTCTTTCTTAGTCCATACTGCACTCCGTCAAAGCGAGCTAGATTAGAACTGGCTTCAGCAGGAGCTATCAAGTAATAAGTACTCACTGCATATTTTGTAGAAGGAAGAGAAATTCTTTTTATCTCAGCGCCTAAACCTTCGAGTAACTTTATAGCATCCTTAACAGCTTTTTCTACTTCTTTATCCATCCCTTCTACAAAGTACTCATCAGGTATCCCAATCTTTACACCCTTTATATTATTTACCAAAGATTTAGTAAAATCAGGTACTTCCACATCATATGAGGTTGAGTCTGATTTATCATAACCTGAGATAATATTCATAACTAAAGCAGCGTCTTCAACTGTTTTTGTTATGGGACCTATTTGATCTAGACTTGAGGCAAAAGCAATTAATCCGAAGCGCGAGATTCTCCCATATGTAGGTTTTAGGCCCACGACTCCACACATTGCTGCAGGTTGCCTAATTGAACCCCCTGTATCAGAACCTAAAGCAAAAGCTACCTCATCACTTGCAACAGCTGCTGCCGAACCACCGCTTGAGCCTCCCGGAATTCTGGATAAATCCCAGGGGTTCTTTGTTGGTCCATAACAGGATGTTTCACATGATGAACCGAAAGCAAATTCATCCATGTTGGTTTTACCTAAAAGCGCCGCTCCTTCTTGTTTTAATCTCTTTATAACGGTGGCATCATAGGGGGGTCTAAAATTCTTTAGAATTTTAGAAGAGCAGGTGGTAAGCTCATCTTTAATACAAATATTGTCTTTTATAGCAACCGGAATGCCTGCTAATTTCTTATTATTGCTTGAATTATTCTGGACTTTCTCTAAATTATGGTTTACGAGCACAAAAGCATGAATTTTATCATCTATCTTATCTATTCTTTCCAATGCAGCCCTAACTATATCAGAATGATTAACTTCTTTAGAATTCAACAATTCAGTAAGCTGCCTCGCGCTTAATTTAGATAATTGCATTATTTTATTACCCTTGGAACTCTAAAAAAGTTTTTTTCTCTCTCCGGCGCATTCTTTAGAACATCTTCTGTTTTTAAAGATGGCTTAACTGCATCTTCTCTTAAGACGTTCTTTAAAGGAAGGATATGAGCACACGGGGCAACTTCTTTTGTATCTATTTCCTCTAAATTCTTAAAAAAGGAAAGTATGTCGCTAAATTGAGATTCTAATTTTTTAATTTGCGCAGGGTTCAACTTAATTTTTGCGAGCTCCGCGACATATTTAACATTCATAAGGCAAATCCTTTCTTCCCTTTAAACAATAACATAGATAAATTTAAAAGTCAAATCAAATCCCTATTATACTTGAAGTTACGTAATTTCTTTAAGGCTTTTTGTTACCAAATTAGATAATTTAGCATAATTTTCAGGATAAATGTCTTCTGCTCTTGTTTTGTAATCTATATCTAATTTATCTAATAGAGAAGATGCCAATTTTTTATCAAGTTTAAGATTGTAATATGTAGATAAGGCATTTAATATGTATTTTCTTCTTTTTGAAAAAGCAGCTTTTACAACTTTAACAAATACATCGTTATTGTCTATTTTAAATCTAGGCTTGGGTAGAAATTCTAACTTTATCAAAGAAGAATCTACCTGCGGTTTAGGATAAAATGAATTTTTGCTTATATTCGTTATCTTATGAGTTTCAGCATAAAGATTAATTAGGCAGCTCAATATACCATAATTTCTACTGTGAGGAGTTGCAATTAGACGTTCAGCTACTTCTTTCTGAAAGATAAATATTGCAGAAGAGATTTTGTTTCTGTAGTTCATTAGACGAAATATTACAGGACTGCTTATATAATAAGGGAGATTACCTACCACTTTAATATTTTTTAAGGATTTATTCTTTAAAATTTCCCTTAACTCTACCTTTAGAAAATCATCTATTATTACATAGGCATTATCAAAATTTGAAAGATTTTCTTTCAATACCTCGGCAATTCTTTTATCTTTTTCTATGGCATACACTCTGTAAGCGCACTGCGCAAGAGGTATTGTCAAATTGCCAAAACCTGCTCCTATTTCTATTATGATATCGTCTTTGGTTGCATTTATATATTTTAAGATTTTATCATTTATATTCTTATCTATTAAAAAATTCTGACCCAATCTTTTTCTGGGTTTTATATTATGATTTATGAGTATTTTTTTAATTTGGCTCTGATGAAACACCTTCTATCCTGTTTTCACTCTTGTTAAATGGACGGCTAGTTTAATTGCTTCAATCATTGATAAGGGTGAAGCTATTAATTTATCTGATATATCATAAGCAGTGCCGCTAGAGCATGAAGTGCGGATAAATGGAAGGCCAAGGGTAAGGTTAACAGCTTTATCTCTTAGAATCATCTTAAGAGGTATGAGGCCTTGGTCATGATACATACAAATTACAGCATCGATTTTCTTATGATGCATTTTATAAAAAAGAGATTCTGCAGATTCGGGGCCAACTATATTAATCTTATCCCTCTTGGCCTTTCTCACGGCAGGAAGAATTATTTTTTCTTCTTCGTCTCCAAAGGTTCCGCCGTCTGAGGCATGGGGGTTAAGTCCGGCGATGCCAATTAAAGGTCTATTTATATGAAAATATTTTTTAAGAGACTCTTGAGTCAATCTAATTTTTTTAAAAATATCTTTACTATTTAGTTTGGCGCTTATATTTTCAATTGGGATATGAGTTGTTGCTAAAATAACTTTTAGATGTTCTGCTACAAACATCATAGCGAACTCATCTGTCTTTGTAAGATGAGCTAATAACTCAGTATGCCCTGGCCACCTATAACCTGCAAGACGAAGAGCCTCTTTGTTTATAGGGGCCGTGACTAAAGCATCTATTAAACCTGCGCCTGCTAAATTAACTGCCTTCTTTATATATTCTACTGAAGAATAACCACATATCTTCTGTGGTTTTCCCATCTTGTATTTTCTTCTGCCGATAATACTTAAATCTAGAAGATTTATTTTTGAATCCAGTAAAGTTAAATTCTCGATATTTCTTATGATATTAACATGAGGAATTTTGATTCTTTTGCGGCTTAATCTATCCTTAATTTTTTTTAAAACAGAGTAATCTCCAATAATTAAAAAAGAAACATTCTTTTCTTTAATTTTAGCAAGTGCCTTTAATAATATCTCGGGACCAACGCCTGCAGCATCACCAGCTGTTATACCAATATTTATCTTATTTGATTGAGATATAGGCATTTTCCTTTAGACCTTCCATCCATTCTTTAAATCTAGCTTTAGCTTTCTTCTGAAACAGCAGATTCTCAATCTCTGTCCTTGCCTCTTTAAAAGGCTTTATAATAGATTCTTTTTTATCGTTAACTTTAAAAATATGATATCCTATCTTCGTCTCAATTATATCTGATATTTCACCCACCTTTAGTAAAAATAATGCCTTGTCTATTTTTGCCATCATCTCGCCCTTCTTGATATAGCCCATATTCCCTCCATCTTCAGCTGATGGATCCTCAGAATATTCTTTGGCAAGTTTGGAAAATTCAGTTCCTTCTTTTAATTCTTTATAGATTTTTTCAATCCTCTCTTTGAGATTTACAGATTGCGATTGAGTCTCATTGGTTTTGCGTATTAAAATTGTCTGGACCTTAATTTTAGCTGGAATCCTAAAGTCTTCCTCATGCTCCTGATAATATCTAAACACTCCAGTTGGAGTAATATCTATTTCTGAGCGAACCTCTCTATTAATAAGCTTTTTTATCATAATCTGTTCTTTATATTTTTCTTTTAAATCCAGCATAGTCAAATTTTCAGATTTCAAAATTTGCCTGAATTCTTCATCATTTGAAAACTGAGATTTAACTTGATTAAGTTTTTCCTCTAATTCTTCATCGCTAACTTCAATGCCCTGCTTTTTTGCTTCTTGAAGCATAAGTTTATCTTCTATCATTTGATTTAGAACATTCTTCCGGGCTTCTTGGAGTTTCTGAAGTAGCTCTTCACCGCTATAAGCAGATTTGTATTGAGTATAGATAGGCATCAAAATCTTATTTACCTCACTTTGGGTTATAACTTTATCATTAACTACAACTGCAATTTCATTCACTAGCCCTGAATATCCTAAAGCAGGATACACAAGAAGTTGCACAGCAACAAAAAGATTAATTAGAAACAGCTTAAACATTATCAACCTCCCTTAATGAGTGCGTGATTTATCTATTTATAATATATATTGAAATTAGCACTTTCAATAAAATTCATCTTTTTATCCTTGGCTACTATAAGCAAACCTTCAACTGCATTCATTTTATCAATCAGGCTAATTCCTTCTTTGTCCATAATAAACATTGACGTAGCTAAAATATCAGCGGTTATACAATTATCAGCTATAACAGTTGACGAGAAAACCTTAATGTTATCTTTATCTCTATCATTCTTTTTCGTATCTATTATATGTTGGCGTAGATAATTGCCCGATGTTGCTACTGCTTTATCAGCCAATTTAATGGTCAATATAATCTTATTGGTTGCTTCGGGATCGCGAATACCAATAGACCATCTTTTATCTTTATATTTACCTAATGTTCTGATGTCTCCGCCTGCATTAACCAAGGCATTTTTTATATCTGATTTTTTAAGACTGTATATTGCTTTATCAACTGCATATCCTTTCGCCGCTGCAGATAAATCAATTTTTAGGTTCGGATTCCTAAAATAAATAGTTCTATCATCGCGATTTAATATAATATCTTTATAGCCGTTTGGTTCATCTAAAGAAGTTGCAGTTATATCAAAAGCACCATCTGTTATTTTACCAAATTTTACGCATTTATCAACTATATAATAGAGGTCTTTATCAACTTTATAGGGTTTATTTTTTGCTTCATTATTGAGTTTACTCAACTGGCTATCTTTATCATAATAATTCATTGATATATCAATCTTTTTAATTTCGTAGAAAGCTCTATTTATGGCATTTCTTAGATGCTTTTTATCTTTACCTACTGCCGTTATCTCAACAGTTGTGCCCATAAGCAGTCGTTTATCACTAATAACTTTATCATTAGAACAGGATAATAAACAGACCGCTATCAATAGATGGCTTAAGATAATCAATAAAAATTTAAGGCAAGATTTATTATGCATATTTAATCAGCGGTTTGTAATTTTAGAGATGTTTGACTTTATGATATTTGCGGCTTTATTAAGAGCTGATTGTTCCTCATTGGTTAAATCTATTTCTATAATTTCCTTAATGCCGTCTTTCCCCAGCTTAACCGGCACTCCCAAACAGACATCCACTAAATCATATTCACCTTTTAAATAAACAGATGCGGGAAGTATCTCTTCTTTATTATTTAAGATTACATCAAGCATCTTATATATACTTAATGCCGGGGCGTAATAGGCGCTCCCTCCTTTTAATAATGAAACTATCTTTGTTCCCTGTTTCTTAACTTTATCTAAGGCTTCATCTATCTTCTCATCATCTAAAAAGTTATTTAGAGATTCTCCCTCAACTACAATTTTACTTTTTACAGGAACCATTGAATCACCATGAGTGCCCAAAATTAAAGCTTCTATAGATGAAGTATTTTTATTTAACAATTTAGATAGTATCACAGATAAACGGGTTGAATCCAAAACTCCAGCCATACCAAAAACTTTTCTTTTATCAAAACCGCTTATTTTATAAGCTAAATATGTCATAACATCAAGGGGATTCGTTACTACTAATATAATAGAATCGGGGGCCTTTTCTTTTATGTTTGTAACTACTTCTTTAATTATTTGAGCATTTTTAAAAAGTAAATCCTCTCTATCCATGCCTGGTTTTCTTGGTAATCCCGCCGTTATAACAATTACCTTAGAGTCTTTTATGTTTTCATAATCACCTGATGCAGAAACTGTTGTTTTCTTTCCTAATACCGCTATAGCGTCCTGTAAATCTAAAGCTTTAGCCCTGGCTAAATCCTCTTTTACATCAACTAATACAACATCAGCTAACTCTTCTTCTAAAATTTTAAAAGCTAGAGTTGAACCTACATTGCCTGCACCGATTATACTAATTTTCATAATTATTAGCCCACAGTTTTCGGCTATCAGCCATCAGCAAGGGATTCTAAGCTGAAAGCTGACAGCTGATAGCTCTATAGCTTCTCAATTATTGCATCTGCCATCTGACTTGTACCTACAGTGGTGGGATCATTTCTGTCTTTTTTTAAATCATAGGTAACAGAATTGCCTTCTTTTATCACTTCAGCAACAGCTTTTTCTAATATCTCTGCCTTTTCATTTTCACCCAAATACTTAAGCATCAGCGCGCCGGATAAAATCATAGCTGTTGGATTTACTTTATTTTTGCCCGTGTACTTTGGAGCTGCGCCATGAGTAGCTTCAAAGACAGCATATTCATCTCCAATATTTGCCCCGGGCGATAAACCTAATCCGCCCACCAAACCAGCGCATAAATCAGAGAGAATATCTCCATAGAGGTTTGGTAAAACTAAAACATCAAAATTATATGGTCGTAAGACTAACTGCATACACATATTATCTACGATATTATCTTTAAACTCTATCCTTCCTTCATATTCTTTGGCAACTTCTTGGGCAACTTTTAAAAATAAACCATCAGAAAATTTCATAATATTAGCTTTATGGACAGCAGTTATTTTTCTTCTATTATTTTTTAAGGCATACTCAAAGGCAAATTTCACTATTTTCCTTGAGGCTCCTATTGAAATAGGTTTTATGCTTATTCCTGAGTCTTCTTTAATCTTTTGACCTGTTAGTTTATCAATAGAAGAAATTAAATCTTTAGTTTCTTTTTTGCCCTCTTCAAATTCTATACCCGCATATAAATCTTCTGTATTCTCTCTTACTATCACAATATCCACATTATTATAAGGAGCCTGTGAACCCTGATAACTCTTATATGGCCTTAAACAGACATAAAGGTCTAACTTTTTCCGTAGAGCGACATTTACAGAGCGGAATCCCTCTCCTACAGGAGTAATTATAGGACCTTTTAAAGCAATTTTATTCTTCCTAATTGAATCAATTACACTATCAGGTAAAGGCGTACCTTCTTTTTCTAAAACTGAAGTCCCTGCGTTGATCACATCCCACTCTACATCTAAACCAGTTGCTTCTATACATCTTTTAGCAGCATCCGTTACCTCTGGGCCAATACCGTCTCCTGGGATTAAAGTAATTTTATGCATTCTTTAATTTAAAACCTCCATATTTATCCCACACCTTTTTGCTGCGAACTATCTCTCCGTAGTAGAAAGGTGCGGGATTTATTTAAATAATTTATGATTGAGCCTTCCTTTAAAACTTCCTTCATAAAATCCGGCAAGGGCTTTATATCATTTTTAAAACCTTGGGTTTTATTTTCTAAAATCCCTTTATCTAAATCTAACTCTATTAAATCCTTATTTTTTATTCTTTCAGTCTCGGTTTCAACTAAGAGAATGCCCAGATTAAACGCATTTCTATAAAAAATTCTGGCAAAATTTTCAGCAATTATTGCTTTTATGCCAGCGTGCTTTAGAGCTAAAGGCGCCTGCTCACGAGATGAACCGCAGCCAAAATTACGACCGGCTACAATAATGGACCTATTGCCGAGCCGCTTAATGAAGTTAGGCTCTAAGTCTTCAAAGATATGTTCTGCCAATTCATCCGGATCTTCAATCTGGAATTTATATCTTCCAGATATTATATAGTCAGTATTTACATCATCATCCTGTTTTAATCTTATAACTTTACTTTGCAGTTTCATTTTATAAACTTCCTTGGATCTGTTATCTTGCCCTCGATTACACTTGATGCAACAGTTGCAGGGGAAGCTAAATAAATATAGGCATTGGGATTTCCCATGCGACCTTTAAAATTTCTATTAGCGGTTGATATAACCACTTCATCATCTGCTGGTATCCCCTGATGAGTTCCAACGCAAGGGCCACATCCTGGTGGAAGTATAACAGCTCCTGCTTCAGCCAAAATAGATATAATACCTTCTTTAAGTGCTTCAAGATAAATAAGTCTTGATGCAGGTGCAACCATTAACTTAACCTCTGGATGAACTTTCTTGCCTTTTAATATACTGGCTGCAATCCTTAAATCTTCTAATCTTCCATTAGTGCAGGTACCCAGATAACCCTGGTTTACGGGCGTTCCTTCAACTTCTTCTACTACTGCTGTATTATCTACAGTGTGAGGTTTTGAAACTGTTGGTTCAATCTTAGAAGCATCATAGACTTTAATCTCGGAATAACGAGTATCCTCGTCACTCGATACAGGTTTTGGGATTCTGTCTGAGTATTTCATTAGCCAATTAAGTGTTTTTTTATCTGCCTCCATAATGCCTGCTTTGGCACCCATCTCAACTGCCATATTACAAATTGTAAATCGCCCGTCCATGCTTAGATTGTCAATGGTCTTACCACAAAATTCAACTGATTTATAAGTGGCGCCGTTTGCTCCCAAATCACCTATTATATGTAAAATTAAATCTTTAGAGTAAACTCCCTTTGAAAGTTCGCCATCTATCATAATTTTAATAGTCTCAGGAACCTTAAACCAGGTTTTACCACTCGCTAAAATTATACTCAAATCAGTAGAGCCCATACCAGTTGAAAAAGAGTTTAAGGCCCCATATGTACAGGTGTGAGAATCAGCAGCTACTATTAAATCCCCACAAGATATATGTCCGTTTTCAGGTATCACCACATGGCATACTCCGCATCCAACATCATAGAGCTTTAGACCTTTTGATTTGGCAAACTTTCGCATCTTATTATGAATAGCAGATATTTTTTCATTTGGGCTGGGCGCTGAATGGTCAATTATCATCGCAAAGCGGGATTTATCAGCGATTCTTTTATTCTTCAATTTATTAAAAGAATCTATAATAAGACCACTTGTTCCATCCTGACCAAAGCAAAAATCAACCTCACATATAGCTAAATCTCCAGCTTTTAGATCAGTACTTGCATGATTTGATAGTATCTTCTCAGCTATTGTCTTTCCCATTTCATCCGAATAACTTTTTCATTCTGCTTATACCTTCTTCTATTTCATCAAAACTACATGCGAAGCTTACTCTGATAAAATTGTCATCTCCAAAGGCAACGCCGGGGATAACTGCAACTCTTACCTCATCTAATAATTTATTACTTAATTCCATAGAGGTGAGACCGGTCTCTTTTATATTGCAGAAGCAATAAAAGCTCCCCTGGGGTTCATTAGTTGAGAAACCCCTAATAGAATTTAGACCTTTAACTATTTCTTTGCGTCTTCTATCAAATTCATTGACCATTTCACTAACTGTATTTTGATCTGATGTCAAGGCGCAATAAGCAGCCTTTTGACTGATTGAAGTTGGATTTGAAGTAGAATGACTCTGTAAGTTCTTCACCTTAATGGCTATCTCCTCATTCGCGCCCAGATATCCAATTCTCCAGCCAGTCATAGAATAAGCTTTTGAGACACCATTAACTGTAATAGTCAAATTATAAATATCTTCGCCTAAAGAAGCAATGGATATATGCTCATTATCATCATAAATTATCTTCTCATAAATTTCATCACTTATAACATAAATTTTACGATTAACTGCTACCCTGGCAATCTCTTCTAATTCCTTTCTATTATAAACTGTCCCTGTTGGGTTTGAAGGACTGTTTAGAATTAATAATTTTGTCTTATGAGTTATATATTTTTCTAAAATATCTGCTTTTAATTTAAAATTATTCGTCTGAACAGTTTTTATAACTACCGGGGTACTTTCTGCAAATTTTACTATCTCGGGATAACTTACCCAATATGGAGAAGGAATAATCACCTCATCCCCTTCATCACATAAAACCTGCATAAGGTTAAACAGCGAATGTTTAGCGCCGCATGAGACAACGATTTGATTCTTATTATACTCAAGATTATTATCTGTTTTAAATTTATCAATTATCGCATCAATTAAAAATGGCGCACCTGATGAAGGAGTATACTTAGTATAGCCTTCTTTTATAGCTTTGATGGCAGCTTCTTTTATATGTTCTGGTGTATCAAAGTCAGGCTCCCCCCCTGCAAAATTTATAATATTTTCGCCTTTAGCTTTTAGCGCCTTTGCTTTAGACGTAACTGAAAGTGTTGGTGAAGCCTTTATGAATTGAGCTCTTTTTGAAAACTCCATAGTTAATCTCCTTAATGAGGGCATCAGTTACGGAACAAAGTAAACATAACTGATAAGCCCGAATTAATCCCGAAGCTTAAGCTAAAATTATCAAACCCTCTGGAATTTCACACTGTGAAATTCCGAGGACTTAGTCCCGGGAATTTTTCATTGAAAAATTCCACGGGGGAGAATTTTAGCTTGTTTAAGCGAGGGGTAGTTCAATTTCCTTTTTTAATTCTCTTCTAAATCAAAGCTCATACCATCATAGGCAGCAATTACTTCCCTGTCATTAAACTCACGCCCAAGTCCCTGGGCAATCTCATGAGGTCTATTCTTCAACATAGTCATGCCAAAATGAGTTAAGATGCAAGTCTTACATTTTGCATTACTAAGAATCCTCCTGAGGCCTCCTATATCTAAATGATCAAGTCCTTCCTTCGTTTCAAACCTGACAACATTAATTACCAGAACCTTACCCGGATATTCTTTAGCTAAACCTTCAAAATATCTTGTATCAGTTAATAGAGATAATAATATACTTTTTCCTTCTTTAAAATTCAGACCATAAGTTTGAACTCCATGAATATGTTTTTTTGCTGTCTTAAAAGTTACATCTTTTACTTTATAGGTTTTATTTTCCTCTAATATTTCTATCTTGTCAACATAATCACGGTTGTATTTTAAAATAACCGGATCATCTTCTAAACAATCTTTCGGCGCAAAGACAACTCCTTTCTTTTTAAAGCCGCCTTCTGTCATAGCCTCAATCATAACATTTATATCTCCTGAGTGATCAAGGTGGCGGTGAGTTAAAATAATAGCATCTAATTTAGATGGATCAAGTTTAGGACGGGAGCGCAAAATTTTGACCAGACTCCCAGGACCAGGATCAATTAAAATATTTGTATTCTCCCAAGTAAGCCACATACCGCCAGAGGCACGCAATTGCTTTAACATAACAAATCTGGCGCCAGCCGTCCCTAAAAATTTTAATGTCTTCATCGCCGCTCAGTTCTCTTTCTCTAATTTAGATAATTCTTTGGCGACTAACTGACTTACCAATTTACCATCAGCTCTTCCTTTTAACTTGCCCATAACTTCTGACATAACTCGACCAAAATCTTTCTTGCCCTCTGGTTTCATTTCATCAATTGTCTCTTTTATATATTTTCTAACTTCTTCATCCGAAGCTTCGGGCGGCAAATAGTCCTTTAGTACCTCAAGAGCAATTTGTTCTTTTTTTACTAGATCCTCACGTTTTCCTTTTTTAAATGCCTCAATTGAATCCTTAATTTTTTTAGCTTCTTTCTTTATAATCTGCATAACATCCTCGTCTTTTAAATCTTCCCTTTCTCCTTGAATAAATTTTTCTTCTAATGCAGCGCGTAAAAGCCTTAAGGCTGAAA
>CAZKQD010000002.1:51570-60211 GCA_964554835.1 uncultured Planctomycetia bacterium | reverse complement strand
TTTGCTCAAGAAGGCTGCATAGCAACCTCAAGCCTGGCTTTGAAAAAGCATCTTCGTCTATCCACCCATGAGTTTTTCTTTCCAGCGTAGCGCCGATAACGCATGAATCAAAATATAAACAATGGTGCGTGACGATTATACAGGGCCCAGCAGGTATATTGTCCAAGCCCTCGGCTCGGATATCTAACCATCTATTCATTAAAGGACATAAAACTATTTTTTTGAGCCAGTAGTAAAAAGTAACTTTCATCTTTCTATTCTGCAATAGGTATCGATAATTTCCGTTCTTTACTGCTGCCATTCTCTTGATATTTGATAAATCAAGCATAATTAATATAACCTATTCTTTTCCACTTACGACGGCCATGCAAAAGTTCTGATGTAGAGACGTTTGCTTTTCATGATTTTATTATACCATATATGATAATGGTGAGAATAGGATTAAATTTAGTCAGAAAAATCTTGAATTGGACTTTTTTTGAGCGGAATGGAAAGCAATCTCTATAAAAATTTCTTTGCCAGGCGAGAAACTCTTTCATCCAAGAATTTAATTATTTTATATTGCTCTTCCAGTTCGGGGTCTGTTACCTGTTCATTTATTACCGAATTGCAAAAACTGTCCCTGTAGCCGCAGTAACTGGACAAGACCCCCAACCAAAACATAAACTCTGATTTTAAATCTGCTTTTTGCACAATGGTGAACAAAATGTGCTCTGCTTTGCGTCTGAGATAAAAACCGTTTTTGCCAAGCCATCTTAAAGTGGCATAAAAGTATCCCAGTTCCCAAAAACAATTCACTTCATTGAAGAAATAATCAAAATCTGTGGTTAGCGCCTGGGTTTCCCCTGAAAACTTTCTAACCCTGAAATTCCATATATGAGGATCCTCCACACCGCAGCCATACAAAAACTTAATGTCTGATTTTTCAAGTGTCTCCAAAACGACTCTTGTTTTTGGCAAAAAATCAAACTCATTCTGAAACTCATCCGATAACTTCAGGGAAATTCTTACGATGGAAGGCGTAATAAATGTTTTATAACGTCTCTCGATCCGGTTTATTTCTTCCATATATTCAAAAACAGCTGAAAGCACCTGAAAAACCTCTCTTGTATTATTTGTAAGATACTCGGATAAAAACTCACCTATGTGTTTACAAACAACCGTATTTTCTCTGGGATATAACTTAACTATCTCAGGTATTAACTTATTATTGCATTTTAAGAAGGTGGTGGTTTCGATAAGCCTCAGATAATCATAATGTTTTGCATAGGTTGTGGATACGTAATGCCTCAAGTCCTTATTGTTTTGGATATGGCAGACTATCTTTGCATACCATCTATTTTTATTATTAAGTATTTCATCAAGTGTATACCCATATCCAGTCAACGGAAAATAAACTTCTTGATCCGTACCCTGGACGCTATTAGGATCTTTATAGGTTATGTCCTGTAAAAAATTTATTTTTTCCATGAATCAAACATCCTATTCTAAATACCTTCGTCTTCAAGCTTTGCTTTCGCAAGCCATATCAAACGATGCATGCCTACAGGTATTCCTCGTATCATCCGCCAGCTTAACTCAACTATACACTCCATATTATTGTGGACCATAAAGTCTATTCAAAAGTTCCTTTATAAGGCGCTGTTCTTCATCCTTATCTTTGGCCATTCTCTTGATAATCAGCTTTTGCCTTCTGATATATTTCCTGATACCCTGAGCTACTCGTCTCTTTCTTTTCATTATCTTCGAATATCCTATATCCAATAAAAGGTGTCCGCATTCCTGGTTTGAGGCTATATTTTTCGACTATATCCTCCGGCAAATACTGCCTATTGTCATCGATAATGATATAGGGCATAAATCCCTGATTATTCAAACTCAGGCTCGGAAGTTTCAGTTGAACCTGACTCTTCCTGGGGATACTCCTATTCTTCATCGTATGTCTCTGAAGGGACGTACTTTTCTTACTCTTCTGTCTTAGATGGCTCTTCAACAGTAATAACTTTGGCAATTTTTTTACCACCTTGAATTACATATTTAATATCGAGACTGTCACCTACCGTAATATCTTTCAAAGTCTTTACACCTTCAAGTTCGACCTTAGGGTCTATAGAATAAGTAACCTCTACGTCTTCATCCTTATCATAGTCATATTCTGTAACTACGATTTCGTTGGAAGATATACTCTTCACCGTACCCCAGGAGTACTCTACATCTTCTTCCTGCGCAAATGTTTGAGCCGAAGAAAAAACGGTTATAACACATATAAGTACAGCCAATAACCATTTACTCATTTCTCACCTCCACAGTTTTAACTATTCCCTTTTTGGGATTTATTAAGCTTTTCCAGGTCTTTTTTAAACGCTTCTAATTCTGACAATCCAAGCGTAATAGCATTGACAAGCTCCTTATGAGACCTGTTTTCAGGCTTTCGTAAGTGATAATATACGTTAAGTCCTTCCCTTCTGTCGGTTACAACCCCTGTTAACCGTAACCTGGCAAGATGCTTAGAAAGATTAGATTGGCTTACGCCAAGAATCTCGCACAGTTCTGTTACATTTAGTTCCTGCTTACCCAAGAGATTTATGATCCTTAACCTGGTATCATCTGCCAAGCTTTTCAGGATCTGGCGAGCCTTCTTTATGCGCATCATTCACCTCCTTTCCTCTATCTATAGCCGTGTATTTCTGTTTGACTATATGAACATATATTCATATATACCAAAATAATTTGTTTGTCAAGCATTTTTTCTGAAAATCTTTTATGACTTAAACTAGGGCTTTTTTCAGAAAAAAATATCCAATAGCTCCGTCCATTTTTTATCATTTACGACCCTAAAAATCAATACTATACCTTACGCAGATAATGATAGATTGACAAAGCGCAAACAAGATGCTATATTAAAAAATGATGTATAGTATTCTTAAAAGCCTCATAAATCTATTTTATCCTTTAAAATGCCAAATCTGCAAAACCAAACTGTATCCTGAAAACATCTGGCATATATGTAGAAATTGTATGCATAAAATTCGCATAAACCTCCCTCCACATTGCAAAAGATGCGGAAGAACTATAAGTTTTAATCTATCTAATAAGCAGATATGTAATGAATGTAACAATAGTGAATTTTATTTTGATAGGGCGTGGGTTGTTTGTGAATACAAAGATGTAATTAAAGAATGTATCCATCTTTTTAAATACAATAAAAAAATCCGCCTTCTAAATTTGCTATCAAAACTAATGCATAATTTTATTGAAAGTTTTATAAACATTGATAAAATAGATATAATTACTGCGGTGCCCGTGCATAAAAGTAAATTAAGAGCCAGAGAATTCAATCAATCTCAACTGATAGCTGAAAGTATCGCTAAGAGATTCAATAAACCAATCATAAAGGAGAATTTAAATAAAATTAAATCTACCCCTGCTCAGGTACAACTTAACAGAAATAAGAGATTATCAAACTTAAAAGATGCCTTTAAAGTTAAAGATATATCAACCTATAAGAATAAAACTGTTTTATTAATAGATGATGTTCTTACGACAGGTTCTACTATAAATGAATGTGCTAAGGTCTTAAAAGAAGCGCAGGCAAATAAAGTGTACGCCTTAGTTTTAGCCAGAGGAAATTAACTATGAAGATACTGCGAAATTACGTTTTAAAAGAAGCTTCAGGCCCTTTTTTTGTATCTTTATCAGTCTTTGTATTCATACTTATTATTGGTAATCTAATTCAGTCAGCAGATAAAATTATTACAAGAGGTGTCGATATAATTGACATTCTAAAACTTTTCTTAAGCTGGGTTCCATATCTTTTAAGATATGCCCTGCCTATGTCTTTACTTACCGCTATACTTTTAACTTTTGGAAGGCTCTCATCAGACAACGAGATAATTGCTATGAGAGCAAGCGGATTTAGTCTATACAGGATAATGTTTCCTTTAATCGCCGTTGGTCTGATAATTAGTCTATTTTCTATAATTCTAAATGATAGAATTATAGCCGAAGCGCACTTTGCATCAAGAAAAATACTTGCTAGAATTGCAACCAAAAGTCCAATTAGCATTATAGAAGAAGGCACCTTTATAAGATTCAAAAATCACATTATTTTTGTAAACAGGGTTAAAGGTAAAAAACTTGAGGGGATAAAGATATTTCAAACTCAAGAAGGTAAAAATCCCCGTATTACTATAGCTAAAGAAGGAAGGTTTATTCCCGTAAAAGATGAAAATATTATAAAATTGAAATTAATAGACGGAAGTTTAGATGAACCGAAGTCAGATAATTCTAGCGAATTCTATCAACTTAAATTTAAAACTTATTATATAACTTTGAATTTATATGAAGGGCAATCTGAAAACATCCAAAAAAAACCAAAGGATATGACTATAACCGAAGCGAAAGAAGAAATAAAAAAATTAAAAAGATATAACATTGATCCTATAAATTTAATTACAGAAATAAATAAAAGAATGGCTCTTTCTTTTGCAAGTCTTGCTTTTGTGCTTATTGGTCTGCCTCTTGCTATAAAAACTAAGAAGAGTTCTAAATCAGCTGGTTTTGGTCTAAGTTTAGCTGTTATTATTTTCTACTACGTGATTTTAGCAACGGGTAGTGCTTTAGCTATGAAAAAGATTATCGATCCAACATTAGGAACCTGGCTCCCAAATATAATTGTTATGGGCATAGGTATACTATTAACCTATCGTACTGTAGACAAATAAAATGAAGCTAATAGATAAATATTTAATAAAGCAATTCGTTCCCCCTTTACTGTATTGCATAGGTCTATTTGCTTGTTTATATGTCATCATTGATTTATTCGCCAATTTAGAAGATATAATAAATCAAAATGTAAAAATCGTGACTCTCCTTCGTTACTATCTTGCTTTCTTGCCTATAATTTTAACCCAAATTACACCTATGGCTCTTCTTCTTTCAGTTTTATATGGAATAGGAACTCTTAATCGTCATAATGAAATAGTGGCTCTTAAGGCGAGCGGAGTCAGTATTTGGAGAATCATAACCCCTCTTTTATTCTTAGCATTAATTGTTGCTATATTATCTTTTATTGTAGAGAATGAAATTGTACCCAAGTCCTATGCGGTCTATAGTTACATAAAAGAAGAAAAGATAGAACCCAAACAAAAAGAATTTAAGAATGAAACAATTAGAGATGTCACATTATATGGCGCCGACTACAGAATATATTATGCAGAAAGCTTTGATATAAATGATAAAGTTTTACATAAAGTAATTATTCTACAACATAATGATAAAGGTAATTTAGTAGCTAAAATTACTGCAGATAAAGCTACGTGGACTCAGGATATGTGGGTATTTAAGAACTGTGCAATTTACCGTTTAGATAAAACAGGAGGCACCACTGGAGAACCGCTATTTTTTAAAGAGAAAATATTTAGAATTCCTGAGAAACCAGAGGATTTCCTAAGATCAAAACATCAAACTCAATTTATGAGTATCTTTGGACTCTATGGATACCTTAAGAAATTATCAAATGATGGATATCGACCCATAGGATTATTAATAGATTTTTATAACAAGATATCTTATCCATTTATTAATCTTATAATAGTATTACTTGGTGTTTATTTCGCGCTTTTACCAAATAAAGGCGGGGCTCTTATGTATTTGGGAGTAGCTTTAGCTGTAGGATTCCTCTATTATGCTGCTATAATTACAAGCGTATCTCTGGGAAAGGCTTGTCTTCTTCCTCCTTTACTTTCCTCTTGGCTTGCCAATATAATATTTGGATGTGTGGGTATAATATTTATTATCAAATTACCCAAATAATCAAATAACCTCACTTAACGATTTAGGCATACTAACTTCAGCTTTTTTAGGCTTTATATATTTACTTACTAGGTTTTTAGTATTTATTGAATTCAACTTTTTAAATAAAAAGTCAAATTTATCCTCAACATTACTACTTATAGCATTTCTAATATCCTCAGGTAAATTCATTAATTCTTTTTTAAATGGGCCGAAGGCTTTCTTCCTGGTTTTATAAATAAACTGGTCTTCAGTTTGATCTTCTTTTCTTTCATTTTTCAGTTGAGTCTTTATATAATTATACATTTTCTCTCTTAAATCTTTAGGAAAATGCTTACTATCATAAGTTATATTCTGAAAACCAGTGGCAAGATGAATTTCAGCAGTTTGAGTCTCAGAAAATTTACCAAATGCTTCATCAGGTAAGGTGGATGCTCCATGCTGAACAGCTCCACATAGTCCATATTCTTCCCGGGCTATTTCAGAAAGTTCCTTTAGAGTCTCAAAATCGACTTTTACCTTAGCAACAGAACCATCCGGCAAAACAACGCCGCCATGGGAAGTGCCAGTTTGAATACTTATCTTACTTATGCCTTTTAAATTGGGATTATATTCTTTAAGGGTTCTAAGATATCCATCCATAAATGCTCTTAGTTCCTCCGGTGTTGAATTTTTGCCGCCTACTTCTCCTATTTCACCACCCACCGAGACAGTTACTCCTTCTGGTTCTTTTTCTCTTATAAATGAGGTAAGTTCCGCTGCTACTTCAAAATTTAAACGTTGTTGTTCTGATATGTCTTTTTTATCCAAATCAACTAACGTAGATGAATCAATATCTATGTTGTAAAATCCAGCCTTAATTTCTTTATCTATTAAGGACTTTAAGTCACTTATTTCTTTATTTCGATCGTTATTAAAATCTTTACTTTTTACCTGAACATGATCTGCCTGAATAAATACGGGGCCTTCATAACTTTCTTTTATAGCTGCGGCTAAAATTACCGACGTATATTCAGCTGGATTTTGATTAGTATATCCGATTTCAGATTTTGCAATCTCAAATATAAAACTTAAAGAATTATTTCTCTTGCCTGTTCTTATCAACGCTCTGGCAAGATCATAAGTTAGACCTCTGAGATTTATAGCTGGAACGGTTATATCTTTATATTCATTGCGTCCCCTAGCTTCATATAGGCTTTGTATTGAAGAGGGGACAATATTAAATCCATAAGCTATCTGTCTTATTATCCAGGAGCAGCTTTCTTTTATATTGCTATCGTCATTTAATGCAAGATTATAGACCAAATCATCTATAACTTTAGATATTACTTTTTCCTTATTTAATATTTTAAGACCAGTCTCATCAATATCCACAACATTCTCTAATGACGAAACTAGGTTTTCTAAGTTACTGTATAACACCTGTATACCCCTTTTTATAAAAATTAAGTTGCCAGAATTTTCATTAAGTCATAAAGTTCAGTATTAATTCCCTGAACAGGTTGAGTTGCAAAATCTAAATCCACTGCTTTTAATTTATCTGCTTCAATTGCAACAGTTTTATCGCTCTGGCCGTTTCTTAGTAGGTCGACTGCATAAGCCCCAAATCTACTTGCAAGAATTCTATCAAAAGCAGTTGGAGCTCCACCCCTCTGAATATGCCCTAATACAACTTCCCTTGTTTCATAACCTGTTCTTTCTGTAATACCGGATGCAACATCATTAGCTTTTGCAGCACCTTCGGCTACTACTATTATCCAGCTAATTTTTCCTTTTCTTCTGCCCTTTGTTATATCATCACACATTTTATCTATTGAGAATTCTAACTCCGGGAGCACAACATCTTCTGCTCCGCCTGCTAAACCCACAAGCATAGCAATATAACCTTTTGAACGTCCCATCACCTCAACAACAAAGATTCTTTCTAAGCTGGTGGCAGTATCTCTTATTTTATCTATTGCCTCTAAAGCTACGTTTACCGCAGTAAATGAACCTATTGAAATATCTGTGCCTTTTATATCATTATCTATTGTAGCTGGGACTCCGATAGTTTGTATTCCCCAATTTTCACTTAAGAGATGAGCTCCTCTAAAGGAACCATCACCGCCAACAATTATCATGCCATCTATTTTATTCTTCCTTATGGCCTCAACGGCCTTCTTTTGTCCTTCTTTTTTGATAAATTCGGGACAACGAGCAGTTTTTAGGATGGTGCCTCCTCTGCCGACAATATTACTCACCGAACGCCTTGATAATTCCTTAGAATCATTTTGTATCAAGCCTGTATAACCGCGAAAAAAACCAATAGGTTGTATATCATAATATAGAGTACACCTTACGATGCTCCTTATAGCAGCATTCATCCCAGAACAATCGCCACCGCTTGTTAACAAACCTATTCTTTTTATTTTTTTACCCATTTATAAAAATCCTTTAAGATTTAAGTTCCTAACTGCCAGGAAGATAAATATTCCCTTTGCTTCTTTGTTAATTTATCTATTTTTACACCCAGGGATTTTAACTTTAGCCGAGCGATATTTTTATCTATAATCTCTGGAATTTTATATACTTTTATTTTTAACTTATCAGCGTTCTTTTTTATATATTCACAGGTTAAAGCTTGATTAGCAAAACTCATATCCATAACGCTTGCTGGGTGTCCTTCAGCTGCAGCTAAATTTATAAGCCGGCCTTCTGCCAGCACATTTATCCGCCTACCATTCTTCAAAGTATATTGTGCAATATAACCTCTAATTGCCTTTCTAGATTTACTTAACACCTTAAGCGCCTTCAAATTTATCTCAACATCAAAATGGCCTGCATTGGCAACAATCACACCATCTTTCAT
>CAZKQD010000002.1:25362-51470 GCA_964554835.1 uncultured Planctomycetia bacterium | reverse complement strand
TTTGTCCCGGAAAGCAGAACATTTGTGGCTCTTATAATTCCATCTATGGTAGATTGGCCTGTGCCATATCTGTTATCAAAAAGATGCTTTGTTTGAGCATCATTTACAGCAAACATAGGTATAAGTAGAAGTTTCTTTTTCTCTAAACTCTTAAGTCTAATTACCCCAGTAGTGGTTTCTTCTGTTCCGGCTATAACCTCTTTAGCTAAATTCTCTCTTTTTTTATGGATGGCTGAGACTAAATCTGCTCCATCGTCCATTGTAATATGAGGCCTTGTATCAAGTATGCTACTTATATGCCTGTAATAACGTTTATTATCCTCACCCTTAACAGCAAAAACAGAAATTTCATAGTCTTCAACTAAAGAAGCGGCGACATCATCTTGCGTGCTTAAAGGATTTGAAGCACATAAATTTACCTTTGCACCAGCTGCCTTAAGAGTAATAACTAAATTCGCTGTCTCGGAAGTAACATGCAGACAGCATCCAACACGTATGCCCTTTAAAGGCTTTTCCTTTTTGAATCTATCTCTAATTAGACTTAAAACGGGCATAAAGTTTCGCGCCCACTCAATTTTTAATTTTCCTTCTTTTGCAAGTCTTTCGCTCTTTATATCGCTTTTCATCTTCTACTATACTCCTAGTTCGATTTTAGGTTTTTTTTAATAGTTGAACTTTATCTGTCTTCTCCCAGGTGAATCCCTTTTCTTCTCTGCCAAAGTGCCCATAGCAGGCAGTATTTCTATATATGGGGCGTTTTAACTTCAGTTCTTTTATAATGCTGACGGGCCGCATGTCAAAATTCTTTCTTATTATCTTTTTTAACTTCTCTTCAGAAACCCTTCCTGTGCCAAAAGTATCAACCATTAACGAAACAGGTTCAGCGATTCCTATAACATAAGCAAGTTGTATTTCACACTTCTTAGCCAAACCTGCTGCGACTATATTTTTAGCTACATAACGAGCATAATAAGAAGCTGATCTGTCTACTTTTGTTGGATCTTTACCACTGAAACATCCCCCGCCATGACTTCCTATTCCCCCATATGTATCAATTATTATCTTTCTTCCCGTTACTCCTGTATCTGCAAGTGGCCCACCTATAGCAAATCTACCTGTAGGATTTATATATATTTTTGTCTTCTTGTCTATAAGTTTTTTAGGCATAACTTTATCTATAACTAATTTTTTTAAATCATCTCTTACTTTTCCTATTTTTACATTAGGAGCGTGGTGGGCACTTAAAACTACTGCTTCTACTCTTTTAGGTTCTCCATCATGATATTCTACGGTTACCTGAGATTTTCCATCTGGCCTTAAATATTTAACCTCTTTTTTCTTTCTTACGCCAGCCAATTTCCGAGTTAATTTATGTGCTAACATAATTGGCAGAGGCATAAATTCTTTTGTCTCATCTGAGGCATAGCCAAACATCATCCCTTGATCACCTGCTCCGCCTATATTAACACCTTTAGATATATCTTTAGATTGTTCTTGTATAGCAGTTACAACTCCGCATGTTTGATAATCAAAACCATATTCTGGTTCGGTATAACCTATATCTTTTATGGTTTCTCTTATAATCTTCGAAATTTCTATATAGCAATCTGTTGTAATTTCACCAGCAACAAATGCTAATCCTGTTGTAACCAGAGTCTCACAGGCAACTCTTCCATTGGGATCGCCTCTATAAATGGCATCTAAAATAGCATCAGATATCTGATCTGCGACCTTGTCTGGGTGACCTTCAGTAACGGACTCTGAAGTAAATAAATAAGATTGTTTTTTAATCAATTTCTTCCTCCCTCCATGCCCCATTTGCTCTATGATAAGATTCTATACTTCCTATATCAAACCATTCCCCTGGCAGCGATACTCCATAAACTTCATTGTTCCTACATAGCCACCTGATAAAATAACCTGGTTCGTCAGAAGTATTACCCTCATTTAAATATTTAGATACTAAGTTTAGAATTTCTCTAGGCATAAAATATATCCCAACAGCAGCCAGAGTACTTTTAGGCTCATCAGGCTTTTCTTGAAAATCTACAATCTTATTTTGATTGTTAAGGCTAACTATTCCATAAAGATGAGCTAATTCTTCTTCTTTAACATCATAAATACCTAATGAGACAGCTGGTTTTTTCTTCATAGCTTTGTCTGTAAAATCTAACAAGTCAAAATTAAAAAGATTATCGCCTGCCACAACTAAAAGATCTTCTTCTATGTTTTTATTTTTGATAACAAAATCAATATCTCCTATTGCTCCAAGTTTTGCCTCATCTTCCTGTGTTTTATCATTAATAATTTCAATATGTTTGGTAAATTTATAATTATCCTTCCATTGACAGAAATCACTATAGAATTTTTGATTAGTTACAACATAAATCTTGTTTAAGCCCTTAATCGGCTCTATCCTCTTGATAATATAACTTATAATTGGAGTACCTTTTATGGGTAGTAAAGGTTTTGCTTTATTTTTAGTCAATGGGTATAATCTCGTTGCATATCCTGCAGCTAGAATTAATGCTCTCATGATCTATTGCCTTGCTAATTCTTTCTTTAGGTAATGGACTCTTTTAACGGGCGTTGGGTCTATCTTATTTAATACAGCTAAATAAAAACTTATCCAATCACAGGTATAAATTAAACTAAAAAATTGCGCAAGTAAATTATCACCGATGGCTTCAATTTCAATTATTTTAGCTTTTGACCTCTTGATGATTTTCTTACTTATTTCAATTCTTTTTTTGACTCTTTTGTTATCTTTTTCGCTTCTTAAAATAATTACTACAAAATTCTTTAATACATCCTTTGGATTTTCCCATCCAACTATCTCATTATGATTCATCTCGGGAAATACATGGTGAGATGATAGGGTCTTGCTGTTTTCTGCAAGTTGACCTCTAAATCTTATAGCAGCAATTTCAGTTGTAGAGGACGAACCATAAATTATGACAAATTTATCATGCAAACAAGATGCTATTCTTTTTGCATAATTGCTTCTTTTAGAAGGCCGCAAATTAGAACTAATTTTATCTAAAAGCTTATAGGTCTCTTTTATATCAGAACCTTTTATTTTAATCAAGCCTAATTTTTTAAGAGCGAACAACAAAGGAATAACTGAATAGCCTAAAGCACAGCGCGGAGGAAAATCTCCCGGTATCCTTATAAAAGGATAACTGTATTTAGAAGATAACCTTTCTAATTTACCGTCTGATGATAAACAAATAATATTTGCTCTCTTTTTTTTAGCTAATTTAAAGGCGCTTAGAGTCTCTTCAGTGTTACCTGAATAACTACAGACAAAAACTAAAGAATCTTTATCTACAAATTCAGGTAGGGTATAATCTCTATTTACATAAACTGGGAGCTTTGCATCAAATTTTAGATAATCTTTAATTAAATCTGCGCCGATAGCTGAGCCACCCATTCCTGTAAATACAACACTTTTATATCTTTTATTAACGTACTTTTTAGGCATCTTATAACTATGACCTATTTTTTCTGCATCTAAACACTGTTGAGGAAATTCCATTATAAGGTCTCTCATATTGCTTCTATCAAATTTTTCTATTTCTTTGATGTTGTTTAATGTCTTTAACATTTTACTAACATTTTACTCCTTTTGTTTTCTAAGCTCTGGTGCAATCTTTCTAATCTTATCTTCTACAAATTTTTTTATCTTTTCTCCTGATGGTAATTTGAGCGCCTCTTTAGCTATTTTTTTAGCCTCTTCTAAAGTTATAGACCTTATTATCTTTTTAATTTCAGGTACTGCTACGGGTGAGACGCTAAATTCATCAAGCCCTAACCCTAAAAGCATTAATACCATTGCTGGATCAGCAGCCATTTCACCACACATACCTACCCATATGTTTTCTTCATGAGCTGTATCA
The DNA here is from genome assembly GCA_964554835.1 of uncultured Planctomycetia bacterium. Taxonomy (GTDB): domain Bacteria; phylum Omnitrophota; class Gorgyraeia; order JAGLLT01; family CAZKQD01; genus CAZKQD01. Next base: position 47,571 of record CAZKQD010000002.1, on the reverse strand, counting down.
ATAACCAGTTTTATTAATTTTAAAACTGCAGGATGAGCAGGATTATACAAATAAGCTATTTTCTCATTTGCTCTATCTACTGCCAGAGAATATTGAATCAAATCATTAGTGCCTATACTGAAAAAATCAACCTCTTTGGCTAATACATCAGAAGTTAAAGCAGCAGATGGTATCTCAATCATAGCACCTACTTCAATATTTTTATTAAAATCAACTTTTTTCTTATTAAGTTCTCGTTTACATTGCTCTAAAATTTTATTTGCCTGTTCTAATTCTTCTATTCCTGAAATCATTGGATACATCACCTTAAGATTCCCATAGGCGCTTGCTCTTAATATTGCTTTTAACTGGGTTTTAAATATATCTGGACGCGCTAAAGAAAACCTTATAGCTCTCCATCCTAAAAAGGGATTCATCTCCCTTGGTAGTTGAAATTGGGATATAAATTTATCGCCGCCTAAATCCATAGTTCGAACTATAACTATATGAGGTTTAATCTTCTCGGCTACTTTCTTATAGGCTTCAAACTGTTCATCTTCAGATGGTAAATCGGTTCTGTTCATATAAAAATATTCTGTTCTATATAAACCAACACCTTCTGCGCCATGGGAAATGACGGATAAAACTTCTTCAGGAAATTCAATATTTGCAGACAATTGAATTTTTCGACCATCCTTTGTCTCTGCGGGCAGGTTTCTTATTTTTATAAGGTTTTTCTGTAAAGCTGTAAAATCTTTTTTGCTCTTTCGGTATCTCTCTAATATAGCTCTATCAGGATTTATAATAACAGTTCCTCTATCGCCATCGACTATAATGGTATCCTCATTTTTAATCTTTTGAGTTGCCTTCTCGAGCCCAACTACTGCAGGTATCTCTAAGGATCTTGCTATAATAGCTGTATGAGAAGTCCTACCTCCTATATCGGTGATAAAGGCCTGTATTTTCCCCCTTGGCATTGAGACAGTATCGCTTGGTGAAAGATCATAGGCAACTACAATAACTTCATTTTTTAGATCTTTCAATGCCTTCCGGCGTCCACCTAAAAGATTATTTAATACCCTTCGTCCAACATCCTGTATATCGGAAAGTCTCTCTTTAAGATATTCATCGTCTATTTTATTAAAAGCCCTTATGTATTTATTCATTACTTGTGAGAAAACATACTCAACCGAATATCTCTCTTTCTTTAAAGCTGAAATTACCTCCTCGATCAAAGATCTATCTTCAAGAACTAAAAGATGCGCATCAAAAATCCCAACTTGCTCTGGGCCTAATTCATCTACCACTTTCTTCTTTATTTGCATTATTTCAGAACGAGTCTTAATCAAAGCTTCCTCAAAATGAGCAATCTCAAGAGGTAAATCCTCTTTGGAAATTTTTCTTTTAGCAATAGCTATGCTTTCACTATCTACCAAAAATGCTTTACCTACTACAATACCTGGTGATACTGCAATGCCTTTTAATTTCTGTACCATATTAGCTTCCTTCCGGTGTTATAAGAAATATCTCCAGCTCTTTCATTGCCTCTTGGGCATCTTCTCCGCTTACTTTTAATTTAATCTTGCTTCCTTTATCAGCTGCTAGCATTAAAATGCCCATTATGGACTTCCCATTAATTTCCTTTTTTCCTTTTTTTATCATAACGTCGCTATTATATTTATTAGCAATTTGAATAAATAATGCAGCGGGCCTTGCGTGAAGCCCACTTTCATTTTTTATAACTACTTCCTTCTCTATTATCATCTTTCCATTAATCTTCTGCGCTTTTTTACCCCGTTAGAGATGCGCATCTCTAATGAAGTTTACCACTTATTATGCCGAGTACGGCCTTAGCTAATCCTTCAGAATCATGTCTTACGTAGTCCTTGGTATTTATTAAATCTCCCTCTATAACCTTATATCCCATCTCTCTAATTTTATCTGAATCATTCTCAACTGGGTAAGCATTTTCCTTCTTATATTTCTCGAGAAATCCCTGGGGTATATCCTGAGTATTAATGATAACATAGTCTATTATACTGGAATTAGTATGCTGGATAATAGCTTTTATGTGGTCACTTGCCGAATATCTGTCTGTTTCATGAGACTGTGTCATAATATTGCATATATAGATTTTTACAGCTTTTGATTTAAATATAGCATCTTGCATTTCCTTAATTAACAAATTAGAAATAATGCTGGTATATAAACTGCCTGGACCGAATGTTATTACCTCAGCTCTACCTATAGCATCTTTTGCCTCTTTGGTTAATTCACAATGGGGCGGATTTAGAAAAATCTTATCAATGCGTTCTTCGGTCTGAGTTATTTGAGTTTCACCCTTTGTAGTTTGGCCGTTTTTGTGTTTAGCTACTAAAGTAACAGGTTTTAGAGTTGAAGGTATTACCTGGCCTCTTATAGCTAAAATTTTACTTAATGCCTTAACTGCCTTATCAAAATCTCCAGTAAGCTCACTCATAACAGTAATAAATAAATTGCCAAAATTATGTCCTTTCAACTCACTCTCTTCATTAAAACGAAACTGAAATAAATCTCTCATTAAAGGCTCAACATCTGCTAAGGCTACCAGGCAATTGCGAATATCTCCAGGAGGTAAAATGTTAAATTCTTTACGTAGCCTACCTGATGAGCCGCCATCGTCAGTAACTGTAACAATCGCGCTGATATTACTTGTAAATTCTTTCAGGCCATGCAGGAGAGTAGATAATCCAGTTCCTCCTCCTATTGTAACTATGTTTGGTCCTTTAGAAAGCTGCCTTTTAGTATAGACAATATCAACTAACTTTTTTTCTCTTTGAGGAAGAAGAATATTTATGATGAATCTAATCATTTCTCTTATGCTGATAATAGTTACATACGCGCCTATTAAAAAAGTAACAAATCCAAGTATCTTAAAAATGATACCTTCTTTAAAGAACAATACAGCGCCTAATGCCGTTAAGCCAATCCCTACGATGCAGAGAAAAATCCACCTTTTAATGCCCATACCCGGAATTAACCATTTTAATTTACGCATCTAAACTCCCGGAAACTAAAGTCATTCTTTTATTTCATCTTCCTGTTTTATTGTCTTTAACACAGTTTCTTTATCTGATGCGTTTCTTAAGGAATCACGAAAATATTTATCTTTTAACAAGCGTGAAATTCTTGCCAGTGCTTTCAGGTGGGGGCCCGCTGAATTTGCAGGAGCTAACAAAAGAAATAATATATAAACTGGTTCACCATCTAAAGCATCGAAATTAACTCCCTTCTTAGATATTCCTAAAGCAGCAACCATCTTTTTTACTTTAGGAGATTTGCCATGAGGAATAGCAATGCCCTGTCCAATGCCGGTAGAGCCCAAGGATTCTCTTTCTAACAATATTTTAACCATCTCATTTTTGTTTTTTACTCTGTTAGCTTCTGTTAATAAACCTACTAATTCATTAATAATTCCTTCTTTATCTTCTGATTTTAAATCCGTGCTTATTGCTCTTTCGTCCAAGAAATCCAAAATTTTCATCTACTCATCCTCCTGTTATAATTAACATGGTTCAATAAGTCCATAATTTTTATCTTTCCTTTTATAGATTATTTTTATTTTATTATCATCACCTGTATCTTTAAAAACAAAAAAAATCAAATTTTTAACTTCTAATTCCATTGCTGCCTCTTCAGGATCCATAGGTTTATCTAAAAATTGGGAATTAACTATTATAGAAGGTTCCTTTTTATCTTTAGCTTCTTGCTGCGATTCACTTTCTGACATAGATTCGGCATTGTTATGTTTTGTGTGGTGAGTTTTCACTCTTTCTTTATGGTGCTTTAATTGTTTCTCTATAGTATCTACTGCTTTGTCTATTGAGACATATAAATCTTTAGTTTGCTCTTTTGCAAAAAACTTTATATCTCTTGCAGTAACTATTATTTCAGCTATATGTCTAATATTGTTCTCTAGAGATAAAATCACATTTATATCAATTATGCTATTTAAAAACTTATTAAAATTATCAACTTTTTGCATAACATGTTTCTTTATGGGTTCTGTGAGTTCAAAATGCCTGCCAGTTATTGATATCTCCATAAATCCCTCTCTCCCTATAGGGTAAATTTTTCACCTAGATAAATTTGTCTTGCTTTAGGATCATTAACCAATTCACTGGATGTACCGGATATTAAAATTTCACCATCAGCCATTATATAAGAACGATCTGTAATTGACAATGTTTCTCTTACACTGTGGTCTGTAAGAAGAATGCCTAAACCGCGATTCTTTAACTGATTAATTATCTGTTGCACTTCAAATACTGCTATTGGATCTACTCCAGAGAATGGTTCATCTAAAAGAAGAAATGCAGGATTTGAAACTAACGCCCTGGTTATCTCGAGTCTTCTTCTTTCCCCTCCTGATAAGGTATAAGCTTTATTTTTAGCTAGGTGTTTGATGTTTAACTCGTCTAAAAGCGCATCGCAGCGTCTTTCTCTTGCTTTTGGTGGAATTTGCAAGGTTTCTAAAATAGCCATGATGTTCTCTTTAACTGTGAGTTTACGAAATGTAGATGTCTCTTGAGATAAATATCCTATGCCAAAGCGCGCTCTTTTATACATAGGAAGTCCGGTTATATTTCGGTTACCAAAGAAAACTTCTCCTTTATCAGGGTTGATTAAACCGACAATCATATAAAAGGTAGTTGTCTTGCCTGCTCCATTTGGACCAAGAAGACCAACAACTTCTCCCCTGTGAATTTCAATATTAATTTTATTTACAACTCGTCTTCCATTATAACTTTTTACTAAATTTTTACTTTTAATTAAATCCATCTTTTAAAACCTATTATCTTTACTAGAATAAACTAGTAGTTTTGGTTTACCCGTTAAGATAACCTTCATATCATCAACAAAATAGGTTACTCTATGGCTAAAAGTAATATCATTATTCTTTTTAATTTTTACATTTCCTATTGCAACCACTTTGATAATTCTTTGATCTTTTTTATCAAAGTAAACTTTGGCCTTGTCTGCAATAAGCTTACCTGCCTTGTCAATCACCTTAACGTTTGAATCTAAATAACCAATCCCTTTATTGTAGTCTGTCTGAAGTGGACCATCACAGGTTATTACGGCCGACGGTTCAATATTTATCTTTATGTTTTTATCTAACTTGACTTTTTCTAAGGTTGAATAACCAGATGCTCCGTATCCTGTAATTTTAATTTTATCTCTTGTAATCTCTACAAAATCATCGGTCCATATGTATTCTTTTTCGGCATTCCAGTTAAGATGTTCAGTCTTTAAGGTAACCCCATTTTCAGTTTTAGCTATAACATTTTCACTTAATTGCACCTTATTACTCTCTCTATTAAATTTACCCTCATCTGCAGTAATAGTAATGATATCATCCTTAAGATAACATCTACCTGTAATGCTTTTTAACTTTATAATATTAGAATTTAAAACATCGGCAGATTCACCTTCGATGCTCCATTTTTTCTTAGCCTTTGTAGTCCCTGAGATAGAGAAAGCCGTTATTTTCTGATCTACATCTTCTTCTGAGCCAAGATTAGATGTAGCGGCCTTATCAGATGAAAGAGATTCCTTTTGAGTTTTCTTCTTATCACTTATATCTTTTTCAGAACAACCTATGATAAAAAAAAGAATTAGAATTGCAATGAAAAAAGTCTTTGATTCTTTCATTCTATCTGTAATATTTTTCTGTAACTTTCTGCCACTTACTTTGAGTTTTTAAAATCAAATCCGCCACTTCCCTTACAGCTCCGGAGCCACCTGTTTTTTTGGTTATGTAATCAACTTCTTTTTTTACCTCATCTACACTGCAGGGAGTGCAAGCTGAAAACCCAACTCTTCTTAATACTGGCAAGTCCACTAAATCATCACCCATAAAACAAATATCTTCATCTTCGAATTTGAATTTTCTCAATATTTTATTATAAACTTCCAATTTGTCAAAAGCATTTTGATATGCTTTAGCAACGTGCATATCTTTTGCGCGTCGTTTTATGACTTTTGAAGATTTGGCTGTAAGTATAATAGATTTTATACCCGCTCTATGTAAAAGAGTTATCCCAAAGCCATCTTTTACATCAAATCCCTTTATATCATCTCCAAAGCTTGTATAAATTATCTTTCCGTCGGTAAGGATACCATCAACATCTAAAATAACTAATTTAATATTTTTTATCTTTTGCGCTAATTGCTCATCCATAATTTATACTAATCCGGCTTTGAGTAAATCTTGAACATCAAGTAAGCCAACCGGTCTATTATTTTTATCTATTACAGGTACTTCATCTATCTTTTTTTGCCTTAAGATGCTCAAAGCTTCTTGAGCAAGTTTATCTTTTGATATAGTAATCGGATTTTCAGTCATAACATCCTTGACCTTCTTGGAGATTAAATTAGTATTAGTCTTTAAATGCCGCCTTAAGTCACCATCAGTAAAAATACCAACAAGTTTACCTCTGCTATTAATCACTGAGGCAGCGCCGGCTTTAGAACCGGTTATTGCCAACAATACATCCTTGATTAAAGTATTTTCTTTAACTATAGGATTTTGCTTACCTGCTCTCATAATGTCTTCAACTTTAAGTATCAACTTCCTGCCCAAAGTTCCCCCTGGATGATATAAGGCAAAATCTTCCTTTTTTATGCCCTTCTTCTCAGATAAAGCAATAGCTAAGGCATCTCCCATAGCCAGCATTGCTGTAGTTGAGGCAGTAGGAGTAAGACCTAAAGGACAAGCTTCTCTTTTTACGCTTATATCTAAAACCACATTGCTATTTTTGGCTAACTCTGATTTTACATTGCCGGTTAAGGATATAAGCTTGGCGCCTATTTTCTTGATTGTTGAAAGCAACTTAAGTATCTCTTCTGTCTGTCCGCTGTTGGATAAGGCGATTATAACATCATCTTTTACGACCCTTCCTAAATCTCCATGAATAGCATCAGCAGGATGTAAGAATATGCTTGGTGTGCCTAATGAAGCTAACGTAGCTGAAATCTTTCTAGCAATAATTCCAGGTTTGCCCATACCGGTTACAATAATCTTACCTTTGCATCCATATAGAAGATTCAAAGCGTTAGAGAATTTTCTATCAATTCTTTTAATTAAATTCCTTATTGCCTCTGCTTCAATCTTTAGAACTTGTTTTGCTTTTTTTAAAGACATATTAAAACCTCATTATATCTCTAACGGGGTTTACTACCTGGTTTATTTCTTTAAGCTGAACTAAAAGCCCTTTTAGGTCTTTCAATTTTAACATATTCGGGCCATCGCACAATGCCTTATCTGGTTCTGTATGAACTTCTATAAATATCCCATCGCAACCCGCTGCAACTGCGGCTTTAGCAAGATAGGGGATAAACTCTCTTTCACCTGCTGATTTATCTCCAAAACCTCCTGGCATTTGCACGCTGTGGGAGGCATCAAAGATAACCGGGTACCCAAATTTTTTCATGATAGGAATAGAACGTAAGTCACTTACCAAATTATTATAACCAAAGACAGCGCCGCGTTCTGTTATTAATATATTATGATTCCCGTATGAGGTAATCTTATCAATTACATATTCCATATCATATGGTGATAAGAACTGTCCCTTCTTTATATTTATTGGTTTCTTTGTCTTAGCGGCTTCTACGATTAAATCGGTTTGCCTTGAGAGTAAAGCAGGAATCTGTATAACATCAAGTATATCTTTAACTAATTCTACCTCCTCTTGAGTGTGAACATCGCTTAAAACGGGTATATTAAACTCTTTTTTTACTTTTGAGAGTAGCTTAAGTCCTTCTTTTACTCCCAGACCCCTATAAGATTTTATTGAAGTTCTATTTGCTTTATCATAGCTGGATTTAAAGATAAAAGGTATGCCAACGTCATCAGCAACTTCCTTTATTCGCTTTGCATGATGCATAAGAGATTTTTCAGACTCTATCACACAGGGACCGGCAATAAGAAATAAAGGATTATTTTTGCCTACTTTTATATTGCCGATTTTTATTTCTCTACGTACGTTTTTCATTTTTCTTTTTTAATTTAATAGCGTGTTTTACAAAATTAACAAATAGAGGGTGCGCTTTATCTGGTTTTGATTTAAATTCCGGATGAAACTGAGATGCTACAAACCAAGGATGATTTCTTAATTCAATGATTTCAACCAAGTTTTTACTTTTATGCACGCCTGCAATGACTAAACCATTCTTCTTCATGGTTCTTCTAAACTTATTATTAAATTCATATCTATGGCGATGCCTTTCGTAAATTAGCTCTTTTTTATAAGCTCTGTAACTATGGGTGCCTTTCTTTAGAGTACATGAATAAACGCCGAGCCGCATTGTGCCGCCCAAATTTTTAACTTTCCGTTGTTCTTCTAAAAGATTTATTACTGGATACTTTGTCCTTCTATTGAACTCAGTAGAATCAGCTTTTTTTAGATGGCAAACATTACGTGCAAATTCAATAACAGCGCATTGCATACCTAAACATATACCCAGGAAAGGAATCTCATTTATGCGCGCATAATTAATAGCTGCAACTTTGCCCTCTATTCCTCTCTGACCAAAACCCCCTGGAATCAATATCCCTTTCACATCTCTTAGGTATTTACTAACAGAATTCTTTGTCAGTTTTTCTGCGTTAACCTTTTTAATTTCAACTTCGCAATCATTAGCAATGCCTGCATGTTTTAAAGCCTCATATATTGATTTATAGGCATCCTGCAACTGAATATATTTACCTACAACTGCAATTTTAATTTTCTTAGAAGGATATAAAGCAACGTTTACAATTTTTTTCTTCCAATTTCTCAAATTTCCCTTTTTACTCTTTAGCTTCAGTTTCTTTTTTATTATTTTGCCTAAACCACCTTCTTTAAATACAATAGGAACTTCATAAATAGTTTCTACATCAGGTGCCTCAATTACCGCTTCTTTTTCTACATTACAAAAAAGGGTTATCTTTTCCTTGGCTTCTTTAGTTAGCTTTTTCTCAGTTCTGCATAATAAAATATCAGGCTGGATGCCAATCTCACGTAGTTTTCCGACGCTATGCTGAGTAGGTTTCGTTTTTACTTCTTGAGCTGCTTTTAAATATGGAATGAGGGTAAGGTGTATATATAAAACATTATCTTTTCCAATATCTTGCCTAAACTGTCTAATAGCTTCTAAAAATGGAAGGCTTTCAATGTCACCTACTGTTCCTCCAATCTCACATATAACAACATCAAAGTATTTGCCGGACGTAACTAATTTAATCCTGCGTTTTATCTCATCAGTTATATGCGGAATAACTTGAACTGTACTACCGAGATATTCCCCTTTTCGTTCTTTTTCAATAACGGTGTTGTATATTTGTCCGGTCGTTACATTATTGTTCTTGCCTAAAAGCGCATTAGTAAACCTTTCGTAGTGGCCTAAGTCTAAATCGGTCTCTGTCCCATCTTCTGTTACATACACCTCACCATGCTGGTAAGGGTTCATTGTGCCTGGGTCAACGTTTAAATAAGGATCGAATTTTGCTAAAGTAACTCTTAAACCTTCTATTTCAAGAAGTTTACCAATTGAAGCTGATGCAATACCCTTACCTAGACTGGATACAACTCCTCCTGTAATAAAAATATACTTAGGCACTCTCTTCCTCCATTATTTTTTTAACTTTTTCTAAATCGCTAGGAGTATCAACACCTACAGAATCGGTCTTAGATTCAACTAATTTAATTTTATATCCATATTCTAAAATGCGAAGTTGCTCAAGGCCTTCTATTTCTTCTAAATCAGCAAGCGGCAGGGTACTGAAACTGAGCAAGAAACCGCGCCGATAAGCATATATTCCTAAATGTTTATAAAAGTAGACATTTCCTTTATTTTTTGGGTATGGAATAAGTGAACGAGAAAAATATAAGGCAAAATCGTCCCTGGATTTTACAACCTTAACAACATTTGGATTATTTATTTCATCTAACTTATCCGTTTTATAAACTGCAGTAATAATGTTTAAGCTAAAGTCATCATATAGTTTTTGAATTAACTCATCTATAAGAGGAGGGTGTATTAATGGCTCATCTCCTTGAATATTTACAATTATATCTGAATGAATAGATTCTGCAACCTGAGCTATTCTATCTGTGCCGGTTGCAACATTAGAATCAGTCATAACTACGTCTGCGCCAAAACCCTCAGCTACCTTTTTAATTTTTTTATTATCCGTAGCTATAATTACCTCATCCAGCAATTTTGACTGCTTTGCCCTATTATACACATGCCAAATTAGTGGTTTACCCTGAAGGTCTTCTAAAACCTTACCTTCAAAACGTGATGAGTCATATCTTGCCGGTATAATCCCTGTTGCTTTCATAGCCTATTCACTCCTTCCTCAATTTTTATCTTTACTTTGACTCTCTGAATTTACTTTATCTTTCAATTCATCCTGTGTGCATACAGTCACACCAACTTTACCAACCACAACACCAGCTGCGCAATTCGATATATGTGCCGCCTCTATCAGATTAGCTCCACTTACCAAAGATAGTGTAACTGCCGCAATTACTGTATCTCCTGCGCCTGATACATCAAAAATCTCCTGGGCTACAGTTGGTATATGAGTAATTTTTTTATTTTTCTCAAAAAGGCACATTCCATCTTCGCCCAGAGTCACAAGGACGCCTTTAGTTTTGAGCTTATTAAGCAATTTCAAAGCAGCTTTTTTTAATGCCCTGAAATCCTTTATTTTTACATAAGTTGCTTTCTCTAACTCTGATTTATTCGGTGTAATAACTGTCGCTTCCTTGTATAATGAAAAGTGATCTTCTTTAGGATCAATACTGATTATTTTCTTACTCTTTTTAGCTAAAGATAAAACACTATTCAGTAATTTACGAGTAATGATACCCTTGCCGTAATCCTCAATCACAATAGCATCTACATCTTTAATCTTTTCTTCAACATAATCTAAAATCTGCTTTAATTCCTTGCCGTCTATGTGCGAATCTGTTTCTTTATCTATGCGAACCACCTGCTGATTATGAGCTATTATTCTAGTTTTTAAGCTAGTAGGGCGCTTCTTATCAACAATTAATCCTTCTGTGCCTATGCCACGCCCTTCAAGTTCTTCTCGTAATGTATTACCATACAAATCACTTCCTATAACTCCTACAATATCAACTTTACCATTTAAAGCACAGATATTATTTGCTACATTGCTTGCTCCACCTGGCATAAAAGATTGAGAGGAAGCTTTAACTACGGGTACTGGTGCCTCAGGAGATATGCGTTCAACCACGCCCCAGATAAATTCATCAAGAATCAAATCTCCTATAACTAGAATCTTGGCATCTTTAAACCTTGAAATAATTTTTATTAATTTTTTCATATGACTTATATTACCATAAAGGTATAATTGTGTCAATTAAGTTAAACGATTTTCAGCGATTTTACCTTTTCTAAGACATCATCTACACTAATTGCATTAAGACATCTTCTATTACTACACGGATTAAATTTAAAGTTTTGATAACATGGCCTGCATGAAAGGTCTTTCTTTACAATATAATTTTTTTTACTTTCAGGATATGGACCATAGACTTTATCGTCTACGGGCCCAAATATAGAAATAGTCGGCGTTCCTTGACTTACAGCTACATGAAGAGGCCCTCCGTCATTACATATAACAAAATTACATAAACTACACAATGCAGCAAATTGGCATATTGAAGTCTTGCCACATACAGAAAGCGCTTTATGCTTCATGCAATTTAGTACGTATTCACATATATACTCTTCTTCCTTGCTTGCTAAAATAATTATTTTAGCTTTATATCTCTCAATTAATTTATCTGAAAGCTCAGCAAACTTTTTTCTATTCCAATGTTTATACTTAGCATTCTGCCCCCAGCTTAAACCTCCTGCAGGCATAATGCCTATGAGCATATCAGCCGATGCAATATTATTACTTTTTAAAAATTCCTCAGCCCAGGTTTTATCTTTCTCTTTAACTGGAAATTTTAGCTTTTTATCCTTAGGTTCAATTTTTAATAAACGAGCTAAATCCAGATAATACTCAACTATATGTTTATCTTTATATCCCTTCAATTCTATTCTCTCTGTTAAAAATCTACCTCTATTTCTGTAGTTAAAGCCGATTCTCCTCGGAATATTCAAGAAAAATTTCTCAATAAAACCGTATTGAGAAGAATTAGATAAATCTATAAGTAAGTTAAATCTTCTTTCTCTTATCTTCTTGAGCAGCTTAAATAACATATTTAATGCCTTAATCCTTGGTAATTTATCAAATTTCCCTTTATCAAAAACAAAGATTTCATCTATATCAGGATTGTTTTCTAAAATCTCCTTTGTGCGGGAGCCAAGTAAGACTGCTATATAGCTTTTAGGAAAATTATCCCTTAGGTCCGCTAAAAGAGGAGTTGTAAATAAAACATCTCCTATGCCATATGGATTAACTACTAATATTTTTTTCAAACTTTTTTGCGGCATTTAATACGTCCTCAACTGTTATTGATTTAAGGCATTTAAATCCTCTATTACAATTATGGGCCAAACATTCTCGACACCCTACTTCTTTATGTAAAACAATATCATTTTCGCCTAAAGGTTTCCATCTAGTTGGGCTTAAGCCAGCCTGATTTCGACCAAAAATAGAAATAACCGGCGTCTTAACAGCAACGGCTATATGAACAGGACCTGAGTCATTAGAGATTAAAAGGCTAGCCTTTTTCAATAAGGCTGCTAATTGCCTTAGCTTAAGGCCAGAAAAAACAACATAATTATTATCTTCTATAAAGGAACTCACTTTTCTGCAAATATCTATATCTTTATCAGAGCATATAAGAGCGATTTTAAGATTGTAATTTTTTATTAAAATACTGCAGATTTTACCAAAACGTTCTGCCGGCCATATCTTAGACGGACAACTTGCAGTAGGATTAATAGCTATAATTTTATCATTTCTACTTATATTTTTCTCCTCTAATATAGAATTAATACAATCTTCATCGTCTTCTAATATAGGCATATAAAGCTCTCTTGATGTATCTTTAATGCCAATTGCTTTAAGTATATCAAAATTATAATCTAATTCATGTTTTTTGCCTAAGTGTTTAATATCTTCTACTTTATCAGTAAGGAGAAAACCGAATTTTTTATTATAGCCGACTCTCTTGCGTATCCCTGCCAAAAAGGTCACTATATGGATTCTATTTGTAGGATGCAGAATGAGCGTAAGATCAAATTTTTTCTTTCTTAAACTAAGAGCAAATTTTAGGCTAGATAAAAAACTTTTGTCTCTACCATACTTATCATAAACTATAACCTCGTCGAGATAAGGATTGCCTCTTACTATATCTTGCGTATATGGCCTTACCATAAAGGCAACGTGACTTTTAGGGAATTTTTTTCTTAAAACTTTTACAACTGGTGTTGATAAAAGTACATCTCCCATCCTATCTGTGCGAATTATCAGAATTTTATTGTAATTCTCCATTTTATTAGTATTGTAATAAATCTTATAATGCCCTAACGACATCTTCTACTGTTATCGCCTCCATACATTTATTATCATAACAGTCAAGATTATAAAATGGTATAGCACAACCTACATCTTTTTGTATCACTCTATAGGGCGTTTTATCTGTATAAGGGCCCGTAATTTTTGTGCTCGTCGGTCCAAATAATGCAACTACAGGAGTCTGCATACAGATTGCTATGTGCATTGGGCCTGTATCAGCTGATATAACTAAATCAGAAAATTTAAACAAAGCTCCTAATTCTTTCAAATTAGTCCTTCCACTTGCTATAATCGGCATATGTTTCATTTTATCTACTAGTTCTTGAGCTAATTTAACATCAGATTTTGCACCTGTAATTATAATTTTTGCTCTATATTTCTCTATCAATTTATCAGAAAGAAAAGCAAACTTATCAAGAGGCCACCTTTTAAGACGCCAGTTGCCTCCTAAATTAACAGCAATCAAAATATCTCCTTTGTTGATATTCTCTTTTTTTAATAAGTCACTAACTTTCCTCTTAATAGATTCTGGTATGAAGAACTCGCAATTTTTATCAGAGGTTTCGATACCTGCCTCTTTAATTAAATTTAAAAAATAATCCACTCTATGCATATTATGGAGTGGCGCCTCCACCTTCTTAGTTAGCAAGAATCCTCCTTTTCTCCTCCAGTAGCCAATTCTTTCAGGAATCCCAGCTAAAAAACATAAAAGAAGTCTGGTAAAAGAACGATGGAAAAGAAAAACAGTATCAAAATGTTCTCTTTTCAAAAACAAAATAAATTTTATCTTCCCTAAAAAACCTCTGTGTTTTCCATCTTCATCATAAATAACAACTTCATTAATATGAGGATTATCTTCTATTATTTCTTTACAGCGAGGAACTACCATGCACGCGATAAAACTTTCGGGGTATTTTCGTCGGATTGCTTTTATGCTGACAGTTGAAAACAAAACATCCCCCAACCAATTAACATTAACTATTAGAATGCGCTTTCTTTTTGACTTTCTTTCTTTCATTTTATTCATTTAATACATCGCGATAAGTTTTTTCTACTTTTTTAGTGAGAATATCTAATGAAAAATCATTTTTTGCTTTCCGCTGTCCATATCTGCTAAATGATTTAGCCATCTTTTTATTATTTAATAGTCTTAATATAGCATCCTTAAGCCCCTTGCAATCAGCGGGGGGAGTTAGAAAACCATTTTTGCCATCTTTAACTAATGAATATATACCACCCACATCACTTGCAACTACTGGTAATCCGGATGCCATAGCTTCTAAAATTGAAAGGCCCAAACCCTCTTGCAATGAAGGCATAACAAAGATATCCATTATAGATAGCGGCAACGCTATTTCTAAAGTCGGGGGCGCAAAATAAATATTTTCATTAATCTGTAATTCGTCTGTTAATTTTACAAGATTCTTCTTCTGGGGGCCATCACCGATTATGAGAAATTGAACATCTAATTTCTCTTCTAAAATTTGCTTTGCTGCACGGAGTAAATATTTGTGTCCTTTAACATCAGATAGTCTCGCAATTATTCCTACAATTGGGCCATTTCTTAATTTTGTTTCTTTTTTGTATTCATTTTTTTGCTTGTTAGTATATGAGCACAAAAACTCCTTTAAATCTACACCATTATATATTAGGTCAATTTTATCTTTAGGTATTTTTAAATCATTTACTAAATGAGTTCTTACTGCTTCACTTATAGCAATCACTCTATTGCCCCACATTTTAAATATCTTACGTGATAATCTTGGCTTAAAAAATCCATGACAGGTGCTAACATAAGGAGTACCTGTTAATTTAGATAAGTAAAATGATACTACTTGAGTAACTCTTGTCTGGGCGTGCATAAGGTCTATTTTATGTTGTTTTATAAATTTTAATAATTTTAAAGTAGCGAAGATTACTTTTGGGCTTAACTCAGACTTTGTTCTGATGTTTATTTTAATGTGTTCTATTGAGTGCTTTTTTAATTCTTCAACTAGACTCCCTCCACTTGAAGTAACCCAAACTTCATGCCCGCGTTCTTTAAGTTTTTTAGCTAAGGAAGTAGTGTAAGAGCTAATTCCTCCAAATTCCAGGTGAGTGGTTATAAGTAACACTTTCATTTTTTATCTATCCTTAATATATTTACTAACAGCTGATAATACTTCATCCTCTGATATCTCTTTCATACATGCTCTTGTATTGCATTTGGATTTATAACAAGGACTGCATTTTAGTTTTTTATAAATTACCGTGCATTTTTGAGCTGGTGGAAAATGGCGCTTTGGTGAGGTTGGTCCAAAAAGCGCAACAAAAGGAGTCTTCATCGCTGCAGCAATATGCATGGGCGCACTATCACCCGTTATAAAGACCTTACTTCTTGCAATTAAAGCTACTAGTTGCATAAAAGTTGTCTTGCCAGAAGCTATAATAGGCTTAGCTTTCGTTAGTCTGCTAAGTTTCTCTGCTTCCTCTTTGTCTTCATCGCTGCCGGTTATTACAATTCTTGCATTATATCTTTTAGTTAATTCATCAGCTAATTTAGCAAAATTCTTGATAGGCCACCTTTTGGTTTGCCATTTTGAACTTGCTGTAATATTCATACCAATAAGCACTTGATCTTCTGCTAACCATTCACCTTTCAATAAATTCTCAACATACTCTAAATCTTCTTTCTTAGGCCAGAGAGTTAAGTTCCTATCAAGGATATCAATCTCCAGCATATTTAAAATCCTCTGTTGATGATTTATAGGATCTAATTCTTTACCTACATCCCTTATTCCATAATTTAAAAGAATCCCGAGTTTTTTGTTTCTATACCCGTATCTTTTTGGAGCCATGCTTAAAAAACCTAAAAGATGACTCTTTGTATTATTTTGTAAGTCAACTACTATATCGAATTTTTCTCTCATTAGATCTCTAGATATATTTCTAAACTTCCTAGAAAAAATTGGGGCATTTTTAAGATTATAAGATAAAATCTCATCTAGATACGGACAATTCTGCAAAATATCCTTATAATGTAAATCCACTAATGCACTTATATGAGCATCTTTAAATTTTTCTCTTAGGCTTCTTAATGAAGGAACGGCTAAAATTATATCTCCTAAAGAGCTTAGCTTTATAACTAATATCTTTAAAGAACTAGCTGTCTCTTGATAAGTTCTCATGGTTTCTTTAGCCATTCTTTTAAGGCTGAAGAGCTTCTCAACTTTTTCTCTTCCTTTTTTTACAAAACGCCTTACCAATTCCTTATCTTTATACAACCTGGTTATTGCCTCAGCCATGGCTTCATGATCTTCAGGAGGAATAAGAATTCCATTTACGCCATCTTCTATTATCTCAACTACACCTCCCACTTTAGTGCCGATTACAGGGACACCTACAGCTTGAGCTTCAATTAGAACCCTGCCAAAGGCCTCCTGAGTTGTAGTGGCCATAACTAAAATATCTACCTCAGATAATACCTTTGGCATATCAGATCTTCTTCCTAAAAACTCTACATAGCTTGATATGCCTAATTGCCTGACGAAAATCTGAAGATTTTCTTTGTATCTTTCTTTACCTAAAGAAGGTTCACCTATTATCAGGGCTCTTACTTTTGGAATCCTTCTTACTATTTTAGATATAGCTCTTAAAAAATATCTATGCCCTTTTATTGGAGAAATCCTGCCAATTATTCCAATAGTGAGGGAAACTCTTGATTTTAGATAAGACGGGTTGAATTTGAATTTATCAAGATCAACCCCTCGGGCTATATGCTTAATTCTATCTGCGGGCACACCAAAGTCATCTATCATATGCCTGCCAATTACCAAACTTGGTACAATAACTCGTTTGCCCCAGGCCATAACTCGGCTCATAAAATGAGTATTATAATATCCATGACAGGTTGTTATAAAATTGCATCCTGTCCTGAAACAGGCAAAATAGGAAGACCATGCAGGAACTCTGCTTCTTGCGTGTACAATATCAATTTTTTCCCTTTTAATTACCTCAACAATCTCATTAATCATCCTGAACATGGTAAATGGTGATTTTTTATGAACTGGTAATTCATAATGTTTTACACCAAGGGAATCTAATTCCTTAACCAGTTCACCACCCGATGAAATTACCACCGCCTTATGTCCCTGCTGAATTAATTCTTTAGCTAAATCTACGGTTCCGGTTTCAACTCCGCCTGTATCTAATCTTGGTAATACCTGTAAAATATTCATATTAATTTACTTAAGGCCCTTGATATCTTTTGGTTATCTTTTAATATTTTAATCTCGGGTTTTAATTTTAGAATCTGTTTAATCTTATCCTCTATATGCGAGAAGTTTGTAATGTGTATATACCCTTTTCTGTTAAAATGTTCTATCATCCTTCTATGCTTCTTGAGGATAATCTTAGGTGAATAATCATCAGGTACAGCAACAACTACATATTTTTTAGAATTGACCGCCTCAGAAATCATGGAAATACTATCAAAAGAAACAAGCACAATATCTGACAGGCCTAATATTCCTCCTACAGCGTAAGGAGGATTGTTTTGACCTGCAAGAACAAGAAGTTTACATCTTCTAAACTCAACCAAAGACTCTTTAATCAACGATTCAAAGAAAGAACCGGTCCTTCTTGAGGTAGTTACTAATAATTCAGCATCTAAATCTTTTGTTGCTTTTTTAATCTGAGAGAGTATAGCCTTAAGCTGAGATTCTTTATATTTATAGGATGCATTGCTTCCACCGAAAAATAAACCAATCTTTCGCTCTTTAGTTAAGTTGATTTCTTTTGCTAAAATTTCTTTATCTTTATCAATAAGTTCTCTGTTAAAGACACTGGGCGCTCCATCTGTAACGACAACATTGGTAAGCGGTTTTGGTCTATCGTGTTCTGGTATAATAGCCAAATCAAAAGATTTAATCTTAAATGCGGGCTTCATAATAATTATACTCTTTGCATTATTTTCCTTAGAAAGAAATAAATTCAGGCCCATTGCGCTGCTTCCGCATGAAATTATATAATCAGCGTAATTACTTATAACTTCTCTATAACATGATTCTTCTAAGGTTCTCTTTAGACATTTCATGCATCCCTGACAAGAATGTGTGCTAAATAACGCTGAAGAATTTAAAAATATTCGACTAAACCTGTTTTTAAATCTTATATTTATTATCTTATAGCCTTTTTCTTTTGCATAAGGCGATTGAACATATAAGTTATTTTTTTCTAGTTGTTCCTTAAGAAGTTCGGCTGCAGCTTTTGCTTGATTTAGATGTCCCGCTTTTCCGTCATTTAGTATTAAGATTGAACGTGTAGGAGTAAATTTCCATTTTTTCTGCATCCACAACCACTGCTCGGGGTCCTTATCAATATAATCAGCTAACTGATTGTGAAACTCCTGCAGTTCGCCTTGACTGCTTGATGTAGTATCTTTTTGAACTTGCGCTCTTAAAGGTTTATGTATTAATATAGAGTGTTTTGGTCCTTTTTTTCTTATGATAAAACTCGGTAAAATTTCAGCTTTCGTTTTACGAGCAATAGAGATAGGGCCTTGAGGCGTATAAGTCTTGCGGCCCAAGAAATCTACTAAGACACCTCCTTTAGACGTACTCTGGTCACCAAGCATACCAAGGATTTGACCATCTTTTAAGCTTCTTAAAATACTTTTTATGCTAAAACCTTTTGTAATAACCTCACAATTGTTCATACTCCTGTATGAGTTTAGAAGGTCATTTATTTTTGTATGTCTTTGTTCTCTGGCTAAGACCTTCATAGGATAATTTTTAATGCCGGCGACCTGCGCTGAAAGCTCCCAATTACCAAAATGAGCTGTTAAGAAAATTACTCCTCTACCTTCATTCTTTATCCTATCCGCTTCTTTAAACCCAGATATTTTTATATATCTTTGAATATAACGACTGTTAAGTTTTGGGAACTTGGCAATTTCAGCAATCATCAAACCTAAGTTCTTATAACATCCCTTTAAAATTTTCTTTAATTCCCCGGGTTCTTTTTTATAAGAAAAAGCTGCTTTAAGATTTGAATAGCCTATCCTTCTCTGTTTAACATCAAAAAAATAAGCAATATTCCCCAATCCTCTACCTAAAGCCAGACTTACAGATAAAGGCAGGTTCTTTAATATGAACAAAATAAACCTAGTTATTAAATAAAGACAATAAGCGCTCAATTAATTTCTCCTCACCAGCTACAATATCAATATCAATTTTTAAAATACAAAATTTAAAATTTTTAGACATTACATCAATTAACTCTGAATTCAACCTCATCCAATCCTTTTCGGTTGTAATAATGAACTCGGATGTATTTTCATTAGCTTCCTTAACAATTCTCTTAATATCCTTAACTTTATAGTGATAATGATCAATAAAATCTAAAAATGAGACTAATTTCACTCCCATTTTACCCAGTGTATATTTAAACGATTCAGGAGAGCCGATTGCACAAAAAGCAGATACTTTTTTATTTCTTATTTCTTGTATATCTATCTTTTTATCCCGTTGCGGGTTGTATAAATATAAGGGCTTATATTGCGATTCAACAATTAAAGCGCCGGGGTTCGTTCTTTTGAGAATTTCTTTTAAAGATGTTAAATTGCCCTGACCTAAATCTCTTTTAGTTATAACAAAAATGTCAGCTCTTATCAGGTGAGAAACTGGTTCTCTTAGTATTCCTCTGGGTATAAGATAGCCATTGCCAAAGGGATTGCTGGCATCAATAACCACTATATCAATATTGCGCCTGATGCGCCAGTGTTGGAATCCATCATCTACAATTGCAACATCTGGCCTAAACACACCAGATGCTTTTTTTATAAGTTTAATTCTATTTTTACCGGCCAGTATCTTAATATTAGGAAAATTAAGCTGCATAAGATTTAACTCATCATTATTATAGCCTCTAGCTATAAGTGAGACTTTTTTCTTATTAAATATATGTTTAATCAGATAATATTCAACCGGCGTCTTGCCTGTGCCTCCTAAGGTAATATTGCCCACGCTGATTACTTTTAAATCTGAGCTAAAACGTTTAAAAATATCATTCATATATAAAAATACAACAATCTTAACCAGTAAATAATAAATATAAGAAAAAGCTAACAAGATTACCTTCAAAAAAGAGTAAAAAGCATTATTTTTCCTATCTGTTGCAAGAGCAAAAAAATATTTTTTTATCTTATTTATCATAAAATGACATCAGTTTTTTAAAAAACGTCCGTTTATTAGGCGGACGCTTTAAATTAGGTTATAATTTTAACTAACTTATTATATAACAATAACTTAATGAAGGCAAGAAATTTTCTAATTGCAAGGATGAGCTTTCAAAAATACTTACATTGTTAATTATTTTTAGAATTTTTCTTCTTAAATAATTTTTCTTTTCTATAAAGCATTTTTTTCAACTCCGCCTCAAAACCTACATTTTTAGGCTCGTAGTATTTTCTAACTTCGGGGAGATATTTCTGTTTTTTAGCTTTTTCTTTATCTGAATGCGGATAAATATAGCCTTCGCCATGTCCCAATTTCTTAGCTCCTTTATAATGGGAATCTTTTAAGTACTCAGGAACTTCCAAAAGAGGTCTTTTTTCAACATCTTCTAAAGCTTTTTCAATTCCCATGTAGGCAGCATTACTCTTAGGAGCGCAGGCAACATACACTGCCGCCTGGGCTAAAGGTATCTTTGCCTCCGGCATACCTATAATCTCAGAAGCCTGATAAGCAGAATTAGCCACCATTAAAGCTTGAGGATCAGCATTACCCACATCCTCTGCAGCACAGATTATGATGCGCCTCGCAATAAATCTTGGGTCCTCGCCTGCATAAATCATCTTGGCTAACCAGTAAAGAGAAGCGTCTGGACGTGATGCGCGCATACTCTTTATAAATGCTGAAATTGTATCATAGTGAGCATCTTCTCCTTTATCATAAAGAACTACCTTTTTCTGAAGACACTCTGAGGCAACCTTTTTTGTATAGTTAATTACTCCATTTTTATCTGGTTTTGTGGTGAGCGCGCCTATCTCAAGCGCATTCAGGGCGCGCCTTGCATCTCCATCTGATAAGCGGCTTATCATCCCCAATGCATCTTTACTCATTTCAATTTTTAATTTCCCTAATCCTCTTTCTTTATCCTCTAAGGCAGCCTTCATAATCTTTAAAATATCTTTTTCTGACAGTTTCTTTAATTCGTACACCCCGGATCTTGATATAAGAGCTGGAACAATGCTAAAAAAAGGATTGTGAGTAGTTGCACCTATCAGGATAATATTTCCTTCTTCTACATCAGGCATTAAAACATCCTGCTGGGCTTTATTAAAACGATGGATTTCATCTAAAAATATAATAGTTCTTTTGTTATATGACTTTACTTCCTTTTTCGCTCGTCTTAAAATATCCTTAAGTTCTTTTACGCTAGTAGTTGTTGCATTAAGATGAATAAATATAGACTTGGTTATATTGCTTATAGTAGAAGCTAAAGCAGTTTTTCCAACTCCGGGAGGACCATAAAGGATAACTGAGGTAAGTCTATCTGCTTTAATTGCACGTAAGAGAGGTTTGTCTTCACCAAGGATATACTTTTGATTAACGAACTCATCTAAGTTCCTCGGACGCATCCTGTAGGCAAGAGGTTCACTTCTTCTTTTATATGACTTTTCTTCTAACTTTTCTTTTTTAAAGAGATCCATAAGC
>CAZKQD010000002.1:20920-25262 GCA_964554835.1 uncultured Planctomycetia bacterium | reverse complement strand
CATTATTTAAGCTATCTTATCTGAGCTTTTAAATTTTCAACTAGCGCTCTTTGGATTTCTTCTTGAATCTCATCTATTTCTTCATCTGTTAAAGTTCTTTCTTGCGACTGATACTTTATAGAATATGCCAAACTTTTATACCCGGGAGGAATTTGCCTTCCTGTATAAATATCAAAAAGGGTTACTTCTTTTACAAGTGGCTTGCCTATCTTTTCTATTTGCTCAACAACCGTTTTAGACTCTAAATTACCTTTTACAATAACCGCTAGGTCTCTTACAATATGAGGAAATTTAGGAATAGGTTTTACCTTTGGTTCCATCTTAAGATACGGTAATATCTTCTCAAAATCAATCTCAGCGACATAAACATTAGTCTCTATATCAAATATATCCAGTATGTCCTTTCTTACTTTTCCAGCAATAGCTATATCTTGATTGCCAAGTGTAACTTTTGCTGAATGTTTTCTAATGAATAAATTATCTTCAAAATGGTTAAATTTATAATTCGATATGCCCAATGCAGTTAATAAGCGCTCTATGATTCCTTTTAAATCAAAGAAATTAAACGCCTTAGGTTCAATCTGCCAGTTGCCTGCGAATTTATTGCCACAAAGACAAATACCTATTTTTTCTCCTTCATGTATTTTTTTATTTTTTTTATAAAATGTTTTTCCTGTTTCAAAGATGGATACATCGTCAATTTGTCTATTTAGATTCCACATAACTGTATTGAGCATCCCAAGAATAAGAGTAGGACGCATAAGGCCCTGTTCGTTACTCAATGGATTTTTAATCCATACTACTTTTTCTGAATCAAAACCTAATGATTTAACATCCCTTTCATTAACTAAACTATAGTTGATAACCTCATTAAGTCCGACTGAGATGAGGATATTTGTTGCGGCCTGTTTAGCTTTATATTTAAAAGCTTCGGTTACCTTTGGCGAAGATCTATATCTTTGTATCTGTTTCGGAGAAACTTTTGCTAAAGTATCAGGTATTCTATTATAGCCATAAATTCGGGCGACTTCTTCTATTAAATCTGCCTCTCGCGATATATCCTGTCTAAAAGGGGGTATTCTTACAATAATTTTACCCTTCTTAGAGGATTTAATTTTAAACCCTAAATCAGTCAATATTCTCCTGACTTCTTCAAGTGGTATATTAAAACCTAATATTCTCATCAATTCATCTCTTCTTAAAGTAGCAAATTTATTCTCTGTCTTCTTCTTGCATATATCAATGTTATTAGTTATCTCTGATCCAGTAGATTGCACGATAAGAGAACTTGTTTTTTGCGCAACTCCGGGTATATCATCAAGACATACACCTCTTTCAAATCTATAAGAAGAATCAGATGATAAGCCTAATTTACGTGAAGCTCTTCTTATTGTCAGAGGATCAAAATGGGCACATTCAAGCAATAAATTTTTTGTCTCGGGGCCTATTTCAGTATCAACACTTCCCATAATGCCTGCTATCGCTATGGGCCTCTCTTCATCTGCAATAACTAAAATACTCTCATCAAGTTTATACTCACTGCCATCTATAGCGTGAATACTTTCATTCTTCTTAGCCCATCTTACTATAATCTTCCTACCCTTGATTTTATCGTAGTCAAAAGCATGTAAAGGTTGGCCTGTTTCAAGGAGACAATAATTTGTAATATCAACAATATTATTAACTGACCTTATATTTAAACTATTTAATCGGCATGTAATTTTGTGACTTGAAACTTTAACTTCTGTATTTTTTATTAAGGTGGCATTATAACGCAGGCAAGCAGAAGATGCTTTTATTTGAACATCTATATCTGCGCCAATATTTTTCTTAAAAGGTTCAATTTTAGGAGGGATGAACTTGCTACGTGTAATGCAAGCTCCTTCTCTTGCAATACCAATTATACTTAATAAATCAGGGCGGTTAGGAGTAATCTCAGCATCATAAATATAATCATTTTTTTCTTTGACTACGGAACTTACTTCAATTCCGGCCATAGTGAGTTTCTTGGCTAAGCCTTCAGCCGTCTCATTAACTTTGGCAAATTCTTTTATCCAGTTATAACTAATTAACATAATTTACTTACTCCAAATCCTAAATAAATAAGTCCTATGTCCTATGTCATTTAAACTGTTTAAGGAATCTTAAATCATTTTCAAAAAATAGCCTAATGTCATTTATGCCATATTTTAACATAGCAAGACGTTCAACTCCCATACCAAAAGCAAATCCACTGTATTTATTATAGTCGTAATTTACTGCCTTAAATACTTTTGGATCTACCATGCCGGAACCTAATACTTCTAACCAGCCAGTATTAGAACAAACCCGGCAGCCTTTACCACCACATATTATGCAGGATATATCCAGGTCTGCACTAGGTTCAGTAAAAGGGAAGAAGTGCGGACGGAATCTCACCTTTATATCCTCGCCAAAAAACCGTTTAGCAAAAATAGATAATGTTCCTTTTAGATCTGAGAAAGTTATATCTTTATCAATTACCAAGCCCTCAACCTGATGAAACATAAATGAATGAGTAGCATCTGAGGCATCAGGCCTATAAACTTTACCAGGAACAATAACTGCCAGAGGCGGCTTTTCTTTCTCCATAACTCTAATCTGAACTGGTGAGGTGTGAGAACGAAGGAGTGTATCTGTATCAAGATAGAAAGTATCAAAAGCATCTCTTGATGGATGCTCAAGCGGGATATTTAGAGCTTCAAAATTATAGAATTCAGTTTCAGCCTCCGGACCTTCAACGGCATTGAAACCTAAATTAATAAAGATGTTGCAGATTTTATCTATAGTTTTAGTTATGGGATGCTTATTGCCTATGCCCGGTAAGATGCCTGGTAAAGTTATATCAATTTTTTCTTCAACAGATTCTTTTTTTATTTCATTGAGTCTATTCTCAATTGCCTTAGTCAAGTTACCTTTTATATCATTAGCAAGTCTTCCGACCTTGCGTCTTTGATTTAAGGGGAGCTTAGATAAATTTTTTAGAATATTAGTAAGTTCTCCCTTTCTGCCTAGATATTCGATTCTTATCTCTTCAACCTTAGAAGAATTACCTAAATCCTGCAGCTTTCCTAAAATTTCTTTTTGTATTCTTTTTAATTCTTCTATCATAACTATCTCAATCTATTTTCTTCTCAATTTTTTTCTTTCGTTTTTCGAGTTTCTGTAATTTTTTAAAATTTGACTTAATTTTATCAATTTCTCTCTTTAGTTCTCTTATTTCCTCTTTTGTATCTAAATCCTCAATGCCTCTGGGAATATAACTTTTTTCATCAAGGGCTTCAAGCAAACTATTTGATATTCTATATCTTTTCTCAAGAGCGCTAACAATCTTGCCCATTCTTCTATCTTTTTTAATTGAAGCTATCATCTCAGCCAGTTCTGCCTGTTGTCTTTTTATGGTGGCAACTATTGTAGATTTATCCATATTTATCCTCCTTGTATATTATTCACATAAAAGTTAATACTATAAATCCCAAATTACAACCCATTCGACAAACTCAGGGTTATCCCGAGTAAAATCGAGGGACAAATCCCAAATCTCAAATAAATCCCAATTACCTAAATTCAAATGACCGAAACAATTTTTTCTTTTTTGCCTCTCTTTAGAATTTCGAACATTGGAGTTTGGTATTTATTTGTTATTTGGTGCTTGGTGCTTAGAATTTTAACACTTGTGATTTGCAACTTATGAGCTATGAGCCAAGAGCCATAAGCTATCTTTTACTTCTCATACACTATATCATCCAGATAAAAAGTAATGCCTCCTTCTGGAACATCCATAGCTGATGCAACCCAGCAAAAGCCACCATTTATATAGGATAAGTCTTCACCGGATAAGTCAATAATATATTGCTTCCAGTCCTTGGTTAGTGATATAGGTCCTGTGGTTGCTTCGGTAGTATCTGAGTAATCACCCATGATGCCGCCAATTTTAAACTCTACAACTTCACCGCCATTTTTACCCTTTGCCCAGAAGGTAAGCTTGGTAGCGCCTGTTATATCATAACCGCCTTTTATTTTCCCCCAGTTGTTAGCCGGATTCTGCCAGAATACTCCTGTCCAGCTAGCACCTTGAGTAGCTTCACCGGAATATGTCCACTCCATACATGTTTTGCCTTCATAGGGGTCTTCTTTGCAGTTATCATTTAGTCTGATTGCACCATAGTCTCCCATCCAACCTGAGGGGATATAATGATTAACTCGGACTAACTTATCCTTATAAACATAGAATGGAAAGCTTGCTTTCTTCTGCGCCTGCGCTTCAAATGCGCTTAAACTTATTAAACCTACTACTGCTACTGTCAAAATAAGTAATGTTAGT
>CAZKQD010000002.1:0-20820 GCA_964554835.1 uncultured Planctomycetia bacterium | reverse complement strand
CTTGTCAATGAATTTTAACTGAAAGCAATTATAGCCTCCATTTGCAAAAATAGTATAAATAGTACTGGCTACTGAGGTGGTCTCTTGCCCTTGTGGCGTCCTCCATCCATGACCGGTATCAACATCTTCCTTACTGGCATAAGGCAAAGCCATGACAATAAGCGGAAGTCCAATGCCTTTACGTTCAACTACTCCTCCTTTGACAAGCGCTATATTCTCAAGTTGAGTCATATAATATTCGGCTTTCCTTCTGTAATCTCTTGATTTATCCTGATCTTTATTGCTAAAATAATCAGCCATTATCTTATAGGCTATCACAGTTTGAGCTGTCCATTCGCAGGAGATAGCCGGTTTTCGCCGGGCAATCTGCGGGTCAGTAAAATCAAAGCCTTCAACTAAAACTACAGTATTATCCGGACGCCTATATTCCACCTGAACTTTGCATCTTTTCTCTATAAAGTTAAGAATTTCCTCTGGATCTATTCTGTTTTCATACATCTTATCCGGACCTAAAGATAGAATACTTAGAACGTTGGCGTCTGTAGCCACACGGGCATCATTTTCACCGCGATTGAAAGAATGAATTCCAGGATTATAAGCTGATTCAGTAATCCAGTAGAGGACTTTACTGGCAGCTTCTTTGTATTTGTCTTTTTTTGTAACTCTATAAAGTTGCTTGTATAAACTATAGGCATCCAGATTATGTTCTGTGCTAATCCAGTCTATATTTACGCCTCCTCTTATGGCTCCATTTTTATTCTCTGATTGAAGCTCTATCGTCCAATCCGCAATATCTTCTGCTACAGATAAATATTCATCTTTGCCAGCGGATTCTGCAAACTGTATGGCGGCAAGTCCTATAAATATATTAGGACCTGCATGAGTTACGTATTCGGAGACAGAACCATCTGGTGCAAAATATCCATTATAGAAGACGTTTCTGTTTCTTTCTGCTTGTTTTAGATAAAAATGAAGAATCTTCTCAGCATTCTCATAATCTTCATTAACAGTAAAAAGCAATGCCGCAAGAGCCTGGTCATATGTAAAAGCACAATCTTTAAGAGAAAAATCTCCTTTAAAACTGGGAATTAAACCTGTGTTCTTGTGTTGCGAAAGTTTAATATACTGACGCATAATCTCAAATACTCTGCTTTCTAAGACGTTTTTGCTCTCCTTTATCTCTTCCAGCTGTTTTTCAAATAATAAGTTCTTGCTATTTATACCAGCTATCGATTGCTGAAGC
Organism: uncultured Planctomycetia bacterium; assembly: GCA_964554835.1. Classification (GTDB taxonomy): domain Bacteria; phylum Omnitrophota; class Gorgyraeia; order JAGLLT01; family CAZKQD01; genus CAZKQD01. Next base: position 19,577 of record CAZKQD010000002.1, on the reverse strand, counting down.
TCTCTTTTAGTAACCATTAGCTCATTTCGCTGTTTTCTTAAATCCTCCGCATCATTGCTTTGGGTGTTTTTCAACTCTTTAATTTTCTCATTTAAAAGAGATATCTTTTTATTTGCCTCATCAAGTTCTGTAGTTAACCCCGTCTCTATTCTGTAGCTCTCATCTAAATTATCCCTTAGGGATAACTGTTTGTGTGATTTTAGACTTAACTGACTTATCAGTTCCGAATTCTTTCTTCTTAATCTAAAATCACGAATTGCCATTGCGGCTGTTATTATAAGGAGGATTAATATCACACCAGCAGTTATCTTTGGTATATCGCGCATTAACTTCACTTTTTTTATAATCTTTCGCTGATGTTCCAATAAAATCTCTTCGTATTCAATGCCCAATAGGTATATATCCAGTTCTTCCTCGTCAACTTTATCCATCCAGACCATACTGCCTACAGCTTGTATGGGTTTGATAAAAAAGGGCATATCTATAATTAAAGAGATGTTACAATTCTTATTATTTTTTAAAGTCTCAACGAGTTCCTTATCCGGGCTGTGAATCGTTAGACACATACCCGATGCACTTATATCTTTGGTGAACCCCTGGTACTTTTTGGATAAGATTTGTTTCTTATCCTTAGTTATTATCTGAAACAATACAGGGAAGACTGTCTTTAAACGAATATACTTTCTTTTTTCTTTACCTCTATGTCTTGCCATTTCTTTTGAAACATCCCTATCTTTAATTTTTGTATTGTTATATAGAATAAAATTAAATATTAAAGATTAAATATCAAAATTAATGAATTTTAAAAACTTTTTACATTTTGCATTACCTGCCCCGTAGGCTTGTCCTTCGGGGTCATTTTCATTTTTGATATTTGATTTTTGATTTTACTATTTTGTCAAGGAATAAACTCCATAGCTCTTATAACGAATCCTTCTAAGTCTTTTTCTTTCATCCAGCCTGATGATCCATTATATTTCCATATTGAAGCTTCTCTCTCTAAACTCCAGCCACCGGCGTATATATTCCCTGCCTTGTCCTCTGTAAGAGAATATATTGCAATGCAGTCTTTTAATCCGCCTAGTTCATTCCATTCTTTGCCGTCATACTTCCAGATTTTACTTCCTCCTGCGCCGGCTGCCCAGAGATTGCCTTGTGAGTCTCTATAAAGAGCATAAATAGCTTCACAATCTAATAAATCAATTCCTTTATTCCACCTTTTCTTTTCATAATCATACTGCCATAAATTTCGGTCTGTCTTGCTTGTTCCTGCTGCATAAAGATTCCCTTGGCTATCCAGAGATAAACAATAGATGCTTTCTGAGCCAAGAAGTTGGCCTCCTTCTGTCCAATTGGTGCCATCATATTTCCATATATTAGCCACATTTAAAGGAGCTCCAGCGGCCCATATATTACCTTGTTTATCTTTATGAAGAGCATAAATAGCAGTTGCATCACTTACGTCCTTGAATCTCTTCCATTCTTTGCCGTTATACATCCAGATTTTACTTCCTCCTGCGCCGGCTGCCCAGAGATTGCCTTGATTGTCTACATATAAATCGTAAATCACAAGGGTATTTTCTAAAATTTCTCCATCATCCCAGGTTTTACCGTCATACTTCCAGACTTTGCCTTCTCCATAATAGTTGCCGGCTGCCCAGAGATTGTCTTGTGTATCTTTTGCCAGCGCATATATCTCATGACAGTAAGGTATATCTAAAATTTCATCCCAGGCTTTACCCTTGTATACATAAATATCCTTATCGTCTGCATTTATTCTCCCTCCTGCATATACCGGGTCTTGCTTGCCAGTCCATAATTGCTGATACAGGTAGAAACTATCTCTTAACTGGCGCATAAAGGGAGAATGATTCCCATTGCCTTGAGAGCATAAGCCAAACCATTCTTCATAACTCCAGCCATTAGGAAATGGACCTTTCCACTGGCCATTGGGCTCATGGACATAGGGTGAGAAGAATGGAGGTTGTCCTGATTTCCACCATCCATCAAGCCACTCAAATACCACGCCACCTAAAGCATTTCCTGTTCCATCAAATCCGGCTGAATTTGCCATAATGTCGGTCCAGACTCCCCAGTGGTATTCTATCTGCTCTTTTTCTGCAACTTCAGGTGGTTTGCCTTCATGATATGAAGGACAGCCGTATTCGGTTATAACAACAGGTTTATCGTATAGAGTTTTTACATCTTCCCAGAATGAAAAACCATGAGAGCCCTGATAGCTATTTGCCCCAAAAATGTCTACATCAGGACACTCTTTAGCCAAAATATCAAATAATAAAGTATCGCCGTTACATATTGCAACAGGATGATTGGGGTCATTCTCTTTTATCCACTTAGCTATATTATTAATAAAACTATAATATTCTTTTGGACATTGAGCAGCATTGCCTGCTCCTCCAACATGACCCTGAACTCCACCATAATTATTTTCATTGCCCAAGACCCACATTAAAATATAAGGTTCATCCTTGAATTCTGTCACCATTTGTTTTACGCTTTCAAACATATTCTCACGTTGTGTGGGGTCTGTATAATCTGTGCCTTCCTCCCAGCTTGCACCTGAACCGACTGTATACATCCCCACGAAATCTCCGAGCATAACCATAATGCCATAATCCTCATAAATGCTTCTTAGGAGTTCTTTGTTTGAGGCATGATGATATAACCTTAAAGTATTAACTCCCATCTCTTTCATTAATTGAAAATCGCCAATATTAGGCTCATCAGCATCCTGTTTGTTATTGCCGTTTTTATCCACCCAGGCTTCACAAGGAGCATCTATCAACTCATTGTTATTAGTATCCTGAAGCATCCAATCCTCTAAAGTACCTTCGTCAGGAGATTGTCCAATCTTAACTGGTTTGTAGGATATTCCTTTGATTACAAAAGGCTTATTATCTACTAAGAGCTGCCAGTGACCGTTCTCATATTGAATAAGCTGGACTCTGCCATCACCTATCCTGTCTATAATCTTAAGTTGGCTTAAGTCAATTTTCTTTTCTTCCTGCGCTGAGGAAGTTATGAGTTTCCCTGGATTAATGATAACAAATTCATCATTGCTTACTTCTATATCAAAACCATCTTTTATGTGAATTGATGAATCAACCAGCTTTATGCCTAATTCGGGATGTTTTCGGGTTAAATATTGTATTCTTTTTTTGGCCACTTTCCCTACATACCAGGGAGTATTAAAAGAAGTCCAGCCTACAGCTTTAGGAAAATGTACTAAAATTGCATAATAGCCTTTTATGGCCTGTTGGATATAACCCGCCTTCTCTAAAGCCAAAGCAGTATAATATTGCTTAACCCCGGGGGACTCCGGCGCCGTTGCCCATTTATAAAAGCTTAAGGCGTGGTCATCTATGTTGACAAAATCCCAGTGATTGCCTTTTAATGCCCCTTCATCTTTCTTCTTTTTATATAGGGGGTCTTCATATACACTTTTTGTATTTGGATAAACCCCTTCACCTGCTGCTTCTTTCAAGCCTTCCCTATCTGTCACTTTATACTTATAATCCGCAGCTCCAACGTTTTGAAATTCACCGTATTCTTCATAATCAATTATTCCCTCTTTGCCTAATGAATATAACTCAAACTCAGCCTTATGAGCTTCATTGGCATTTACAGAAAAACTGATAAAAACAAGACTCAAGACAAAAACAATAATTACTTTTCTCATTCTTTCCACTCCTTTTAGTAAACCTGTTGGTACTTTTAATATTATGAATCTTTCAGACACCTCTTGAGGTGTTTGAAAAGTCATCATGTTTATTCAATTCTATCAATGTTTTCTTTTTTTATAGTAAATTCTATATTGCTATTAGTCTTTATTTTAACAGAGTTTTTATTTTCTTGAATAATAGTTCCTGTTATGGTCTGGCCGTTTTTTAGGTAGAGGGTGGTTTGGGTTTTGGTATTATTTTCAGAGATAACAGAAGTATCTTTTTCTTTTTCTGGTTTTGTGGTTTCTTCTGATTTCTTTAGTTCTTTTTCAGATAACTCCATTTCTTGAGGTAGTTCTAATAAATCCATAAAGTCTTTATATCTTTCATCTAAAACTTCAATATTGGCTTTCTTAAGCTCAGCTAACCACCAACTTGCAAGTTTTTCTCTCTTTTTTCTCTCAAGCAATTTCTTAACTAGCATATCCTTCACCTCATCATATTTTGGAATATTTGCTTCAGGGTAGTTCTCTGCAAGAGGATATTGTCGTTTATAAAACTCTTTTAATTCGCTTTCGGAAACCGAAATATCCCCTGTTATATAATCTCTAAACTTCTCATTAAGTATTAATGGTCTAAAGTTTTCAATTAAGTCTTCCTCTAAAGAAGACAGTGTAAATTGCATTATTTTCTTTAGCTTTTCTATTTTCTCGGGTGTGTTGTACTTTTCTTTCATACCATTCCATGCTAGTTTTGAATAGCCATATTTTTGTTTAAGTTCAGCATAAATTTCATCCTCTCTTTGAGGATCTTTTAAATATGCAGATAAAGCCTTTAATAAAGCTCGGTCGCCCTCTTTCATTTTTTTAGATAGCCCTTCTATGGATAAATTATTATCTTTTAAAGATAATTCTATGTGACTATTGATTTCCTCTGAAGTAACGGATATTTGCCATTTCTTAATCTTTTCTTCTTTTATAATGTATTTTATTATTCCAAGTAAATTTTTTTTCTCTTCTAATAATATCGCTCTATTTATTTCATCATCGGTTAACTGCTTTAACTTTTCTCCATATTTTGACTGTAAATATCTATTCTGAAGTTTTTGAGATAGCATTATTTCTCTATAAAAAATTTTTTTACCATTCACTTTTGCTACAATTTCATCCTGTGGTATCTGTTGAGCATAACTTGAGAAGCAAACCATTGATATATAAATTATAAAACAAAAGATTGCTTTGTATGTCTTTTTCTTATACTTAATCATTTCTATCTCCCCTTGTAATCTTAAGTGCAACTTTATTGTTTATTGATTCTTAATGGACTACGGGATACTTCTATCAACACCAGCATTTACAATAGGAGGTCTGTGGTAAAACACTTGATATTCATCACCGAGAATTATAGTTCCCGTTACTGATATACCTTTTAAATTCGACTTCCTTCTTACCCAAATACCACTTCTGCATTTACCTACTCGATTATTCTTATCAGTATAAGTTATATCCATATATTCCCTTTTAAACTCCTTGGGGTTTTCGTAGTAATGATATTCAGTCCATATATATACAGGGGGCTGCCCGAATGAAGGATTTATGTTATCAGCGGACTCCATTGTTGAATTTCTAAGATATAAAGTTTTACTTCCGGGAGCAACAAAAACTGAATACTTAACTTCATCATAAGATTCTTTTAAAAAATGATTAAAAGGAACTATAATCATACCTTCATAATCAAATCTTCCAAAAACAATCTCACTTGCTTGAGGGGTTTCCTTCATTATTCTTGTAGCAGTGCAATTTGCTAAAAGGGATGTATCGCCAACAGTTGCACTCAACTTTATCTTATTATCTCCAACTGAAATCTTATTCTGATCAAATGTAAACGAGAAATTTCCAGAAACATTTTCTTTTGTCTCTGTTTTACCTGGGGCTGTAAATTTTACAGTATCAAGGACAACTGTAGAAGGAAAAACTTTACAATTTACTATACTTTGTTTTGGAGTAGTAGCATCAATATTCATTATTTCTATTCCTATCACATCAACCTCAACCGAGGCAAAACATTCCTTATCGTCTCTTGTGCCTCGGTCATCTTCACCTATTTTAGCTTTATCATCACAGCTGAACTTTATAGTGTAGGTGCCTAGTTTTTTAGGAGCTGTCCAAGTAGTTGAGAAAGATTTCTTTTTTGAGAAAGAACCTCTTTTTGAAAACCAGTATGGGTCTACTATTTTATCTTCTTCTGTCCAATAGCCTGAGTATGTAGTTTTATCTGTATGTAGTGAATATGCGTCTGTGTCTTCTGTTTCTGCTTTTAATGTAATAGATTCACCTGGCGCTACTATATCTTTACTGGCTGATATATTAGCTTCTATATCTGTATGTAAATACCATTCTTTATAAGTAGGAATTTCATCGTCTGCAAAACAGGAAAATGATATATAAAATATACTTAATATTCCAATGAGCAGCAGATACGTTAGTGGTTCTGGCTTTGTAATTTGGCTCATTTTTTATTTATATTATTAACTCTGTTTGAATTTAACCTTGAATGTCTGTTCCACCGCACCCGCCTGCCAGAGGTCGGGCAGATAGGCGGGAAAGCGGTTTATCTCCCAAAAATCTCAAATTCCCAAAGTGAATAACCCCACTGGCTACCCCGCCTCTTTCCATACATTCTGATATACCTTGCTTGAGTATCCAAATCTGTTATTTCCTCTATTTTGCCTCTTCCATTGGCGTTAAAGTATATAGTTTCCCAACTTAAGGTATCAAATGAGGCCTGAATTTCATAATCCATCGCATAAGCATTCTCCCAGTTCAGTCGTATGGCCTCAACTAAATAATTTTCTCCTAAATCAATATATATCCATTGCGGGTCAGAAAATTCTGAGGACCAGCGAGTATGTAAATTACCGTCTGTTACATTTGAAGCTGAAAGTTCACTGCTTTCAGCTGATGAACACCTAACCTCTTTGTTTTGTGATATCAACTCAGGCGCATCAGGGTCAACAATAAAATTTGCTTTTATCTTTTTATGCTCATTCATTGTTATTATAATCGGATTTTCTTGACCAGAAATATCCCTGCTCCAGTAACTGAATCTGTAACCCAAGTTCGGTTTGGCTAATAATTCTACTTTTGAATTTTTTTTGTATCTATCCTTTTTAGGCTTGATGCTAATCGTTCCATTATCAGCATAGGTAGTAAGATAGTATTCGCCTTCTACCTCTTTTGCATAAACACGCACATAATCGATTCTGTGATATTGAGGAAAGACAGTGGTCTCATCAGGATCACCGGGCATATTTCCGCCTACGGCTGTATTAAGGATAATATAAAAAGGCTGATGGGGGATATAAGCTTTTACTGAAGAATACTGCTTATTGTCCACATACCAACGAATTTCATCGGGTTCCCACTCAATGGCAAAGATATGGAAATCTTTAGAAAAATCCGGCCCTCGGTATATGCCAGAATAATGTTTGTTATGAGGCCACTTTCCCCAGTGTAAAGTTCCTACGATGGTCTGTGTGTTATGACCGACCATCTCCATAATGTCGATTTCAGGTGGCCAGGAGCCGTCCTCAGGCAATAACCAGTGGGCAGGCCACATTCCCTTGCTTCGAGGTAGTTTTGCGCGAATCTCAAAACGGCCGTACTTTTGTGAAAATCTATCTACGGTTTCAACTAATCCAGAGGTATACTGACGTCCGCCCATCGGTCTTTCTTGACTACGAAGCACTAAAACTCCGTCATCAACATAGGCATCTTCGGGTGTATAATACTGCAATTCATCGTTTTTAACTAATGCCGCATCTTCAACTCTCCATTTAGAATTATCTATCGCTTGAGTTTCAAACTCATCATGCCATATAAGATACCAGCCGGCTTTATTTGAATCTGTATGAAAATTGCTACAGTCAGCCTGATTTAATATGAATTGGGCATCAAAAGATGATATAAAAATTAGTAATAAGAATAAAAAAATACCTACTCTTAAAAATTTACCCTTTAACATATTTTTCACCCCTTTAACGCTCCTGCTGTTATTCCTGATATTATGTGCTTCTGCATTATTAAATATATCAACAGTATTGGAATAACTGTAATGGTTACGCCTGCCATAAGAATAGGATAATTAGTAACATGACTTCCTTGAAAAACCATAAGGCCGCGTTGCAAAGGCATAAGTTCTTTGTCTTGTAGAATCAACATAGCAAGTATATATTCGTTCCAGACAGTAAGAGCAGAAAATATGGCAACAACTGCAATTGCTGGCTTTGCTAAAGGCATAGCTATGTGCCAGTAAATTCCAAGTTTTGAACAACCGTCAATTTTAGCTGCTTCTTCTAAATCTTTGGGTATCTCTTCAAAGAAAGTTTTAAGTAAAAATATACCCAAAGCCAAGCCAGCGTTTATCTGAGGAAGAATATATCCTAAGCGCGTATTTACCAAACCCAATTTATCCAACAAGACAAACAAAGCTATAAATGAACCAGGAATTGGTATCATCATAGTGGCTAAGAACATATAAAATAAGATGTTTTTGCCGGGAAATTGAAGGCGGGCAATGGCAAATGCGGCTAATGATGAAATTATAATAATACCAAAAACTACAACAGTTGTATAAACAAGGCTATTTAAAAAATAGATTCCGAAGTTTCCTTTAGTCCAGGCTATATAAAAATTTATCCATTGAGGGTTAGATGGAAGCAAACTTATATCAGAAAACACTGTAGCTTGAGTCTTCAAGGCAGTGCCGAACATCCACAAAAGAGGAAAGATGCAGGTTGTTGCTACCAGTATTAAGAATATCTGGACTCCAAATTGATTAAAAAAATCAGTGATATCTTTTCTCTTCACCACAATCCTCTTTATCTTCTTCGTCCTTTCATCCATCGTCTGTCATCCTTTCGTCTGTTTTCTAACTTATGACTTAGGCCTGCCCCGTAACATCCCGTCGGGATTGTTTCGGGGACTTCGGACTTTGGACTTAGGATTTTTTTACTATGTCTGCTTCATATATCGTGATAATCTAATTTGAGTTAAAGAGATAACTAAAAGCAACGCGCCGAAGACAAGCCCCATAGCACAAGCATACCCAAATCTACCGTAGCCCATCATATTGGTCAATATGCGAGTAATAGGAACTTCGGTATGGTAGCCGGGCCCTCCACCTGTAGTAGCTGCAATAATAGCATATATTTGCATAGTACCTAAAATAGTTAAAATCGAGACCAGAACAAAAACTGGTATCATAAGGGGCACAGTAACATTCCAGAATACCTGCCAAGGAGTTGCGCCATCTACCTTGGCTGCCTCATATAATTCTCTGGGGATACCTTGAAGACCAGCCAACATTATAATAAATCCCCACCCGAATCCTTTCCACATATGGATAATAGCAATACAAGGTAAGGCAGTGGCGGGTTCAGCTAGCCAGGCGCGCGTTGCATTCTCAAGGCCCATCGCCTTCAGCCAATGATTCAACAAACCGAAATTTCCCTCAAATATCCAGTTCCATATAAGACCAACAACGATACCAGATAGAATAGGAGGTATATAAAAAATTACTCTATAGAATCTGCCGCCTTTTATGTCTCTGTCACAGGCAACTGCTAAACTTAAGGCTAAGGCATTCTGAATAGTCAAGGCTAATAAAGTAATAAAAGCGGCATGCCAAACCGAAGACCACCAAACTCCATTATTAAAAATGATGTCTTTAAAATGAGAAAAACCGACAAAGTTCATAATTTTGGATACACCATCCCATTCAAATACACTTAAATGAAATATCTCATAGAAGGGATACAGGCTGAAAATACAAAACATAACAAGGGCCGGCAGGACAAAAAGATAATTGGAGAGTATGTCTTTTGCTTTATTGTTTAAAGATTTCATAGTTATAGTCCTATGTCCTATGTTCTAAGTTCTTATATAGCTGATAGCTGATGGCTGATAGCTGATAGTAAAAGATAAAAAAGCTGATAGCTCATAAAGACTCCCTTATGGAATTAATTAAACTTGAAAGCATTTTGCCAATTTCATCACCAAAGATCTCTATCTCTTCAAGTTGGACATCGTCAATCCAATTCTTTTTATGAAATATTATTACCAAGGTAATAGTTTCGTATAGAGAACCACGCGCAATATAAAGAAACTGGACAAATTCCTTCTTAGAGTAACGACCTTTCCCCTCTGCAATATTTAAAGCAACCGAAGTAGAAGCTGCCTCTAACTGCTCTATCAACCGATAATGTTTGCGCTCAGTATTAATTTTCTCGGCAAGATTGATAACTACTTTTGCAAAATCAACCGCTTTTTGCCATACATCCAAATTTTCAAAGCTAAACATTACCTTTTTCATCTCCTGCTTTTTCCTACTATCAGCTATGAGCTATGAGCTATTTATTCTTTCTTATCTTCCTCGTCCTCTCGTCCATCGTCTGTCATCCTTTCGTCTGTTTTCTAACTACTATCAGCTATGAGCTATGAGCTATGAGCTATTTAGCCATCTGTTCTTCTTTTACTTTCTGTGTTTTCTCAGCTACCTCTTCAGGCGTACTTTCACCAATGATAATTGACTGAATACCCTTATTTAATACCTCTGTCACCATAGGCGATTCGCTGACAGGCCAAGAGCGAGGATGAGTTATCTTGTCCACATCATCTGCAAATTGAGCTAAAATTGGCGGCATCTCTTCCAAGCAGTTTTTATTAGCTGGGAGATTTAAGGTTTCTTTAGATAGAAAAATCTGTTGTTTTACTTCAGTCAACCATCTTAAAAATTCTATAGCTTCTTGTTTGTGGCTAGATTTGGGATTCACAATAAATGATGAACCAGCTCCGCCCCAGATATACATAGGATGTTCTTTGGAGACTTTAGGTGGTAGAAAAGCACCGTATTGCAGGTCAGGATTCATTCCCTTATAAACATTAACACACCAGGAACCATTAAAAGCAAAAGCTGCCCTTCCATTGGCAAACAGTTGCTCAGCCGTCTTATTTACCATAGTCACAACGCCTCTTGCTAAAACACCTTCATCAGCCATCTCTTTAAAGAGACTCAAAACCTTAACCCAATCAGGGTCTGTATAGGCAACCTTACCTCTTAAGGTATCAAATACTTTCTCCTCGCCCATAATATTAAAAGCATAATTTGAAGCCAGGCAATCAATAAGCCAGATTTCTCCCCAGCCGCTCACAAGACCTTGTATTCCCGCCTCTTTAAGCACCTTGTTAGCATGAATAAATTCATCCCAGGTCTTAGGTGGATTATCAGGATTAAGACCAGCTTGTTTAAACAATCTTTTATTATAAAGCATCTGAATATTAGTTATATCAATAGGAACTCCATAAATACCGGGTTTTACTTCAAATTCATTTCCTGATGTAAACCTATTTACATCCAAGGCCTTGGGGAAAAAGTAATTTAACCACTCGTTGTTATCTTTTTCCATATAGACAGTCAAATCAGTAACATGTCCTGCTTTTGTATAGGCAGCAAAATCTCTTTTTTGCCCCAAAACTCCATATATATCCGGCAAGGTCTCTGCCTGGGCAGCTGCCTGGACTTTCTGTATATAAGCATCAGAAGGAGCATATAAAGCGAAATCCACCTTTAACCCTGTTAAATCTTGATATCTTATAGCTAATTCTTCAAAGGCAGTTTGTCTATCCGTCATCCAGTGCCAAATTAATATATCAGTTCTCTTCTTAGATTCTTTTTTTTGCCCACAGCCAAAAATTAATCCCAGCATTAACATAAGGGATAATAATAAACCCACTTTATCTTTAAATCTCATATTCAACCTCTCATTTAGTATATCGTATATAGTATATCGTAACACAAATCAAATAACAGATGTCCACCTACGAGGTGAAACGTTATTATAAATAATCATAAAGAACGGTTGTTAGTATCTGACTCTTGCTGCTCGGGAATATAGTCTATTCGAAAAGCCCCCTTTAATAAAAAAAGGTCATTCTCAATCATTGGTTTTGACTCTTCAATAGTTATCATCCCTTCTTTTTTATCTAATAATCTCCCTAAGTATAAAGCTTGTAACAGACGGATTGAACCCAATAGGTTATCCAGCTTTTTCTCTAATGATGGAAAAAGGGCAACTACTTTTCCTTTGTTTCTTTCTCTATTTAACTCATCTAACTTCTCTAACTTCTTTTGCCAACTGCCTAAAGATTCTTCCCAATCAGACTTGCTAAAGCTTTCTTTTTCTTCTTTGATTTCTTTATACTTATTATATGTAGTATTCAGTTCACTGTAAAGCTGCTCTGTTTTCTTAACTATATCATCCAGCTTTTCACACAATGCTTTTTGAACTTCCTTTATTGTTTCTGCTTTTTGAATCTGCAAGTCTTTAGTTTGCGCGGTAACTCCTTCAGCCCAGCTCCGAGGGACACCAGCTAAGATAGATATCTTTTGTCTGCGGGGAATAAAAACTACTTCAACTTTATAAACACCCGGATAAAACTCCTTATTAAATGGCCCTAATTTAGTTTGGAACTGGCCATCTTTAACCAGGGTGTGACTGCCGGTTACATAAAAATCTTTCCTTTTTAGGAAAACCCATATTTCTATCTCCTCTGGCAAATTGGTCTTCCCCTTAACAGAAATAGTTGAACCTACCTCTGTTTCTTGCCATTGAGGTTTATCTAATAATAAAATTAACTCATTTTGTTTTGATTGGTTTTCTTTTAAGGACTGTGGTGTTTGCAAATTTTCCTCAGATGAGACCACTTTAGAACTAGCACAAAAAATAAGGGTAAAGAAAATTATCAAAATCAAAACGGTCTTTAATAGATTAGTTCTATTCATGAACTTCACTCCAGTATAAAATCTTAGTGGGCCCTAAATAGGTTATAGTTACGTCTTCTAATACGGGAGTATCTCTATTAGCGCTTGATGAGAAATCTATGCTGTAACTAATAGAGCTAGTAGTTGCTGATATAGTATTATTTGTTGAAGGGTCACTATAGTTTCCACCGAACCCGCCTCCTGTATCTACGTCAAACACGAAGTCGCCGCTAGTAGAACCTATAGCTTCTGTCCAGGTTATTGTTCCCCACTCCACGTTATCAACATCAGGGGGATCAAGCGTAGATGAGGTAAATGTGCCTGATGTTTCATATATACCAGTTAAATAATTAGCTTGTATCTCTGCATCAGAAAGCCTATCCGGGTAAATTTGGACGCTTCCTATAACCGCAGAAGAGCGTTCTGCCCCATCATGTCCTATATCCATAAGTTCTGTCTCGTCATAAGCTGTATGATAATAATATATGTATTCTCTTTCAAGATCTCCATTAAAATAAATGGTAAAAGGATTATCAGTCGTATTATACTGCGAAGAATCGTATGGGTCATCCGGATTCTTCCAAGTCCAGGCCAGCTGAAGCCATTCTCCTTTTTGCCACTCGGGAATTAGATTCCACCAAGAACTCCCTCGCCACCATTCGTCTTCTTTCCATTCCCCACCACACCAGCCGGCGGAACAGAACCTGATACCATCATCATCGGGCCAATCATAAATATAGGCCTCAATATATGGTAAAAAATTATTGTACGTGCCCGCCCAAATTACACCATATATTTCTTCAGCGCTTGTTAAATCCAGTATCTTACGATTGCGGTGTAAATCACCATAAATCATTGGATCATAGGAAGGGTACATAGGCTTAAACCAGATAACTATTGTTCCTTCATCGGCATCGACATTATCCAGAGGATTGTAATTAGGACTCACCGCGTCAAAGTAGTCAACTAACATGCCGTCAGGCATCAGCTCGCCTCGGCTGCTAAAATTGCTCACACTGCCTACTTCAGGCTTGCCTGCACCGTCTTGAGGAGAGAGTGTTCCTCCGCCTGAATCAGCGCTTAAGGTGGTGCGATAATCAGCTCTAAAGTGAGTACCGCTTGAGGGTTGAGTGTGGGTTAATGTAGAAAGTGTCAGTTGACCGCTGTAAGTAGCAGAGGAAATACCTGCCTCAACAGGTTCAGGATAACTCTGAATATCTGATTTTGTGCCTGCATCAAAATGAGCCTGATTAGTTTCACGATAAATATCAAATATTTTTGCTACAGCTATCAGTTTTTTCTCAGCTACAATATTGTCAAGACTATCTCTAATTTGAGCCTCAGTTTCTATCTGATAATAGCCGCCTGATGAAAAACTAAATTCTGTGGTATTAATAGTTAATCCCTTATCATAACTATCAATGCCCCCATCTTTGTCAAAATCTACCACATATTTACCTATATCACCTAAATCTTCACGCCAGGCAGCATTCCTTACCCAGGAGAAGCCAGTATTAGGGTTGCTATTGGCCATAACTAAGTCAGCATCTTTTTCACCAATATCAACACATGACTTTATAGAAGAGTAAAACTCACTCCAGGTTCGATAAGGGCTTATGCTTCTATTAGTAATAATATAATCAGCTAAATCAGATGCTTCGGTGCTGCTTATCTCTAAGTCACCACCGCCACCGCAAGCTGGACAAGTTTGGTTATTCTTTATGATGCCATCGCCTCCGCAATGGGAGCAAGCGTTTATGGCTTTTATACCATTTAAGACGGCGACTAAAACTTCTTTTGAAGCTGTATTGACATTAACAGGCGCTCTGGGTTGAAGCTCATAGACAGGGTCTTCTATATCGTGAGGATTGATAGTATAAGGATCGGTATAGCTAAAGACCGTAATATAATCTTTAATGGCGTCGTATTTATTTTCTCTTTCGGTTTGGCTGCCGGTTAGAATAGATAGAATTTGCCTTTTAGTCTCATAAGGGGCGTTGTTTGCAATTGCATCTATATCAGCGGGGTCATCTAATGGAGAACCTATTTGACTATTTAAAGTACTTAGCATTGTATCTAAATTAGGATTACCATCACTAATATTAATCTGGCTGGCGCAATCAACTATATTTGTAACTGTATAATCTCCGGTCCATCCTCCACCTCCTAAGCTTATATTGGTTTCAGAATATGGGTTGGCGCCATACCAGTTTTCTGAAGTAGTATCTACCGAATTGTTTATAGCTCCATCTGAGCCATATTTTAATTCAGCTATAGCCCTTGCTATGGCAGCTTCAGCTAAATATTTTGCTTTTACAGATGCCACGTAGTTCTTAGCCATACTCAGAGAGTAACGAGCGCTAATAGTAAAGGCAATTAGTATTATTGTCAGAACAGCCAAAACGGCCACACAGACAATCATGGCAAAGGCTTTTTTACCCTTTATCTTTAACACCGTATACCCCTCTGTAATCCTGCCCCATAATGACTTTAATTTTATGTAGCTTATTGTCTTTATGGGGCTTTATTAGGTTGTCGGTTTGTTTTTTGCCATCAACAAAAACTTCTCTAACCCCTGACTCTACTGCCTCTGGATTTTGTACTTCTATTTCATAGATAGAACCCTGATAGGGTCTGGTTATTTTAAAGGTTTTCCAATTTGATGGAATGCAGGGGTCAATAATTAGGCCCTCATAATCTTTTCGCACACCAAGTATCCATTCTGTGGCTGCAACAAAAGCCCAACCAGCAGTTCCTGTAATCCAGGTAAAGGCACCTTCGCCGTACCTATAAGGATGTTCAGGGCCTATTAAGTATTCGGAAAATACATATGGTTCAGTTTTATATTTCTCATAGTCACCCTGCTTATTAGGCATAATTTTACTTAAAGAATTAAAGGCTTTATTGCCTCTTTTTAACATACAATCGGCAACAATTTTAAATAAAACAGCATGACAGAAGATAGCAGCATTCTCCTTTGTTCCTTCTGAGAACATAGTCATCCGCCCTAATCTTCCATCAAATTCAGAATAGGCGGGATAGAATAAAGCTGGTCCATGTTTGCCGTCTAAGTATTTATCTACACTTTTTATTAGTTTGTCTGCGCGTTGCTTATCTGCAACTCCACTTAGGATTGCCCAGCTTTGAGAATTTAAAAATATCTTACCTTTTTTATTTCTGTATGAGCCATAGGCAAAGTTATCGTCAGTAAAGCCTCTTTTGTACCAGCTACCGTCCCAGCCGACCTTATTTATTCTATCAGTCATTATCTTGGCTCTTCTTCTTAAAGTTCCGGCTTTATCTTTTTTGTCTATAAGTTCTGCTAACTCTGCCAGGATTTCTAAAGAGCGCACTAAGGCCTGGGCTAACCAGACGCTTTCACCCTTTCCTTTGATGCCTGCCGCGTCAATACCATCGTTCCAGTCCGCATGACCTATTAAAGGGAGGCCGCGTTTACCTACATCATTATAGGTAAAATCCAGATTCCTCCGTAGGTGGTCAAAAAGTGCGCCTTTGCCAATTCGGACAGAACCTTTATTCCATTTCGGGTCTATTTTCCAACCTTTAATCCAGCGGTCTTTTAGATAAGGTAGTTTAGTTTTAAGGATACCTTTATCCCCGGTCTCTTTTATATAGGCAGCTACTGTATAGGTAAGCCAGACGGGATGATCTTTGTTGGGAAGCTGTGTAGCAGGGCCACCTGTCTCAGACCAGCCAGGGGCAGTGGTTCCGTCTTCTCTGATTAACGCTGCAATTGTCTTTATTTTACTCTTTGCATGCTCGGGGTTTATGGAAGTGATGGCATCTGCATCCTGAGAAGAGTCACGATAGCCTCGGCCCCCTGAACCCTCGTGATAATAACTTGGGGAACGTGACCAGTAATTACAGATATAAAGCTGGTATTTACACCAGACATTAACCAATTGGTTAAACTCTTCATCGGGTGTCTGAATCTTTAAATTGTTTATGATTTTATCTTTCCAATCTTCTTTGGTTTGTTTAAGCGCTTTCTTAGCGGATGAGACCTTTGTGTATTTATCAACAAGCTGTTTTACTTTCTTTCTGCTTTCTGTCTGCCCGGTTATAATGACAAATTCTCTTGACTGATTGGGCCTCAAGCTGACTCTATGCATAAATGAAGCTATACCGTCCTCACCTGATGTTAGCTTGGATTCTCTGAATGTATCCCCGAGGATGGATTGCGGCTTTTCTTCTGTGTTGTATAGTCCCAAGAAATCATTCTTTCTGGTGGCTACTTTTTTTATCGGCAATGTGCTATGAAAGAATGCCATATATTTAAAGGGTTTTATGTTTAAATCACCCCAAGCAGCAGTCTTCTTAGCCAGGATAGTCTTAAGCTGTTTATCATAAAAGATGCGGTTATATAGATTCATAATATTGCGGTATCTTAACTCTAAGTGATAATCGCCGATTAACCATTCCTGGTAGGGGGCTATGGTGAGTTTTCTGGTTCTATTGGATTTATTAGTGAGTCTTATGAGCCAAATTTCACAGGTATCACCTACCGGCACAAAATAAGTAGTCTCTGACTCTATATTATAATATTTGGTTTTAATCGTAGTATAGCCTAAACCGTGTCGGCACTCAAATGAAGTGGGTTTAACTCTTAGCGGATGATAAGTCGCGCTCCAAATTCTCTGTTTTCTGCCTGCCCCGTAGGCTTGCCTGTCCCGTAGGCTTTCCCTTTGGGATCCTTTGGGGTCATCTGTCGTCTCTTCTCTTATGTATATGTATCTACCCGGTCGGTCAGTAAGATAATTCTCAGGAGCCCACCGGGTTATCCTGTCTGAGCGGCAATCCTTATAAAAAGAATACCCTCCGGCAGTCTGAGAGATAATTGCACAATAATTTTCGTTGGTTAGATAATTAATCCACGGGCGAGGTGTGTTAGGATTAGTGATTATAAATTCTGATGAGTCCTTTCTAAAATGTCCATACTCCATAGTTTGTATTATTCCTTTCCTTTTTAGATTAGTTAAATTTAATTATTGCATATATCTCTTGCACCCCGTAGGTGCAAGTAATTTTGGCTCTTTTACTATGAGCTATCAGCTATCAGCTATCAGCTATCAGTTTTTAACTTCTGTATAATATAAAATCTTAGTGGGCTTAAAATAGGTTACAAAGACATCTTCTAAGACAGGGGTATCTTCTATATCATCATCCATACTATAAAAATCAGCCTGATATTCCACCGAGGTTGAAGAACCAGGGCCAGAACTTAACTCGACTCTTGTGTCCTCATGTACTGTATCAAGTAAAGTTACTGTGCCGGAGACAGTGCCTTGCTCTATTGTCTCCCCTATATCGTAGTCGATGGAGACATAAGAGCCGCCGGGATCCTGTGGGATTATTCTTATATTATCTGCATCAGGAAGATTGCCCATGCCAGTAATTCTAATATATCTATCTTCAAAAGTCATTAAAGGTGCACCACTTGCATCAAAGGATGTTGAACCTCCGCTATAGTAAACAACACCTTCCAGGTCGCGTTGTCCTTTTGACCTAAACTGAAAGGTCTTATCAGACTTATAACCTGGAACTGAAAAAGTCATCGTGTTCCACTCAGCCACAGCCGTGCCCCAATAATTCGCAGCGACATATAGATGAGGATTGGTTACTATTGATTCTGGTTTCATATTTGGTGGGGGCCCAAAATAAATATATCCATCTCCTAAATAGTCTACCCACTCTCCATAATAGGTTTGAGGAAAACCCAGATATATAGCTGAGAAATCACATGGGTTCCCTACATAATCTGTTGTATCTCCAAACTGAAGATGACCTACATTCATATACTGCTCATGACAACAAGTGCTTATTGGACCGGGGGGATCCGGACATGAACCAACAGGTGCCGTGCCGACTCCCCACCATGGGCTACCGTCTCCGCCAGGCACAGCCGGCCAGGGGAGATCTGTTCTCATCCCAGTCTTACTCCCACTTGTTTCATCCATCATCCTTACTCGTATAGAAAAATCGTCAAATCTCCATTTGCTGTCATCAAGCTCTACCTTGGGGAAGTAATCAACCCCATCTACAAAAGTTCCGTCTGGCCAGGTTCTAAACAGGCCATCTCCGCCTTCATTAATAGAAAACGTCTCCTCAACAGCCACCCAGTCGCCTGTATCTGTGCCCCCTGTACCATAATCATCCTGGAAATTAGATTCTGTGAAATTCTCCCAAAAACCTATCTTTAAGGCATTATCTACAGTAACAGCGCCATCGGGATTATAAATATGGGTTTTGAGGCAATCGTAATTTATTGGGCAGGAGTTCTTCCAGTTAACTCTAAGCGGCACTGCGTTTTCATCAGCAAATTGCTCCTTAGTCGTCTGGTTCCAAATATCATAAATCTTAACAATGGTCTTTAATTTCTTTTCTGATACCCCGACTCCGTCTTCTCTGACTGTCCCTGTAGCTACAATAGAATAATAGCCCCCTGATGAAAAAATAAATTCTGTGGTTGAAACCGTAAGGCCAGTTTTGTCAGAATTGGGATTGCAGTTATTTACTATTACCTCTGTCTTATTTGTAGAGGATAAACTGCTATCTACTAAATCTTTAAATCTCTTCCAGCCATCTGGATGAGCAAAGGAACCATTAGCAGTAATATCAGCTTGTATATCAGTGGCTAGAGTAGTTACATCAGAGCTTGAAATCGTTGTTGCGCCATCGCTTATTCCTTCTAAAACAGCTTTTAAAGTATCAGTCTGTGCTGTATTTATATTTATGGGTGAGCGGTTACTGCAATTGGGGTCTTTATATGAATGGACGGTAATATAATCTTTTATCTCATTGTATTTTGTATCTGCAATGCCAGATATTGTCATAATCTCTTGTTTGGTTTCATATGGTGCATTGGCAACGATATTATCACAATCGGTATCCGTAAGTGAAGACCCTAAATAATTTCTTAGGTTTTTCAAAATCTGGGCTAAGTTAGGAATTTCGGTAGTATTATTTATATTAATCCTTCTTGCCTCATCTTCAATAATATCTACTGTATAGACGCCTTCGCCTAAGGATTGTTCTCCACTAATAGAAACATTA
>CAZKQD010000001.1:40493-63902 GCA_964554835.1 uncultured Planctomycetia bacterium | reverse complement strand
AGTAAAAAATGATTAAGCATATCTTAGAACAAACTTTCTTGAGCAACAGCATTATGGATTATTTAATAGCAATCGGTATTTTTATAATTTGTGTTATTGCTATTAAGATATTCCGCACTCGTTTTCTAAAACACCTAAAGCGATGGGCAGAGCGCACTTCAACAACTCTGGATGATTTTCTTATTGAAATAACAAAAAGCATTTTGCTTCCCTTAGCCTATTTTGGTGCATTTTATGCAAGCATTAATACTTTAACTTTGAACTCTTTGTTAGAGAAAAGCATTAATATTATAGGAATAGCCGTAGTGACTTTATTTGCAGTGCGTTTTACTATTCTTTTTATAAATTATGGCTTTAGTATTTATTTAGCTAAAAGAGGAAAGGAAGAGACATTGCAGCGCAGCTTAGATGGCATCTTAAGAGTAGTGAAGGTAATTATCTGGGGCATAGCAATTATCTTTTTCTTAGATAACTTAGGCTTTAAAGTATCAACTGTTCTTGCCGGCTTAGGCATTGGCGGTATCGCAGTCGCCTTAGCTGCCCAGGCAGTTTTAAAAGATTTATTTAGTTATTTTTCTATTTTATTTGACAGGCCATTTGAAGTAGGAGATTTTATTATAGTAGATGATTTCTTAGGGACTATTGAACACATTGGCATTAAGAGCACACGTGTCCGCAGTTTAGGTGGCGAGCAATTAGTCTTTTCTAATACTGACCTTACAGATTCGCGGGTGCGCAACTATAAGCGCATGGGGCAAAGAAGGGTTATTTTTAAGCTGGGCGTTATATATCAGACTACCACCAAGCAAGTCAAAGAGATACCCGCCCTAATTAAGAATGTTATAAATAACGTCAATGATACCAAGTTTGATCGGGCGCATTTTTCCTCTTACGGTGATTTCTCTCTTGTTTTTGAGATTGTCTACTATGTATTGAGCAGAGACTATAATAAGTATATGGACATCCAGCAAGAGATTAATTTTGCTATCAAGGAAGAATTTGAGAAGCGAGGCATTGAGTTTGCATATCCAACGCAGACATTGTATTTAAACAAAAAGAATAAATAGAATAAAAAATTTATATTTTCTGACTGTAATATTTTAGTTGACAAATATTATAAATTCGTGTATACTCATTTTTCAGATGTAAGAGGTAGCAGTGTTCTTAGGCCGCAAGGTTAAGAAGTAAGCACCTTGCGGTTTTTTTATTTCTGCTGCTGTTTTACTTCAAGTTTTATGTAAAGGAGGTTAGTAAGGATAATGGCAAAAGGAAAAGTCAAATGGTTCAGCAACCAAAAAGGCTACGGTTTCATTACTCTTGAGTCTGGCAGTGATGTCTTTGTGCATCATAGTTCTATCGAAGGCGAAGGCTACAAAAGCTTAGAAGAAGGCCAGGAAGTTGAATGTGAGATCGAAAAAGGCCCAAAAGGCGATCGAGCTATAAAAGTTGTAAAAATATAACTTGAAAAAAATAAGGCCTGGCTTTTTAGTCAGGCCTTATTTTTTCACAAACAGAAATAAAAATAGTTTTTAACTTCAGTTAGATGCTGACCTACCTGCATTGGAGGAGAAATTATGGCGAAGGTAGCAATTAATGGATTAGGAAGAATTGGCAGAGCAACTTTAAAGATTATACTTGATAATCAGGATTTAGAACTTGTGGCAATTAACGACCTTGTTCCAGTTGATAATCTTGCCTACCTGTTAAAATACGACTCAGTTTATGGCAGGTATGAAAAAAAGGTAGAGACAGATGGTGAAAATCTTATTATAGATGGTAAAAAAATTAAGGTTTTAAGTGAAAAAGATCCCACCAACCTCCCATGGGCTGATTTAGGGATTGATCTTGTTTTTGAATGCACCGGTTTTTTTACTAACAAGGAAGATTTAGAGAAACACCTTCAGGCAGGAGCAAAGAAAGTAATATTATCAGCTCCAACAAAAAGCGAAGATGTTCCAACAGTTGTTTATGGCGTAAATAAGGCTGGTGAGGGCGCTAAAATTATATCATGCGCAAGTTGCACCACTAACTGCATCACTCCTGTAGTTGAAATTATAGGAAGAAGAATAGGAATAAAAAAAGCTATCATGACAACAATTCATGCCTATACCTCAACCCAACATATAGTAGATGGGCCCAGCAAGAAGGTGAGAAGGGGTAGGGCCGGCGCGATTAATTTTGTGCCTACTTCAACAGGTGCGGCCGTAGCAACCACCAAAGTACTTCCTGAATATAAAGGGAAGTTTAACGGAGTCGCAGTGCGTGGACCTGTGCCGGTAGGTTCTATCATTGATATTATCTTCCTTACGGAAAGAGACACATCAGAGGAAGAAATAAATAAAATATTTAAAGAAGAAGCTGAGAGCGAAAAATATAAGGGTATCTTGAAAATTGCAGAGGATGAGATTGTTTCTACTGATATTATCAAAGATCCTTGCGCCTCAATTGTTGATCCCAGCATGACCCAGGTAGTAGATGGAGATTTAGTTAAAGTTATGAGCTGGTATGATAATGAATGGGGTTATGCTAACCAGATGGTAAGAGAAGCAGTCAGAATTACCAAATAAATTTAATAATTTAAATCTAATATTCTTTTAAACGTTTAATTGGCTAAAAAGAGGGGATTCTATTTTAAAATAGAATCCCTTTTTGTTTTTTATCCGCCTTCGCCAGAGTGGAAATCTCGTAGAAGGTATGCCCAAAAGTGAATTGACTTTTTTATAAAATTGGTGTAATATTAAGTAAAAGTATTAACTTAAGGAATAATATTGATGATTAACCAAACGTTAGTTTTAATAAAGCCAGATGGTCTCAAAAAGTCCTTAACCGGCAATATCTTAACCAGGCTTTCTGAGACAAAATTAGAGATTGCTGGCACCAAAATTGCAAAAGTATCAAGAGAGCTTGCTGAAAAACACTATTCTCATCTTAAAGATAAACCTTTTTTTGATGAATTAATTAAATATATTATGGGTGAGCTTCATCAAAGACGCAAGGTTATGGCTATGGTCTACTGGGGAGAAGATGCTATAAATAAAGTTAAAAAATTATCAGGCGCTACTAATCCTGAAGAGGCAGATTCAATCTCAATAAGAGGACAATATGGACGCATAACAACAAAAGGTGTTTATGAAAATGTAATTCATGCTTCAGAGAACGAGAAGGAGGCCGAGAAGGAAATCAAACTCTGGTTTGAACCTGATGAAATAGTAGTTGATATTTATCCAACTAAAGAGATTGTAGAAGAAAGCATAAAAAAGAGAATCTGGCTCTAATTTAAAGCCTTGTCTTTTTAATTAAGAAATAACTATAGTGAGCGATAAAAATTTTTTTAACTACTTAACTCTTATTACGCAGCTCGGACTGGTTATAATTATATCTATTTTGTGCGGGTTATTTGTTGGTATGTATTTAGATAGGAAGATTGGATTAAAGGGTGTATTTACTATAATTTTTGCAATCTTTGGGGCTATTGGCGGTTTTATGGCCGGTTATAGGTTAATAAAAGATTTAAATGGTAAAGATAATGAATGATACACAAGCACTCCAGATAAGAATATTTAAGAAAGCAGTTATTATATCGTGCATATTGATATTTTTGAGTTTATTCTTGAAAAATCTTGATATAAGCGTTGGCATTACAGCTGGTTTTTTCATTGGTTTGTTTCATTTTAAAATGATTGTCTTATCAGCTAAAAGATTAGCCGGTACAGAAAGTATTAAGTTGGCAAAATTTTTATCTTTTTTAGGGGTACTGTTAAGATTTGCGATATTGGCTGTTCTATTCTGGTTGGCTATCATAAAGGGAGCTTCCTTTTTCATAGGAACAGTTATTGGATTTTTTACAATAAAATTATCTATAACATTAGAGTGTTTAAATAAAAAGTTGCTATGGAGAATTTAGCTGGAATCAAAACCTTAAGCTTTAAAATACCGGGGGTTGATTACAGTATAACCGTAAATCCTACAACCATTATTACAACATGGGCAATTATTATATTTATTATTATTCTGGCGAGGTTCTTAATCTGGAGATTAAAAGAGATTCCCTCAAGGAGACAGTCCCTTTTAGAAGTATTAATTGAATGGTTTTCTGAGACACTTGAGGGAACAATGGGAAAAGAGGGAAGAAAATTTTTACCCTTTATTGTGACATTATTTTTGTTTGTTTTGTTTTGTAATTGGGTAAATCTAATCCCAAAGCTGCAATCACCAACAAGAGACTTAAATACCTGTTTAGGTTTAGGATTATTAGTAATGCTTGTCTCTCACAGTTATGCCATTAAGAAAAAAGGTTTCATAAAATATATAAAAAGCTATTTTGAGCCTTTATGGATATTGTTTCCTGCAAATGTCTTCTCTGAAATAAGTAAAGTATTATCTCATTCTTTTCGACTATTCGGCAATATCTTTGCAGGGGGAATAATTATATCATTAATCCCCTGGATTTTAGTTCAACTTTTTAAATGGTGGGGTGTCCCCTTAGGGGTGGTTACTATGCCGGTTTTAAATGCCTTCTTTGGCTTTTTTATCGGAGCAATACAGGCACTTGTTTTTACTCTTTTAGCAGTAGCTTATATTGGAGTATTTAGTGAATAGAGATTAGAGATACTAAATACTAACGACTAACGACTAACGACTAAATAACATGGAGGTTAAATTATGAATGTAGTTTGGGCAGCTGAGGTAGCAAAACAAGCGCAAAGCGCAGCGCAGATATCAGGTATTGATTCAGCCACATTAATTAAAATTGCCGCTTTATTAGCAGCAGGTTTTTGTATGGGAGTTGGAGCTATTGGAGCAGCTTTAGGCGAAGGATTTATTGGAGGCAAAGCCGTTGAAGGAATAGCTCGTCAGCCGGAACTTCAAGGTACTTTGACCAGGACGATGATTTTAGGCGATGCTATTGCTGAGACAACCGGCGTTTATGCCTTAATCGTTGCTTTAGTTTTAATCTTTATGGTATAGCAAGTTATGAGGGTAGTAGCAGATGAATCTTAATGCAACTTTAATAATTCAGGTTATTAGTTTTTTAATACTTGTTTGGCTTCTGGTTAAGATTTTATATAGGCCTTTTTTAAGTTTTCTGGATGAAAGAAGCCAGAAAATACATAATATGCTGCAGGAGGCCAGAGAAAGTCAACAACGGACAGAGGATAATTTTAAGGATTCTAAAGCGCAACTCAAGAAGACCAAAGAGGAAGTTCTGAAACTTAAAGGACTTGCTGAAAAGCAGTCAGATGAGCACAGACAAAAGGTTTTACAAGAAGCAAAAGAGGAGGCAAGGCATATTATCGCCCGTTCTAAAGAAGATATAGACAGGAGAACAAGAGAGGTTAAAAGAGATATAAAAAAAGAGATAGGAGATTTTTCAGTAAGTATTGCTGAGAAGATATTAGATAAAGAGATAAACAAAGAAGACCATAAGCACATAATAGATGAGTTTCTTAAAAATTTATCAGAGAAAAGATGAGAGAGCAGGATATCGCTTATAAATATGCCAAGGCCATATTTGATGTAGCCGGTAGTTTAAAAATTGATAAGATAATTATAAAGCAATTAGAAGGATTCATTTCATTTTTTAAAAGAGAAGAAAAACTTTCCCTTTTCTTTAAGCATCCCGGTATTTCTAAAAAGGACAAGCTTGAGACTATAGAGACAATAGCGCAAAGTGATGATTCTAAGCCACTTTTAGTTGATTTTTTAAAACTTCTCATTATTAATAATCGAATCAAGTTATTAAATTTAATATATAATAATTTAAAGCAATTAGAATATGAAAGCAGTGGAATACAAATTGTTATAGTGGAATCACCTGTTGAATTAGATAAAAAGGATAAAGAAATCATAAAAGAAAAATTCTCAAAGATTTTGGAACGAAAAGTCGAACTAAAAATTAATATCAATCCTTCATTGTTGGGTGGCTTGAAAGTCTCTTATGATAACTCAGTCTTTGATGCAAGTTTTAAGAATCAGCTAGAGAACCTAAAGCATAGTTTTTAAAACAAAGGATGTTAAATATGGCTAAAATGGATTCTAAAGAGATTAGCTCAGTTATAAAAAAACAGATTGAAAGTTTTAGAAAAAAAATAGATATAAGGAAAACCGGTACTGTAATTGAAGTAGGCGATGGCATAGCTCAGATCTATGGGCTTGAGGAAGTTATGGCCCAGGAACTTCTTCTGTTCCCAAATGATATTTATGGTCTGGTGCTTAATTTAGATGAAGACATTGTAGGAGCTGTTTTATTTGGGCCGGATAAATACATAAAAGAGGGCGATGAAGTAAGAGCAACAGGTAGAGTTGTTGAAGTTCCCGTTGGGGATAAATTGATATCAAGAGTAGTTAATACCTTAGGTCAGCCCATTGATGGAAAAGGTGAAATTAAAACTAAAAAAACAAGACAGATTGATATAGTAGCTCCTAGTGTTGTAGATAGACAACCGGTTAAAGAACCTGTTCAGACAGGCATTAAAGCGATTGATTCTATGATACCTATAGGCCGTGGACAGAGAGAATTAGTTATTGGAGATAGACAGACCGGCAAGAGCGCTATATGCATTGACGCCATAATAAATCAAAAAAAAAGCGACATTATATGCATTTATGTTGCAATTGGTCAGAAGAATTCTGAGATTGCAAGAACAATAGAAATTTTTGAGAACAAAGGAGCGATGGATTATACTGTTGTTGTTACAGCTTCAGCCAGCGAACCAGCCCCTTTGCAATACCTCGCCCCTTATGCCGCCATGGCCATAGCAGAGGAATTTAGAGATAGCGGTAGACACTCTCTTATTATATTTGATGACTTAAGCAAACACGCAAAAAGTTATCGGCAGTTGTCTTTATTATTAAGAAGACCCCCGGGAAGAGAGGCTTATCCTGGAGATATCTTTTATCTTCACTCTCGTCTTTTAGAAAGAGCAGCAAAGTTAAGTGATGATTTAGGCGGAGGCTCATTAACAGCTATGCCCGTTATTGAAACTCAAGCCGGCGATATATCAGCTTATATTCCAACTAATCTTATATCCATTACAGATGGACAGATCTATTTAGGTTCTAATCTTTTTCATCAGGGGATTAAACCTGCTATTAATGTTGGTTTAAGTGTTTCTCGAGTAGGTGGAAATGCTCAAATTAAAGCTATGAAAGAGGTTGCAGGCCGCCTGAGACTTGATATGTCTCAATATAGAGAAAAGGAAGCTTTTGCTCAATTTGGCACGGAGTTAGATAAGATCACTCAAAGACAGCTTGAGCGAGGAAGACGTTTGGTTGAAATCCTAAAGCAGGATCAGTTAAATCCTATGGACGTAGAGGATCAAATTATTATAATCTTTGCTGGCGTAAGAGGTTTATTAGATGAGATTCCTATTGGGGACATAAGACGCCTTGAAGAAGAATTCTTGAATTTCTTAAAAGACAAAAAGAAAGATATACTGGATTCTATAAAATCTAAGAAAGAAATGACAGAATCTATGCAGAAAAGATTAAGACAGACAATTGAAGAATTTAAGGAAGTTTTTGTATGCCGACAAAAAGAGAGTTAGAGACCAGATCTGGATCTATAGAGAAGACCAAACAGATTGTAAAAACTATGGAATTAATAGCCAGAAACAGACTGGCTAAAGTAAGAAACAAGGCCTTAAGCGGCAGGCCTTATGCTGAAAAAATAGATGAGATTTTACAAAGCGTATCAGAGAGAGCAAAGGAGATTTACCATCCTTTACTTGAGAGAAGAGACGAATTTAAAAAATTTTGTCTTATTTGTTTTAGTTCAGATAGAGGTCTGTGTGGAGGTTTTAATAATAATGTTATAGAAAAGGCTGATAGATTTATCCGGTCTAAAAAGGATAAAGAGGTAAAAATCATAGCTGTTGGCCGAAAAGGCATTCATTATTTTAGACGTAAGAATTACGATATTATTAATACATACGAAGGCCTTGAAAATAATAAGGAATTGTCAATATCCGAGGATATCAAAAATAAAATTATAGAGCTTTATCAAAATGAAGAGATTTCTCAAGTATATCTTATCTTTAATAAATTTAAACAACAGTTTATAGGTAAAGTTACAATTAAAAAATTATTACCCCTTGAGATTCCTCAGAGAGCAGAGGGGGGAAAGACCTTAACTGAACACATTTATGAACCCTCTTATAGCGAAGTCCTGGATGAGTTAATTCCACAGTACATTATGAATCAGATATATCAGGGGGCTTTAGAGTCGAGAGCGCAGGAAGAGATGGCCAGGATGCTAGCTATGAAACAGGCAACTGACAGCGCAGATGAGATGTTAGAAAATTTAAAATTACAATATCATAAATTAAGACAGGCTCTGATAACAAAAGAAATAATTGAAGTAGTAAGTGGCGCAGAAACAAGATAGGGAGTTCTATTATGCCAGATAAAAGGAGCAACATCGGAAGAATAAAAGGGGTAAGAGGTCCAATAATTGACGTAGCTTTTGAAGAAGGACATTTACCCGAGATTAATAACGCCTTAAAGATAGTTGATAAAGGTAAAGGAATTAATCTAACCTGCGAAGTTCACCAGCATTTAGGGGATAATATGGTTAGAGCTATTGCTTTTTCATCAACCAATAAACTAAGCAGAGATATGCCTGTAGAAAATACAAACAATCCGGTAAAGGTTCCAGTGGGGGATGAAACTTTAGGTAGAATCTTTAATGTAGTTGGAGATGTTATTGATAAGAAAGATCCCCTGCCCAAGGATGTTGAGAAGAGATCTATCCATCAGTTGCCTCCAGAGATAGAAGAGCAGGAGACAACCTGGAAAATATTCGAGACGGGCATTAAGGTGCTTGATCTTTTGGCGCCCTTTCCCAAGGGGGGCAAGGTTGGACTTTTTGGAGGAGCTGGAGTGGGCAAAACTGTAATTATAATGGAGCTTATAAGGAATATTGCCAAGAAGCACAAGGGCTACAGTGTCTTTAGCGGAATTGGCGAGCGAACCAGAGAAGGCAATGAATTATGGCTTGAGATGAAAAGATCCAACGTGCTGCCTTTAACTACGTTAGTTTTCGGTCAGATGAACGAACCGCCCGGCGCAAGATTTAGAGTTGGACTTACAGCCTTAACTATGGCTGAATACTTTAGAGACCAAAAGAATATGGATATTTTGTATTTTATTGATAATGTTTTCAGATTTGTTCAGGCAGGTTCTGAAGTATCAACCCTTTTGGGTCGAATGCCTTCTGCCGTTGGGTATCAGCCGACCCTTGCAACAGATATGGCTCAGTTGCAAGAAAGAATCACTTCAACCAAGAAGGGCTCTATTACAAGCGTGCAGGCAATATATGTTCCAGCAGATGATTTAACTGATCCTGCGCCTGCTGCTACATTCAGCCACTTAGATGCAACAGTTGTACTATCAAGAAAGATAGCTGAAGCAGGGCTTTATCCCGCAGTAGATCCGTTAGATTCAGCTTCTAAGATATTAGATGCTAATATTGTAGGCCACCAACATTATAAGATAGCAAGAGAAGTCTTAAAGATATTACAGAGAAACAAAGACCTGCAGGATATCATCTCAATATTGGGCATGGAAGAGTTGTCTACTGAAGATAAAAATACAGTCTATAGAGCAAGAAAAATTCAGAGGTTTTTCTCTCAACCTTTCTCAGTTGCGGAGGAATTTACCGGAAGAAAGGGCAGGTATGTAGAACTTAAAGATACAAAAGAGGGATTTAGACAGATAATTGATGGAGAATGCGACGATATACCAGAACAGGCCTTTTATATGACGGGCACAATTGATGAAGTTAAGAGAAATGCCAAAGAATCAAAATAGGGTTAATATTTATGGGATTTAAATTGACCATTGTAGATCCTGAGGGAATTGTCTATGAGCAAGAGGATGTGAATTTCGTTGTCTTACCTGCTAAATTAGGAGAACTCGGTATCTTGAAAAGACACACCCCTTTAATTTCTGCGCTAAAAAAAGGTAAAATTAAAGTAAAAAAAGGCACCGGGCAAACTGAAAGCTTTAATGTTAATTCTGGATTTGTAGAAGTGCTTCCAGATAAGGTTACGGTTTTAACTAATGAAGTATAATTCTAAAGTTTTAAAATTTATCTTTTTTACAATTTTAGTTATGGGTTTCTTGTCTCCTCTCCGGGCTCAAGAAAAGATAGAATTAACTGACATTAAAGTAAATAATTTAGATAAACGAACCACAGTAAATATAAATACTACCAGGCCAGTCAAATTCCTGTTTTATAAAATTGATAATCCCCCAGGGCTTGTAATCGATTTTATCGGAATAAATATCTATTCTCAGCAACCCGAGAGGATTATTTACAAGTATAGCAGAATAAGAGAAATACAGAGTATCTACTATGATGCAGAAAGTAGTAATTTTCAGCCAAAATTAGATTCTTTAATTTTAAGCTTTGCTCCGAATGTGGAAATTAGTGTAATAGGCAGTCAAAATGGTATTGTCCTAAATATACAGCAGCATCAGGCAGTTGCTAAGAAGGAAGGCGCATTTAAGATTATAAAGGCTAAAGCTTTAGCCCAGAAAATAGCTTACCAGAAGAAATTAGCATTTCAAAAGAATAAAAAAATGACTGAAGTTGCTAAAAAAGAAGTAACTGAAATTGAGAAGAAAAAGGAAGAAATTCCATTTATAGATAATTTAGCTGCCTTATCCGATAAAACTTATACCATAGATAGACATAATGACTCTATAAAAAAAGAACTTGATGAGGTTTCAAATCAACAAATAGTTTCTGCTACTAAAGATACAAATTATAATTGGTTTGTGCTTGCTATTGTTGTGTCAGCAGCCGTAGCATCAGCTGCACTAATTAAATTAATTAACTCTACGGTCAAGATAGAAGATAAAGAAAATGAATATGATGTAGAGTTAGCTGAATTAGATGATTTTTTTAATGAGCACCGCGACTTTCAGCCAAATCAGACAGACCAGAGGAATTCAGATATTGATGATGTTTTAAATAAGTGTATTGAGAAAAGAAAATTTGCCAGGTTTGATATCCCCCAAGATAATGAACGAAGTATAAGAATTGATTTAGAAACAGGGGGACTGGAGAAAGTAACTACTCAGGCAAAGAATTTAAGTCTTGGCGGTATAGGCATAGAGTTAAGAAGGGACATAAAAATACCTTATATACTGCAGGTGGGTTTAAAATTACCTGATTCGCCTGAGATAAATTATGTTCTTACTACAGTAAGCTGGTCTAAAGAAAAAAATGAAGATATTCGCGCTTATGGTATGTCTTTTATGATGTTGACAGAGAGCGAAGAGAAAAATATACATAAATACCTGATAGATAATTTTTAAAGGATAACTTAACTTATAGAATGAATGATAGAATTGGAACATTTTTTATAGTAAGTACACCTATTGGCAACTTGAAAGATATTACATTGAGAGCATTAGAGGTCTTAAGGGAAGTTGATATTATTGCCTGCGAAGATACCAGGGTCACATCAAAGCTACTTGCACGGTATAACATTAATAAGAAACTTATAAGTTATTTTGAACACAATAAAGCAAAAAGGGGTCCTGGTATAATAAAATTATTAAAAGAGGGTAAATCAATCGCTTTAGTAACAGATGCTGGTACTCCTGGAATTTGTGATCCGGGTTATTATGTGATAAAATTAGCTATAGAAGAAAAGATTCCAATGACTGTAGCTCCAGGGCCCTCAGCCTTAACCGCAGCTTTAGTTTTATCCGGTAAACCACCAGATAGATTTATATTTGAAGGGTACCTACCGCGAAAAAAGGGCGCCAGGAGGAAAAAGTTAAAGGAATTGATGGCTGAAAAAAGAACTATTATTTTTTATGAATCACCACATAGGATTATAAGGTCACTTGAAGATATAAATACTTTTTTCCCTGAGAGAGAAATTTGTTGCATAAGGGAGTTGACAAAAAAGTTTGAAGAGGTTATAAAGGATACTGCATCTGGTTTAATTAGACATTTTAAAAAAAAGAAACCAAAAGGGGAATTTGTTATAATATTATGAATATAGCTGTATTTTGTTCAGGGAGAGGAACTAATTTACAGGTTATTATTGATGCAGTAAGAGAAGGTAAAATTAAGGCACAACTGAAGTTGGCGGTAGGCGATGTAAAAGATGCCTATTGCCTAAGACGAGCCCGGGATGCCAATATAAAAACAATATTTATAGATCCCGAGAAGTTTAAAACTAAAGAAGCATTTGATAAAGAAGTTATGAAATATCTAGAAGAGGAGAAGATTGATTTGGTGGTATTAGCGGGCTTCATGAGAATACTGAGTTCGTATTTTGTGAAAAAATATAGAGATAGAATTTTAAACATACATCCTGCACTTTTACCTTCTTTTAAAGGAACCGAGGGCATAAAGGATGTCTGGGAGTACGGAGTTAAAGTGACGGGGGTAACAGTGCATTTTGTTAACGAAGAACTTGACAGCGGTCCTATAATATTACAGGAAGCAATCAGGGTTGAGGAAAATGATACCATGGGGTCATTAGAGGAAAAAATTCATAAAGTTGAGCACAGACTTTATCCTGAAGCAATAAGGTTATTCTGTGAGAAGAAGTTAGCGATAGTGGGACGAAAAGTGAAAATACTATTTGCTGTATTTGGGATTCTATTTTTATCCCTTATGCAATGTCAGAATGTATTTGCAGAAAATGCTAAAATTAGAAATTATTACTCTAGTCTGCCACCTGAATTATCTATAGAGAAATCTGTTAAGTTCTCATTAGTCGAATACAAAAAGAGCACTTCGGCATTCTTCTTTCTTGAGGAAGATAGGAAAAAAGATAGCGAATGGAGATCTTTAACAGAGAAAGAATTTGAGCAAAAAACTAAAGAGCTCACTTATTCCTCAATAAAAGCTACAGCAGAGTTCTTTGACTCCATCTATATGCCTTATATATCAAGAGGTCTTTTTAATATTATAGGGACAGCTTACAGAGTTGATAAGTATCGTCAGGAGATTGAAGAAAAACGCGGCATAGGCATTAGTACAGAAATGCAAGACAGTAAAATATATCTAACCTATAAAAGGGAATATTAATTATGAAGATTGAATTTGGGACTTCAGGGTGGAGAGCTTTAATCAGTGAAGATTTTACCTTTGACAATGTAAGGTTATTATCGCAAGCACTAGCTAATTATCTGAAAAAAACAAAAAAGACTAAAAATGGGATAATAGTAGCGCACGACGTAAGATTTTTATCAGAAGACTTTGCTAAAGCTGCTGCCAATGTCATAGCTTCAAATGATATTAGTGTTTATTTTCCAGATAGGCCAACTCCTACTCCAGTAGTATCATTTAGTATAAAAGATAAGAAATTGCAAGGAGGCATCATTATAAGTGCCAGCCACAACCCACCTGAATATAATGGATTTAAATTTTCTTCTGAATATGGAGGCCCATCTCCTAAAGAAGTGACCAAACAAATTGAACAAGAAGTATCAAAACTTTCTTTAAAAAGTATAAAGATAGATGAGAAAAAAGCAGAAGAGAAGATTAGGTCATTTAACCCGGTTTCTGCTTATTTACGACAATTAGAAAAAGTACTGAATGTAAAAATGATGAAAAGACATAAAATAAAGATAGCCCTCGATTGCATGACTGGAATAGTGACCGGATACCTTGATAGATTTTTGCAGCAGTTAGGCTACAAATTGGAAGTTATAAATCAGGAAGAAGATTGTTTGTTTGCGGGTAGAGCGCCCGATCCCCGGCCGGATAATTTGAAAGAGCTAATAACTAAAGTAAGAACGGGAGGTTTTAATTTAGGTTTATCTGTTGATGGTGATGCGGATAGATTTGGTGTTGTTGACGGAGATGGAGATTTTGTTTATCCTAATCAAGTTATAAGCTTAGTTTTTTATTATTTGGTAAATGCAAGAAAAAAACGTCCAAAGGTAGCTCGAAGTATTTCCACCACTCACCTGGTTGATGAAATAGCTAAAGATTATGGCTTAGAAGTGGTTGAGACCCCTGTAGGTTTTAAATATATAGGAGAATTACTTGATACAGGTGAATATATTATGGGAGGCGAGGAA
Source organism: uncultured Planctomycetia bacterium (assembly GCA_964554835.1). Lineage (GTDB taxonomy): Bacteria > Omnitrophota > Gorgyraeia > JAGLLT01 > CAZKQD01 > CAZKQD01. Next base: position 49,844 of record CAZKQD010000001.1, on the reverse strand, counting down.
TCAGGAGGACTTTCAATAGGGGGACATCTTCCTGAAAAAGATGGGATGTTAGCTGATCTTTTAGTGGTTGAGGCTTTAGCCTATTTTAGGAAACCCTTGAAGGATATATTGAAAGAGATTTATAAAAAATACGGAAAGTTCTATAATAAGAGAATAAATTTTGAGATAGAAAAATCTCAGCAGAAAAAATTTATGGATAAATTATCAAAAAATCCACCCAAAGAGATTGCCCAACGCAAAGTGGTTGAAATAAACAAATGGGATGGGTATAAATTTGTTCTTGATAATGGTGACTGGTTGATGTTTAGGGCAAGTGGCACTGAAGCAGCTATTCGCTGTTATCTTGAAAGTAGAACAAAAATTGGATTTAAGAAAATAGAAGATGAAGCTATGAAAATGATGAATTTATCTTCTGTATTAGTTTCTTAAATTTTAACCTTATCTAAAAAGAATTTGACTTTTAAAATCATTTATTATATTATGTTAACACTGTGGAAAATAGAACGAAGATAATCAAAGTAAAAGCAAGAGAGATTTTGGACTCGAGAGGCAATCCTACTGTTGAGGTGGATCTTTATCTGGAAAATGGCTCGTTTGGCAGGGCAGCAGTGCCCAGCGGAGCTTCAACTGGTGGAAGAGAAGCAATAGAATTAAGAGATAATGATCCTAAAAGATATTTAGGTAAGGGTGTAACTCGTGCCGTAAATAATGTTGAAAATATTATAGCTCCAGAGATAATAGGCAAGGATGCTCTATCTCAAAAAGAGATTGATAGATTTCTTATAGATTTAGATGGTACAGAAAATAAAGCTAAATTGGGGGCAAACGCAATTTTAGGTGTTTCTTTAGCCTGCGCTAAGGCAGCTGCCAATTACAGGAAGATTCCTCTATATAGATATATTGGAAATGATGAAGCTAGGACCTTACCGATTCCATTTATGAATATCCTCAATGGAGGACTTCACGCAGATAATAACGTTGATTTGCAGGAATTTATGATAGCTCCCATAGGAGCTGAGAATTTTAAGGAAGCGTTGCGGATGGGGTCCGAAGTCTTTCATAATTTAAAATCTATTTTAAAGAAGAAAGGGTTAAGCACATCCGTAGGCGATGAAGGTGGCTTTGCTCCAAATTTAGATTCTAACAGAGAAGCTCTTGATGTTATTGTAGAAGCCATAAAGAAAAGTGGTTATAAGCCGGGCAAGGATATATTTTTAGCCTTAGATTCCGCAGCATCTAGTTTCTATAAAGATAAAAAATACATCCTGGAAGCTGAAGAAACAAAGGAAAAAAATTCTGATGAAATGATAGATTTCTATGAAGAGTTAATTAAGGAATACCCCATTGTTTTTATAGAAGATGGTTTAGACGAAGAAGATTGGGAAGGGTGGAGCAGGTTAACGAAACGTTTGGGCGAAAAGATTCAGCTTGTGGGAGATGATATTTTCGTAACTAACACAAAAATATTTGCAGAGGGCATAAAAAGACATATCGCGAATTCTATATTGATAAAGGTTAATCAGATAGGGACTCTATCTGAGACGTTAGAAGCAATAGAGATGGCCAGGATGAACAATTATACAGCTGTTGTTTCGCATCGTTCTGGCGAGACAGAAGACACTACCATAGCACATATAGCAGTGGGCATGAACACCGGGCAGATAAAAACAGGTTCAGTCGCAAGGACTGATAGAGTGGCTAAATACAATGAGCTTCTAAGAATTGAAGAAGAATTGGGCTCTAAGGCTGTTTATGGTGGTATATTATGGCGAAAAGAAAAGTAGTTAATTATATAATTATTATTGGAGTTATTGTTCTATTTGTTGCTATAATTTTTATACCTCCAACTATAAAAGTAAATGAGCTAAAGCAAGAGGTACAGAAACAAGAAGAGGTCATAAATAAATCTTTAAGAAAAAATGAGACTCTTTACAAAGAAAAAAAATTGTTAGAGGAAAACCCTGAATACATAGAAGAAGTAGCTCGAGGAGAATTAGGCCTAATAAAAAAGGACGAAGTTATTTATAGGCGCGAGCTTGAAGAGAATAAGAATAATAAAGATTAAATTGCGGGGTAGAGCAGTCTGGTAGCTCGTCGGGCTCATAACCCGAAGGTCGCCGGTTCAAATCCGGCCCCCGCTACCAATTCAGGAGTTTAATAAGTGTTTCGATGGCCTCGATTTTGTAGAAGGAGAACTCTCCCAGAAGGATTTGATGAAAGAAGAAAATTCTTAAGGTTGGATACTAAGTTTCCCGTCCAATATTCAATCGTCCCCAAAGATAAAGAAAAAGAAATAAAACAACGACGATTCCATAAAGAAGCAAAGGTAAAAAATATAGGAGGTGGAGGTCTATTAGTTGAAATTCCAATACTTGCCGAAGAACTTCTGCTTACAACCCACCTGATTGAGGTTAAATTCACCTTACCTGAAGACAAAGAACCCATTGATGCTATAGCCAGGATAGTCTGTGTTGAGAAACCTGAATATATTGAAGGGTTTTATCTTAGATTAGAATTTGTTAGAATAAGCGATGAAAACCGGAAGAGACTTATGAATTATATAAGAGCAAAAGATAAAAAGAGATAGGCATGAATTTTAATATTAAAGCTATTCACCAAAGCAGAACTTCTAAGGTTCAAACTATAAAGTTATCTGTCATTTTTTTATTATTAATTAATCTTAACGGATGTGCTTTGTTGGGCACTATCTTAAAGGTTGCGCCTCTGGCAGCCATCTTTGTTTATTATTCAGCTCCTTGCGAGTTGGATAATGGACAACTTGCATGTATTAAAACAGTAAGAACCTATAAAAAAGCCGAGTTAAAGCATGAAGTTTTATCTAAAAATGTAAAAAACCAGTATTATATTTGTCTTATTGATTGCAAAGAAGGCACGGTAAAAGAAATTGCCTATATTTTAGATGATGGATTTTACGAATTAGATGAAGGAGTAATCTATTATGATAAGGGTAAAATTAAATTTGCCTTAGATGAACCTCAAGGTACCTGGCAGTTGGATATAGACGGCTCAAATTTAGAAAAAATAGCAAATAAATCGATCAAACCATCTAAGTATCAACCTGATGTAAAATATTACACCTGTTTACCCCCACCCGTAATAAAAAATATTCCTGCTGATTAATCCGCACTTAACTGATGGCTTGCCACATACCCGAGCATTGCGAGTGGTTCGTGGTGCCGGAGGTGGGAGTCGAACCCACACGAGGGGTTACCTCACACGATTTTGAGTCGTGCGCGTAAGCCAATTCCGCCACTCCGGCTCTTTAAAAAAATGGTGGAGCTGAGGGGGCTCGAACCCCTGACCTCAACGCTGCCAGCGTCGCGCTCTCCCAACTGAGCTACAGCCCCACATTAGACCTAAATATAACACCTAATTTTATAGTTGTCAACGACTTTTCGAGGTCTCTGCTCCAATTTCACTTGACGATAGGTAGTTTTCTATGTTAAGATGTTTCAAATCTGGTCCTATGAATTTAAAGACAGTGAGAGGTATTTATGAAGGATAGATATCCGCATAATAAAATAGAAAAAAAGTGGCAGGATTACTGGCAGAAGAATAAACTTATGAAGATGGAGCCAGCCTCGAGCAAACCCAAGTATTACTGCCTTGTGATGTTTCCTTATCCCTCGAGTTCCTTGCATGTAGGACACGGCAGAAACTATATTATAGGGGATGCTGTAGCCAGATTTATGAAAATGAACGGCTATAATGTCTTAACTCCCATAGGGTGGGACGCCTTTGGCCTACCGGCAGAAAATGCAGCTATTAAAAATAACATTCACCCCAGAGAATCAACTATGAATAATATAAAGAAAATGAAATCTCAATTTTATGAATGGGGCGTAGTTTACGATTGGGATAGAGAAATTACCTCCTGTGAGCCGGATTATTATAAGTGGACTCAGTGGCTATTCTTAAAACTTTATAAAAAAGGCCTGGCCTATAAGAAGAAGGCTTCTGTAAATTGGTGTCCTAATTGCAAAACAGTCTTAGCTAATGAACAGGTAATAAATGGTAAGTGTGAAAGATGTGATAGCGACATCAAGCAAAGGAATTTAGAACAATGGTTTTTTAAAATTACAGACTATGCTCAAGAGTTGTTAGATGACATTAAGCTTCTTAAAGAGTGGCCTGAGAACGTAAAGGCGATGCAGAGAAACTGGATTGGTCATTCAGAAGGTACAACGATAAACTTTAAAGTTGCAGATAGCAATAAAATCTTAAATTGCTTTACCACAAGAGCCGATACAATCTTTGGAGCTACCTATATGGTTTTAGCTCCTGAACATCCCTTTGTTGAAGAATTAATTAAGGATTCACCTAATAAGGATAAGGTTAAGTCTTTTGTAGAGAGAATAAAATCTCAAAGCAACTTCCAGAGACAGTCAGAACAAGTAGAAAAAGAGGGAATTTTTACCGGCAGGTATGTTATAAATCCGACGAATAATGAAAAGATTCCTCTATGGATAGCTAATTACGTTATTATGGAGTATGGAAGTGGTGCAGTTATGGCTGTTCCCGCTCATGACAAAAGAGATTTTGAATTTGCTAAAAAATATGAATTACCTATAGTAAAGGTAATTCAGAAACCAGATACCAGTAACCCCCGAAGGGCCCCAAAGGACCCCGAAGGACCCCGAAGGACAAGCCTACGGGACAAGCAAGCCTACGGGGCAAGCAAGCCTACGGGGCAGGCAAGCCTACGGGGCAGGCAGAAACCAGAGATTGAAGAGGCATATGAAGATGAAGGTATTATGGTTAATTCAAGTAAGTTTAATGGGCTTGAATCTCAAAAAGCAAAGGAAGAAATCACTAATTGGATGCAGGATAAGGGTGTTGGCAAAAAAGAAGTAAAATATAAATTAAGAGACTGGCTTATCTCAAGGCAGAGATATTGGGGAGCTCCTATTCCCATTGTTTATTGTGATGAATGCGGTGCAGTTGGCGTAAAAGAAGAAGATTTACCGGTTAAATTACCACATGATATCAAATTTAAACCAACAGGGGTTTCGCCTTTGCAGGACCATGAAGGTTTCATAAATACTAAATGTCCCAGATGCGGAAAACCAGCAAAAAGAGAAGTTGATACTATGGATACCTTTGTTGATTCCAGTTGGTATTACCTGCGGTATTTATCAGCACATGATGATAAAGAGGCATTCGATCCTAATATAGTTAATGTATGGTTACCCATTGATCAATATATTGGCGGAGTTGAACATGCTATTTTACATCTTTTATATTCAAGGTTCATTATAAAAGTTTTCCATAATTTAAGCCTTGTTAAATTTAAGGAGCCGTTCAGGAGATTATTTACCCAGGGCATGATTATAAAAGATGGAGCTAAGATGTCTAAATCAAAAGGTAATGTTGTCAGCCCGGATGAATTAATTGCTAAATATGGCGCAGATACAGTTAGAGTTTATACCTTGTTTATTGGACCACCCGAGAAAGATGCGGAGTGGAATGACAGAGCAATTGAAGGCGCCTGGAGATTCTTAAATAAGGTATGGAAAGTGGCAAATATGGTAGTTAAAAAAGAAGCGCCAGAAATTAAAGATGGAGATTTAGCCAGAAGATTAAAGATAAAAACCAACCAGGTCATCAAGAAGGTTACTGATGACATGAGAGATTCTTTTCATTTTAATGCTGCAATAAGCGCTATTATGGAGTTAGTGAATGAGACCAAAGCTGTTATAGATGAGCAAACTAAAATAAATAAAAAGTTAGCTAAAGAGGGAAAAGATAACGGAAAATATAAAACTTTAAAGGAATCAGTTGAATTAATGCTTATACTTCTTTCGCCATTTGCCCCTCATATTAGCGAGGAGTTATGGCAATTATTAGGAAATAAACCAAGTGTATTTGATAAGAAATGGCCTAAGGCAAAAGAAGAATTTTTAAGACAAGAAACCTTTACTTTAATTGTCCAGATAAATGGGAAAGTAAGAAGCAAAATAGAAGTGCCCACCGATATAAAAGAAGATAAACTAAAAGAGACCATCCTGACCAATGAGCGCCTTCAAAAATGGATAGAAGGTAAACAAATCAAAAAATTCATTATTGTCCCGCAAAAGTTAGTTAATCTCGTCTTCTAAATGCATAATCTTACCACTCAGGAAAAACTAATCCTCCTTTTTATAATATCCAGTCTAATTTTAGGGTTAGGCATTCTACATTTTAAAAAATCTAATATACCAACCCCTCAGCATCAATTAAATTTAAATAAAAATGTAGAACAAATAAAAGAGGAGATTGAAAAGAGTAGGCAAGTTAACATAAATACGGCTGGCATAGAGGAACTTAACACATTGCCCGGAGTAGGCAAGGTTATTGCAGGAAGAATTATAGACTATCGTGAAACTCATGGTTTTTTTACAAGTAAGGAAGACATAAAAAAGGTTAAAGGCATAGGTCCTAAAAAATTTGATAACATCAAAGATTTATTATTAATAAAATGAATCTCTTTGACAGAAAGGAATTTAATTATACATCTGCTGAGAAGCCCTGGTTGTGGGTTAGTGTATTTTTTATATTAGGTATAGTAATAGCCAATAAGTTTAAACTGCCATTTTTTATTCTGTATCTTTTGTGTTTTGTGGGGTTTATAGGATGTCTTAGGGGCTTAAGAAATAAAAAAGTATTTTTCTTTAGCTTATTATCTATTTTAGTTATTTTTGGTTTTTTAAGATTTCAAATTGCAAACATTGTACCCCGGAACAATATTGTAAATTACGCAACTGAAAAGAAAGAGCCTGTAATATTAGGGGGTTTTATTAAGAGTGTTCCGCTTAAAAGTAAGAAGATAGAGTTTATATTTGATGTTTCTTATCTTATAAAAGATGATAGAAAAATTAAGACATCAGGTTTAGTAAAGGTTGGTGTTTATGATAAAAATTATGCAAATTTTGAATACGGCGAGGGTTATATTTTAGAAGGTCTCTTATATAAATATAAACCCGACGCTTACGCATACTATAGATTCAACCGCGCAGAACGCCTTAAACGAAAAGGTATTTATGCCTTATTCCGTGTTTCCAAAAATGATGGGATTGTCAAATTAAATCAAACTAAAACTAACCCTGTTTTAAAAGCAGCATATAAGCTAAAGGATAATCTAAAAAAGAAATATAACTTATTTCTACCAGGCCCCTATAATAGTTTATTAACTGCCTTTATCTTAGGCGATAGAGAAGATATCCCTAAGGATATTTATGATTCATTTAAACATACAGGCACCGTTCATGTTTTGGCTATCAGTGGTTTGCATATAGGTTTAGTAATTTTTATTGTACTGGCTATTTTTAGATTATTGCGTATTAGAAGAAAACCAGCGGCCTTTTTATGTATAGGGTTCCTAATTTTTTATTGTTTTTTAACTGGAGTAAGAATATCTGTTGTAAGGGCGAGTATTATGGGCAGCGTCTTTCTCCTTGGCTGGGCGTTAGACAGAGATAGCGATATATATAATTCTTTAGGACTTTCGGCATTTTGTATACTCTCATTTAATCCTTATCAGCTTTTTGACGTAGGTTTTCAGCTTTCTTTTATAGCGGTATTCTCTATTATTTACCTTAGTCCAAAATTAGAGAAAATATTTAAATTTTTTAAAAGCTCATCCTTTAATTTTAAAAGCAAGATGAAAAGTTATATATTCAAAGGAGTAAATGCTTCATTCTGCGCTTGGTTAGGAATTTTACCCATAACCTTATATTATTTTGATGTAGCCTCTAATATGACAGTTCTGTCAAATTTAATTGTTTTGCCCTTGTTGAGCGTTATTTTAGGGTTAGGTTTTTTGGTAAGCGCAGTGAGCTTTATATGGTTAGATTTAGCTAATGTTTTTAGCCAAAGTTTATGGTTAATGTTTTTTATTATGATAAAATCTATTAAGTTCTTTGAGCAATTTCCCTATGCCTATTTTAATTGCAAAAATATATCCACACCAGCTGTCCTTCTGTATTATTTATTAATTTTGCCTATGTTCAGTTATGATAAAATGAAAATTTTTACAGATTTATTAAAAAGAATCAGGGTAAAAATCAACTTTGATAATTAATGTAATTTATGATAATATGTGTTAGTTATGGCAGAAAATAATTTTTTTAGAATTATATTTATAATCTTCATTTTATTCGTTCCGCTTGCGATAGGCTATAGAGTAAGAAAAAGTGGCATTTTGCAGAATGCAGATTCTATTTCAACTTCTATTATTATCCTTTTAACAAAATTAGCTGCTCCGCTAATTATTCTCTTTGCGTTTTGGAAATTGGATTTAAGCGATATAAGTATATTTACTTTGCCTGTTATTGGAATAATGGTTTCCAGTTTAGCTTTAATCCCAGCAGGTTTTTTCGCTAAACTTCACAACTTAAATCCTAAACAAACCGGCAGTTTCTTAACTTCAGCTATGTTTTCTAATATTGGATATACATTAGGAGGATTTATAGCTTTTGTTTTATACGGCGAGGTAGGTTTTAGCTTAACTATTCTTTATTGTTTGTATTTTAGGCCGTATTTTTACACAATTGGCTTTTATGTTGGAGAGAATTACAGCACCAAAGAGAGGATCAAAATAAAGGATAATCTCAAGAAAGTCTTTACCGAAGGAATAAGATTATTTCCTCTTTTAGGAATAGCAGGCGGTATAATTTTAAGTCTTTTGTCGGTTCCCAGGCCGGGTTTTATAGGCTTATTGAATAAATTCTTGATACCAATTGCAACTTTTGGATATATGTTTGCAATTGGTATAACCTTAAAATTTAGTCTAATTAAACGATTTAAAGCGCCGCTTTTTTCAATGAGCTTTATAAAATTTATCTGGTCTCCCCTTGCGGGTTTAACTTTGGCATATCTTTTAGGATATCACACCCTTATGGATGGTCTACCTCTTAAGATTGTTTTAATTGAGGCCTCAATGCCGGTGGCAATAAGCTCATTAATAGTTCCGGCTTTATTTAATCTGGATCAAGACATTTCAAATTCATGCTGGTTGTTTACCACCCTTTTAATTATCCCCCTTTTACCTATTCTTTTATGGATTTTAAGCATTTTGTGATATGCAATACTTCCAAGTTTGATAATTATAGTTTATTAGAGATTATTTCTTGACAGGTAATTATCCAGTGTGGTATAGTTAAACTAAAGTACTGGCATAATTTGTTCTTATAAAAAGCTCATTTTTAACCCTTTGAATGAGAAAAAGGCTTATTATTCTTTCTCAAAAGGAGTAAATTTATATGTATGAGAATGGTTTTATTGAAAAGAGAACTTTTTCTCGACTTGATTGCTCTATGCCAGTGCAATATAAACGGATAGGGGCCATAGATA
>CAZKQD010000001.1:1219-40393 GCA_964554835.1 uncultured Planctomycetia bacterium | reverse complement strand
TCTCGACTTGATTGCTCTATGCCAGTGCAATATAAACGGATAGGGGCCATAGATAGCCAGGACAATAGAACCCTCACAAAAAATATAAGTGAGGGAGGGACGCGTATAGTTGTAGATGAATATATTCCTGTTAATTCAAGACTTGCGGTAGTTCTTTCGTTTCCTTTTAAAGGTAAAAACGTTAAGACGTTCAGCAAAGTAGTTTGGGCAAAGAGACGCTCGGTTCAGGCCAGATACGATTTAGGCGTAGAATTTATGGGTATTACAATCGCAGACAGAAGAGACATTGCTCAATTTGTAAGGGATAAACTTTCATAATTTTATTTTTTAGATAATCTCATGAAGAAGACAAGCCTTTTTTTATCTATATTAATTCTTGCATTTCTGATTTCCTCTTCCTGTTATGGGTTTTGGGTATGGACTCCCCAAACGAAAAAGTGGATTAATCCAAAATATGCTGCCAAAGAGACTCCCCAGAAACAATTTGACTATGCGATGGGTTTTTTTAAAAGGGGTAATTACAAGACAGCTGGCGCAGAATTCGAGAAATTAATAAACAGTTATCCCGGTTCTTCTTTAGCTCCCGAGGCGGGTTATTATGGTGGATTTTCATATCAGAAGAGTGAGGAATATTATAGAGCTTATTTAGTTTATAATAAGGTTTTGACTCAATATCCTCATTCTGAGAGAATTTCGCAAATTGTTGAAAAAGAATATGAAATAGGAAATATCTTTCTCGAGGGTAAAAAACGTAAAGTATTGGGCGTAGAAATATTACCAGCTTTATCTACAGCGGAGGAGATTTTTAAAAATATAGTAAATGATGTTCCTTATAGCGAATACGGAGATAAGGCTCAATATAAACTTGGTCAGGTATACAAGAAGATGGCTAGATATCAAGAAGCAGCTGATGCCTTTGAGAAAGTTATTAAAAATTATCCAAAGAGTTCTCTAAAAGATGAAGCCCAATATGAAATGGCGTTATGTTCTTTAAAATCTAGCCTGCCCGCTGCATATGAACAGGAGTCTACTGATAAAGCTATAAAGAGATTCGAAGAATTTATAAAAGAAGAACCGCCTAAAAAACTTGCCCAGGAGGCTCGAGAGAGTGTTGATGAGTTAAAAATCAAGAAAGCAAAACATGAATATGAGATTGCTCAATTTTACGAAGAGAATAATAAATATGAGAGCGCTGTTATTTATTATAATTCTATAATAAATAATTATCCTGAGACCAAATGGGCTAAAGAAGCAAACAAAAGACTCGCGGAAATCAAAAAGAGACAGGAAAGTAATGAGAAGTAAAATTGCAGTGTTTTTGCTTTTGGCATTTTTGTGCGGCTGTGGATATACGACTGGTTCATTAGTTCCAGCTCATATTAAGACTATTTATATTGAAACCTTTACCAATAAGACCAATGAACCTAATATTGAAGTTGATATTACTAATGTTGTAAAAGACTACTTTGTTAGAGATGGCGCTTTAAAGATAGCAAACAGCAAAGAAGAAGCGGATTCCATGTTAAAAGGAGAGGTTATAGGTTACGATAAAGAACCCCTAAGCTATGCTGCAAATCGAGAAATTGCTGAGTACCAGCTCGTCTTAACAGTAAATCTTACTTATATTGATTTGGCTGATGATAAAATTCTATGGCAGGAGAAGAATTTTAAAGCTGATTCTGAATATTATTCTACTGTGAGACAGGAGAAGTTTACCAGTACCAATTTAGACGAAGAGCAGTTATTGAAAAATGCTGCTAAGGAATTAGCTCGAGAGGTTGTAAGCCGCACTGTTGAAGGATGGTAATGTAGAAGATAATGCATTCAGTATATTTAGTTGCGGGAGAAGACGATTATTTAAGAGAAGACTCCATCAAGACGATAAAAAATAAAATCCTAGTTCATTTTAAAAAGCAGCAGGGTGCAAATTATAAAGTTTTTTATGCTTCAGAATCTAAAGCAGAAGAGATAATAGATGATGCACGTTCTTTAGGATTTTTTAATCAGCGAAATCTGATACTGGTTAGAGAATTTGATAAATTTTCTGATTACGATAAAAATTTAATAGTTAGTTATTCTAAAAATCCCAATAAAAACACAGTCCTTATTTTAGAATCTTCTGATAAACGTTTTTTAAAAAATAGCGCACTTAAAGAATTAAGTATTTATAGCAAACTTATAGAATGTAATCCCCCGCCTTTATCAAAAATCTCCAAATATATAACTAAATTTACTGCTTCAAGAAAGAAAGAAATAAGTGGAAAAGCAATGCAGTTATTAATTATCAATTTAGGCAATAATCTAAAAAAACTGGATGAGGCCGTAGAAAAGCTAACTTTATATACAAATGGAAGAAATATTACAAGTGAGGACGTAGAAACCTTAATAGAACTCAATATTAATTATAATGCCTATAATTTAACTGATGCAATTGGAAAAAGAAAAATTGATGAAGCTTTAAAAATTATAAGACGCCTGGCAGTTAATAAACGAGCATCCTCAAAGCTTCTAGGAATGATTAACTGGCATCTTGAAAGAATCTATAAAGCAAGAGAATTATTAAATAGAGGCGAATCTTATCATAATATCGCTGAGCTTTTTAATATACCTAAATTTTTTATAAATAAATTCTTTAATCAAGTTGATAATTTTAGCCTTGAAGATATAAAAGAAGGATTTAAGCATATATTAGCTGCAGATTTGGCTTTAAAGACAAAGAAAATTAAATCTAAAATTATTCTTGAATCTTTGATTATTAGATTATGTTCTTAAGAGGCGAGCTTATTTAATTTTTTCATTAGACGGGATTTTTTTCTATCAGCTTTCTTCTTGTGAATTATACCTTTTGATGTAGCTTTATCTATTTTAACTACAAAGTCTTTTAGATAATTCTTGGCTTCATCAAGTTTATTTTCGCTCAATAAAACATTAAATTTTTTATCTTTTGTTTTTAACTCAGAACGAAGTGGTTTGTTACGCCCGCGTCTTTTTATGTTTTTCTTTAGCGATTTAAGAGCTGATTTGCGATTCGGCATTTTTTTACCTCATTTGTCCTAATTTAATTTCATATTATTATAGCAGATGATATATTTTTGTCAACTTAAAATATAGCGGAATGAAAAAAGCACAAAAACTATTATCGAATATTTTAAAAGAATGCAGTGAATTTGAGACTAAAGTCTATAGAGAAGTTTTATCAATTCCCCTCGGCGAACTTAGAACCTATAAGCAAATCGCAAAAAATGTTGCTTATCCAAAGGCGTATCGTGCAGTGGGCCAAGCGTTAAAGAAAAACCCCTATCCTTTTATTATACCCTGCCACAGAGTTGTTAAATCCAACGGTGATATAGGTGGATACATATATGGTAGAAAAATTAAGAAAGAGCTGATTCAACTTGAGAAGGATATAAAACAAAGACTTAAAATTTAGATATTTAATTTGAATATGCTTGCAAAAAAAATTGAGTGTAATATACTAATAATAAAAGGAACACAAATAAAATATGGAAGTAAAAAATATGCTAAAAGATTTAAATCCACAGCAGAAGAAAGCAGTAATTTATGATAGGGGTCCGTTATTAATTATAGCAGGAGCCGGCACGGGTAAAACCCGTGTAATTACACGAAGGGTAGCCTATCTGATTGCATCGGGGAAAGCCAAATCTGAGGAAATTCTAGCTTTAACCTTCACGGACAAAGCAGCGGCTGAAATGGAAGAAAGGGTAGATGTTTTGGTCCCTTATGGTTATGTAAACATATGGATTAGCACCTTCCATGCTTTTGGGGAAAGAGTCTTAAAAGAAAGAGCCTTAGACATAGGATTAGACCCTGATTTTAGAGTCCTGACCCGAGCTGAGCAGATGATTTTTATAAAAGAGCATCTTTTTGAATTTCCTCTTGATTATTATCGTCCCCTAGGCAACCCTGATAGATATGTTAATGCCTTAGTTACAGTCTTTTCCCGTGCAAGAGATGAAGATGTAAGTCCCAAGGAATACCTTGCTTATGCGGAGGAGTTAGAAGCAAAATCTAAGAAGAATCCCAAAGATGAAGGACTTGCCGAAATTGCTAAAAAAGAAAAAGAGATAGCCTTAAATTATAGGAAATACCAGGAACTAAAACTTAAGGAAGGTATGGTGGATTTTGGCGATCAGTTTCACCTTGTTCTCAAATTATTTAGAGAACATCCTTCTGTTTTAAAAGAATATCAGAAACAATTTAAATATATTTTGGTTGATGAATTTCAGGATACAAACTTCGCTCAATTCGAACTAGTAAAACTATTAGCTAAGGAGCATGACAACATAACTGTTTCTGCTGATGATGACCAGTCTATATATAAATTTAGAGGAGCAGCCATAAGTAATGTTATAGGTTTTATAGACACTTACAGGAATGCCAAAAAGGTAGTTATTACCAAAAATTACAGAAGTACACAAACAATACTTGATTGTGCTTATAGGCTGATACGAAATAACGACCCTGACCGCCTTGAAGTAAAAACAGGAGTTAATAAAAAACTGAAAGGCCGAATGAAAAATGGTAAAAAGCCCGAGCATCTTCATTATGATACAATCTCATATGAAGCAGACCAGGTGGCAAAAATTATTAAAGAGAAAGTTGAAAATGGAGAGTATAATTATCAGGATTTCGCAATATTGGTTCGCTCAAATAACGACGCAGAACCATATCTAAGGGCAATGAATATGGAAAATTTGCCATGGCGTTTTACTGGCAATCAGGGATTATATTCTCAAGATGTGATCAGGCTGGTTACCTCATTCTTGAGAATTCTTTCTAATTTGTCTGATTCAGTGAGTCTATATCACTTAGCAAGCTCTGAAATTTATAAAATTAGCATGGATGCTTTAACATATTGCGCAAACTATTCAAGTAGAAAAAATATACCCCTTTATCGGGTATTTAAAGATATTGAACAGATATCCGAGTTGCAAGATATCAATGAAAAAGAACAAGATAAAATCAAGGGGTTAGTTGCGGATATAGATAAATTCTTAGAGGCATCTCGCAGCTTATCAACGGGTAATGTACTTTATAAATTCTTAAATGATACAGGATACCTTAAGCAGTTGACTAAACAAGAGACTCAAGGTAGCGAAGAAAAAATAAAGAATCTAGCTAAGTTTTTTGAGGTAGTTAAAAATTTCAATTCTCTTACTGAGCATGATCGTGTGCCCGTTTTTGTATCACACTTAGATTTATTAATTAACTCTGGCGATGATCCAGCTGTTGCTGAGGCTGATATAGATATTCCAGCGATAAACATTCTCACAATTCATAAAGCTAAAGGATTAGAATTTCCAGTTGTCTTTATGGTTAGTCTGGTAATGAATAAATTCCCGTGGCCAAAGAGGAAAGAACCGATTGAACTACCTGAAAAACTAGTTAAGGATATTTTACCTATTGGTGATTTCTTCATTCAGGAAGAAAGAAGACTTTTCTATGTGGGTATGACCAGGGCGCAAAAAGAGCTCTATCTAACCAGCGCAAGGGACTATGGCGGCAAACGTCCAAGAAAAGTATCTTTGTTTATCTTAGAGGCCCTGAATTTATCTAAAACAGAATTTGAGCCATATAAGTCAAAAGCATTAGAGGTGATAAACAGACACGCTCCAAAGCAAAAAGCACCAAGCGTAAAAGCTATCCCTAGTAAAGAAAAAATGATTGATTTGAGCCCCTATAAAATTGATGACTATTTAACCTGTCCCCTAAAATATAAATACATTCATATTCTGCGAATTCCGATTTTAAGACATCATGCAGTAATCTATGGAAAAATTTTACACGATGTTGTCGCTGAGTATTTTAGAAGAAAGTTAAATAATCAAAAAGTTACTTTAGATAATTTGTTGTCTTACTACGAAAATATCTGGACTGATGAAGGATATCTTTCAAAGGAGCACGAAAGGGAGAGATATAAAACTGGGGGAAAAACTATAGAACAATTTTTCAAAAGAGAGGAAAAGACAAATAAGCTTCCTACTTCGATTGAGGAAGATTTTAAGATTATCTTGAATAATTGTAGGATTTCTGGAAGATGGGATAGAATAGATGAGAATGATGACGAAAGTGTAATTATTGATTATAAATCTTCCAATATAAACGATCAGAAAAAAGCAGATAGAAGAACAAAAAATAGTATTCAGTTAGATATATATGCTTTAGCTTACAAAGAAAAAAGAGGATATTTGCCAGATAGAGTAGAGTTGCATTTTCTCGAATCTGGCTTAGTGGGAAAAGATAAAAAGACAGAGAAAGAATTAGATAAGGCGATCGGTAAGATAAAAGAGGTATCAGAGTCTATAAGAAGGGGCGATTTTAATGCAAAACCAACATATCAAGCCTGTACGTATTGTCCATATAATCAGATATGTTCTTATACTATGAGTAATTACAATAACAAGTAAAGGAAAGGAGTATCACAGATGCATGTAAAGGTAAAAGTAATAACTAATGCAAACAAGAATGAGGTAAAGAGAGAAGATGCTAATTTAAAGGTTTATATTACTCAGGCGCCAGAGAGAGGGAAAGCAAATAAAAAACTTATTGAGGTTTTAGCAAAACATTTCCAGATAAGCAAAAGCGACATAGAATTAGTGAAGGGCGAGAAGTCTAAATTTAAGACTATTCATTTTAAAACTCCGATAAAATTATGAATAAAGAAAAAGACAATGTTATAGTTTTTGATATAGAAACACAAACCCCCATAAGAAATAATCAAAGCAAGAGTCAGTTGCGAGTATCCGTCACTGTTGCTTACTTTTACAAAGATGATTCTTACAGGGTTTATGATGAAAATAATATAGATGAGCTAATACAAGAGTTAAAAGGAGCGGATTTGGTAGTAGGATTTAACCTTAAAGCTTTTGACTATCCTGTTCTTGAGAGTTATTCTGATGAGCCGCTTGGCGATTTGCCTACTTTAGATATTTTAGAAGAAGTCTATAATTCTCTTGGGCGACGCATAAAATTAGATTATTTAGCAGAGGCTACCCTAAATAATAAAAAGACAGCTAATGGTCTTATGGCTGTTAAATTCTGGGAGAATGGCCAGATAGAAAAATTAATTGAATATTGTAAACATGATGTAAGACTTACAAAAGAACTTTATGATTATGGTCAAAATCATGGCTATCTTTTATATAAAAATTTTGATAAACTAGAAAGAATTTCTATCTCCTGGTCTAAAGTAGGAAGTTTAAAGGCAAAGTTGAATAAGGCCTTTTTAGAGAAAAAGACAATTAATATATATTATACTTCTTCTTCAACCGGAGATGGAGAAGTAATGCCACAAAAAAGACTAATTGACATTTATTATATTGATGAGGATCAGATTGTAGCATTTTGCCACCTGAGGAAAGCCTTGAGGACTTTTAATATTAAGAGAATCTTAGATATCAGACCTACCAATAAGAAGTATAAGATAGCAGAGGATTTTGATATAGATACTTACAGGAAGTATTTTTGAAATAGAAGATGAAGATATCCCGTAAAGAATTTGAGAAGATTACTAAAGAGGTCTTTGATGAAATACCTGAGGAGTTCAAGAAGCGGCTTGATAATATTGATATAGTTATAGCTGATAAGCCAAACCCTCGATTTTATAGAAGAAGAAGACAGACATTAAAAGGACTTCTAGGTTTATATCACGGAGTGCCTTTAAGGCGTCGCGGCGTTTTTTATTCTAATGTGTTATCTGACAGAATAATTTTATACAAGGATAATATTGAATTTCAATGTAAGACAAAAGATAAATTAAAAGAAGAAATTAAAGATGTTTTATTGCATGAAATAGGCCATTATTTTGGCTTAAGTGAGTTCGAATTAAGGAAAATAGAGAAAGGAATAGAATAGTGGCAGTTTATACCAGAAAAACAAAAATTATCTGCACATTAGGGCCTGCTTCTTCTAGCTATAAAGCAATAAAAAAGTTAGCCGAGGCAGGAATGGATATAACCCGGCTTAACTTCTCACATGGCGACCACGCCCATCATAAGAAAACTTATAATATAATCCGCCAGGTGTCAAAAGATATAAATAAACCTATAGGTATTATGCAGGATTTAGAAGGCCACAGGATAAGAACAGGTGCTTTAGAGAATCACGAACCCATTAAATTAAAACGAGGACAGATGATTGAAGTAACTTCAAAGAAAAAGATTGGAAACAATAATTTAGTAACTATATCATATTCTAATTTTGAAAAATATCTGAAGAAAGGAAACCATATCTATATCGATGACGGTGAGATTAAACTAAAAGTAATAAAGGTTAGAAAGAATAGGCTTGATACACGAGTAATATCGGGTGATGAGTTAAAAGAACATAAAGGAATAAATGTTCCAGGTGTTAATTTTAAATTCAAAGGCATATCTACAAAAGACAAAAAAGATTTAAAATTTGGCCTTAAGTTAGGAGTTGATTATGTAGCCCAGTCATTTGTACGCTTTCCAGAAGATATAAAAGGATTAAAAACCTTTATGAAAAGAAAAAAAGGCCAGGTTCCTGTAATTGCTAAAATAGAAAATGCTGAAGGCCTAAAAAACATAGATAAGATCATAGAGACTGCTGAAGGAATAGTCGTAGCAAGAGGCGATATGGGCGTTTGTTTATCTTTAGAGAAGGTGCCCATTATTCAAAAAGAAATAATACATAAGTGTAACCGAAGAGGGAAACCTGTTATTACTGCTACGCAAATGCTCGATTCTATGACAACCAACAAACAGCCAACCCGCGCAGAGGTTGCAGATGTGGCTAATGCTATTATAGATGGAACTGATTTAGTTATGCTTTCTGCAGAGACTGCAGTGGGTAAATATCCAAAAGAAGCTGTTTCTTATATGAATAAGATTATTGTTAACACTGAAAGGTCACTTAATTACAATAAGATGCTTGCAATAAGAAATATCAGACCAGCTAATAATAATGCATCAGAGGCGATGAGTTTTGGTTTAAGAAATCTTGCGCAACTTATAGATATAGATGCTATTATTGTTCATACTGAAACTGGAAATGCTGCTAGAGTTATTGCTAAATTCAGACCATGGGATCCTATTATTGCAATAAGTGATAATAAAGATGTAATGGATGAGGTACTTCTATATTGGGGAGTGCGGCCTGTCTTCATAAAAGATATTCTTAAAAAAGACATAGGTAGCATATTAAAGATTCTATTAAAGAAGAAGATACTCTCAAAAGGAAAATTCGTTATCTTTACCAAGGGGATAAAACCAGAAGGAATTAAATTTGGCTCAATAGATATATTTAAGGTGAAATGAAGACGAGACTTACGGAGCAAAGTGAACGTAAATTTCAGTCTGAATTCACCCTTGACACCTGAGATGTCAAGGGGTTAATTCGCCCCTACCGTTTTGTTTCGCTTTTGTGAAGCGAAGCGAAACAAAACGAAACAGTAGGGGCTCATTTAAAGGAGGATTATTGATGAAACAGGAATTAAAGGCGGAATTAAAAGAGTTATCAAAAAGATTAAAGCAAGCAAGGGGGTATCTTTGACCTAGACAAAAAGGAAGAAAGAATAAAAGAGTTAAAAAAAGAAACATCTAAGTCAGATTTCTGGAACAATAAAGAGCGAGCCCAGGAACTTTCTAAAGAACTCAAAAACATAAAAGATACTATAGTATCCTGGCAGAAGATGAATGAAGAATGCCAGGATTTAAAAGAACTGGTTGATATAACAGAAGAAGCAGATAAAAAAACCTTCTCTCAGCTTGAGAAAGAAGCAAATAATCTTAAAGAGGAAATTGAAAAGTTAGAATTTAAGCGTTTATTAAGCGGAGAACATGATAAAAACAATGCCATCTTGAGTATACATGCTGGCGCAGGGGGCACTGAGTCTTGTGATTGGGTCCAGATGCTTCTTAGGATGTATACAAGATGGGCAGAAAGCAAAAATTATTCAGTTCAGACAGTTGATTTATTACCGGGTGAAGAAGCCGGCATAAAAAGTGCAACAGTTATTATTAAGGGCGATTACGTATATGGATATCTGAAACCAGAAAGAGGTGTTCACCGTTTAGTAAGAATTTCTCCTTTTGATGCAGGAAAGAGACGTCATACCTCTTTTGCCTCCGTTGATGTTATCCCTGAAATTACAGAAGAGATAAAGATTGAGATAAATCCAAAAGACTTAAGGATTGATACCTACCGTTCATCCGGAGCCGGAGGTCAGCATGTAAATGTTACTGACTCTGCCGTTCGAATTACCCATCTACCTACAAATATAGTAGTTCAGTGTCAAAATGAACGCTCCCAGCACCAGAATAAAGCGGTAGCCTTAAAAATTCTAAAAGCCCGCCTTCATCAATTAGAAAAAGAGAAACAGAAAGAACAATTATCCAAGCATTATGGAGGAAAAGAGAAAATTGCCTGGGGTTCTCAAATCCGTTCATATATCCTCCATCCTTATAATATGGTAAAGGACCACCGCACCAATATTGAAACAGGCAACACCCAGGGAGTATTAGATGGGAATATAGATGGGTTTATTGAGGGGTATTTAAAGAGCAGTGCTCTAAATTGACATAAATCATCATATGTGTTAAAATTTTAATCTAGTTGCTTAAGGAGGGGTTATAACTAAATGTTTAATTTTCTATTACACAAAATTGTCGGAACACACAATGAGCGCTTCTTAAAACGTATACAGCCCATAGTAGAAAAAATTAATGCACTTGAACCCGCTATAAGCAAACTGTCTGATGAAGATTTACGCAAGAAGACAGATGAGTATAAGAATAAACTAAATGCGGAAACTAAACATCTAAAAGATAAAGTTAATGACTTAAAAGAGAAAATAAGCCAGGCTCCATTAAGTCAAAGAGATACTTTACTTTATGAATTAGAGAAGTTTAAAGATGAATTATTTAATAAACAGGAAGAGATTCTTGATAATATACTTCCTGAGGCTTTTGCGGTTGTAAGAGAAGTAGCAAGAAGGGCTATAGGTCTTCGTCATTATGATGTCCAGCTAATAGGCGGCTATGTTTTGCATAAAGGCAATATCACTGAGATGGCTAATGGTGAAGGGAAAACCCTCGTTGCCACTCTTCCTGCCTATTTAAATGCATTAACAAGCCAAGGAGTTCATGTTGTAACAACCAATGACTATTTAGCTAAAAGAGATAGAGAATGGATGGGTCCTGTCTATGAATTTTTAGGGCTTTCTGTTGGCGCTATACAACATGATATGAGACCAGAAGAAAGAAAAAAGGCCTACGGCTGTGATATAACATACGGCACCAATAATGAATTTGGCTTTGATTATCTAAGAGATAATATGGTTATCGAAAAAGAGCAGATGGTCCAGAGAGATTTTCATTTCACAATCGTAGATGAGGTAGACAGCATTTTAATAGATGAGGCGAGAACTCCTTTGATTATTTCAGGCCCGGCAGAAGAATCTACAGATAAATATTACAAAATAGATAAAATCGTTCCTCAACTAAAAGCAGGAACATTCAACGAAGAAACAAAAGAAGAAACAGGCGACTTTATTGTAGATGAAAAATCAAAAAATACCTATCTAACGGAAGAGGGAGAAATTAAGGCAGCCGAGCTTCTAAATTTAAAAAGTCTCCATGATATAGACACCATGGAATACAAACATCATGTCGATCAGGCCTTAAAGGCGCACCACAATTTTAAAAGAGACATAGATTATATGATTAAAGACGGCCAGGTCTTGATTGTTGATGAATTTACCGGTCGTCTTATGCCTGGTAGGCGCTGGTCAGATGGACTTCATCAGGCAATTGAAGCCAAAGAGGGCGTAAGGATAGAAAGGGAAAATCAAACATTAGCTACCGTAACTTTTCAGAATTATTTCAGGATGTATAAAAAATTAGCCGGTATGAGCGGCACAGCTGCAACTGAAGCCAGCGAATTCAATCATATTTATAAATTGGATGTTATTACTATTCCTACCAACGCACCCTGCGTTAGAGAAGATTTATCTGATGTTATATATAAAAGTGAAAGAGAAAAATTTCAGGCCTTATGCGATGAAATAGCTAAAAATTATAATGAAAGCCGTCCTATTTTAGTCGGAACTATCTCAATTGAGAAATCCGAAGAAATAAGCCGCATATTGAAAAAAAGAAATATTCCCCATGAAGTCCTAAATGCAAGATATCACGAAAGAGAAGCCTATATTATAGCTCAGGCCGGAGAGTTAAAAGCTGTAACAATTGCAACTAATATGGCAGGTCGTGGAACTGATATAAAATTAGGCGGCAATGTCGAGTATATGGCAGAGGATGCATTAAGAAAGCAGGAAATACAACCAGACTCTGAAAACTATGAGAAGAAAAAACAGGAACTTATAAATAATTTTAAAAGCGAGGTAGAAAGAGAAAAGGAAAAAGTTATGAATTTAGGCGGTTTACATGTTTTGGGAACCGAAAGACATGAATCCAGGAGAATTGATAACCAATTAAGAGGTCGCGCGGGACGTCAAGGAACACCTGGTGCGTCTAAATTTTATTTATCCTTAGAGGATAATCTTTTGAGGATATTTGGCTCAGAGAAGATTGCAAATGTTATGGATAGATTGGGCCTAGAGGAAGGCCAAGCAATTCAGCATTCTTTAATTACAGGAGCCATAGAAAGGGCTCAAAGGAGAGTCGAGGGTTATAACTTCGATATAAGAAAACATCTTTTGGAATATGATGATGTTATGAATAAGCAGCGTGAGATAATCTATGAACAGAGACATATGATTTTAGAAGGACAGAATCTAAAAGAGCATATCTTCCAGATGCTTGAAGATATACTAGATGAAAAGAATGCTCTCTATTTAAATAAAAATGTTCCTGCTGAAGACTGGGATTTTAATGGATTAGTTGAATGGTTGCGCGCTACGTATAGTTTAGATATTTCAAGGCTAAGTTATCAGGAGAAAGAGCCTGATGAAATCCAGCAAGTTATAATAGATAGACTGCAAAATATATACGATGAAAAAGAGCAAAAAATAGGCCCTGATAAAATGCGTGGGTTAGAAAAAGTAATTATGCTTCAGACAGTTGATTCTAAATGGAAGGACCACCTTTATGTAATGGATGATTTAAAACAAGGTATCGGCTTAAGGGCCTATGGCCAAAAGAACCCTTTAGTGGAGTATAAAAATGAAGGTTTTAGAGTATTCTCGGAGATGATTCATAGAATAAAAGAGGAAGTAACCGAATTTATCTATAAAGTTCAACCCATTGAGGACAAAGAAAGAAGGACAATTTTTGGGGTTATTCCTCAGCAGTATGAACACTCTGAGTTTGGTCAATTCTCACAGCCTCTTCCCCAAAAAGGAACACCAACACCTGAACAGTTTAGAGAAAGACAAGAACCCGAGACAGCTAAGTCTACACCTCATAGAAGAGAAAAACCTAAAGTAGGACGGAATGATCCCTGTCCATGCGGAAGCGGCAAAAAGTACAAAAAGTGTTGCGGGCGTTGAAAAATTTCCTTTATCTTTTATCAATTATATCTGGTTTGCTTTTATCTTTAGCTTTTTGCAATATTGGCCTTGAGTGGCTTATTTGGTTTTCTCTTATACCATTTCTTATTGTTATAGAAAAAGAAAACAACATTAAAAGACTTATAATTGAGGCATTTTTATGCGGCCTTGTTTTTTATAGCATTACTTTATATTGGTTATATTACGTCACTATCCTTGGATTAATTTTACTTATTGGTTATCTCATTATTTATTTTATTTTATTCAGTCTTATTCTTAAATTTCTTTATAAAGCTAAAGCAATTAGATTTTTTAGTCAACTTTTTGTCATTCCTTCCTTATGGGTAATTTTAGAATATCTGCGCAGTCATTTATTATTTAGTGGATTTGGCTGGGTATCTTTAGGATATTCACAGTATCAAAATTTAAGCTTTATACAGATTGCAACTTGGACAGGAGTTTATGGCCTATCTTTTCTCATTGTTTTAATTAATGTAGCAATGGCAGAACTTATTCTAAACATTAAAGCCATTGTTCTATTCAATAAAAAATATTTAAAAAAGACATCCATTGTAGTTTTAATATCTGTTCTTTCTTTATTATTAGTCTATATCTACGGAGATATTAAATTAGATAATCCCTTAGAGGGTAAAAAATTAAAGGTGTCTGTTATACAAGGCAATGTTCCTCAATGTCAAAAATGGGAGCCATTTTACAGGAATTTGATATTAGAAAAATATAAAAAACTTACTAAAATGGCATCCTTTGATAGTCCAGATATTATCATATGGCCTGAAACCTCACTTCCTGGGTATCTCAGGGAGACCGATCTCCTAAAGCAGATGTCTAAGCTGGCCAAAGATATAAAAACCCCCATACTTCTCGGTGTAGCCACGCAGGATAGAAACGAGAAAAGATTTTATAATAGCGCCGCTATTATTTCAAATAAGGGTAAGGTGGGCAAAATCTATAACAAAATTCACCTTGTTCCATTTGGCGAATATACGCCCCTGCCATTTATTTTTGGGTTTTCTAAAGACATATATAAGATTGCTGATTGGACCAAAGGCAGAGAACATACACTCTTTAATGTAAGGAATGAAAAGTTCGGAGTCTTAATTTGCTTTGAAGATATATTTTCTGATTTTGTCAGGAATTTTGTAAAAGATGGCGCTGATTTCATGGTAAACATTAGTAACGATGCCTGGTTTATGCATTCAACAGAACCATATCAACATCTTCAGACCTCAGTATTCAGGGCAGCTGAGAATAGAATAAATTTAATCAGAGCTTCTAATACCGGCATATCCTGCTTTATTGATCCTTATGGCAGAATAACAAAAAGAGTCTCATCCGATGGAGAGGATATCTTCATTGAGGGTTATCAAACTCAAGCTGTTTATATTCAAAAAATAAGAACATTTTATACTAAATTCGGCGATATTTTTGTCCTTATTTGTCTTAGTCTTATTCTTGCTCAGACCACAAAAGCCTTATTGCAGAGATAGTTGACAGTTACGCCTTTTTACTATATAATTACCAGTAAGGGTTGGTGTCTCAAAATGAGGACACAATTTACGGAATCCCGAAATTTCGGGATGAACGTAAATTGTCTGTCCAAATTTGACCCGCCCACCACTTTTTGAGAAATGTATTATATATATGTATTGCAGAGCAAGAAAGACAAAAGCTTATACGTGGGTTATACGAATAGTTTAAAAAAGAGATTTAATGAGCATAACAAAGGATTGTGTGTTTCAACAAAGAATTAATGAAGAGAATAGATAATTGTATAGAGAAATAAAAAGTGGTGGGGGGTTTAATTCGCGCATACGATTTACATTCACTATATTCTGTAAATCGTGCGCTCATTAAATATGAAAAACTTAAATGAAATTATAAAACAAAGAATAAAAAAGTTAGATGAAATCAGACGAAAAGGAATCGACCCTTACGGCCGTAAGTTTGAAGAAATACATCCCATAAAAGAGATAAAAGAGAGGTTTAAGGAAGGTCTTTTAGTTAAGGTGGCTGGCCGAATAATAGCCTTAAGGAGTCATGGCAAGAGCGCTTTCCTGGATATTAGGGATGAGTTAGAGAGAATTCAGGTTTATATAAAGAAGGGATTGATTTCAGAGGATGATTTCTGGCTCTTTGAAAGATTAGATATAGGAGATATTATCGGAGTTGAAGGTGAGCTCTTTAAGACAAGAACGGGTGAGATTACCATCCAGGTCAAGAAATTGAACCTTCTTTCCAAATCACTCAGGCCTCTGCCTGAAAAATGGCATGGCCTAAAAGATATTGAGGTAAGATTCAGACAGAGGTATCTGGATTTAATCTCAAATGAAGAAATTAAGGAAATATTTAGAATAAGATGTGAGATTATCAGCAAGATAAAAGAGTTTTTAGATAAGAAAGGTTACCTTGAAGTTGAAACACCCATGATGCATTATGTATCAGGCGGGGCAACGGGTAAACCTTTTAAGACCCATCATAATGTTTTTGATATAGATTTATATTTAAGGATTGCGCCAGAGTTATATTTAAAGAAACTTCTCGTTGGCGGATTTGAGAAGATTTATGAGCTCAACCGTTCTTTTAGAAACGAAGGCATTTCAACTAAACATAATCCAGAATTTACTATGCTGGAGGTATATGAGGCATATAGTGATTATGAAGATATGATGAGATTAACTGAAGAGTTAATAACCTATGTGGCAGAAGAAGTTCTGGGCACATTAAAGATTAAATATCAGGGTAAAGAAATTGATTTGACTCCTCCGTGGAATAGAAAATCTTTTGCCAGGACTATCGGCATTAAACCCGATGAAAAAAATCCTGAAGAATGGAAGAAAATCTTAGCTGAAAAATTTGGAATGGATATTGAAAAAGGCGTAAGCCGTTCTTCGCTTTTAAAATTGGCTGAAGATCTATTAGATGAACAAGAGGCGCATAAGCCTACTTTTTTTACTGACTATTTTACAGAGGTAAGTCCGTTAGCTAAGACCAAAAAAGATGAACCACTTCTTGCAGAAAGGTTTGAATTATTTATTGGCGGATTGGAATTAGCTAATGCCTATTCTGAGTTAAATGATCCCCGGGAACAGGCCGAACGCATAAAAGTCCAGCAGGAGAAAAAGGAAGATAAAAAACATAAAATTGATGAAGATTTCTTAAGAGCCTTAGAATACGGCATGCCTCCCGCAGGAGGATTAGGTGTTGGCATTGATAGATTAGTTATGCTATTAACAGATAAGGCATCAATTAGAGAAGTAATTTTGTTCCCGCAGCTTAAACCCGCGTAAACAGACAGCTGTTAGTGAATACTAAATACTAACGACTAAACATGAAATTTGAACTAAGAGTCGCTTTAAGATATTTAAGATCAAGACATAAAAGTAGATTTATATCTATAGTTACCTTCATTTCAGTAGCAGGGGTGGCTGTGGGAGTAATGGCTCTGATAGTTGTTCTTTCTGTTATGAACGGCTTTGATAGAGATTTACGCCAAAAAATAGTAGGCGTAAATCCGCATATTTACATTCAAGAATCAGGCGGCATTGCTCATCCTGACGAGATAATTGAAAAGCTCAAAGATATTAAACACATAGAAGGAGCCAGCCCATTCATTGAAGGACAAGCCATGCTTAAGAAAGACAAGCAGGCTTCAGGGGTCCTAATAAGAGGCATAGATTCAAAAAGAGAAGTAGGGGTTACCAATATAGAAAATTATATCATAAAAGGCTCTTTGCCAAAGGGTAAAAATGACATAGTTATCGGCAATCAATTGGCCAAAGCATTTAATTTAAAAATAGGCGATATAATCACAGCTATTTCTCCTATAGACAGAAAAGGCTTTGAGTTTAAAGTCAAGGGCATATTTAGTTCTGGAATGTATGAGTATGATTCAACTTTGGCTTATATATCTTTATCTAGTGCTCAATCCTTCTTTGATACCAAAAACCTAATTGGAGCAATAGGCATTAAGACTGATAATCTTTTCTTAGCCAAAGAGATAAAAAAAAATATAATAAAAAAATTAGGTTTTGGTTACTGGGTTAGAACCTGGATGGGGGTAAATAAAAATTTATTTTCTTCTTTAAAATTAGAGAAAACTGTAATGTTTATTATCTTAGTTTTGATAGTTTTAGTTGCCTCTTTTAATATTATAAGCACCTTGATAATGACGGTTATGGAGAAGACGAGAGATGTGGGGATCTTAAAATCGCTTGGCGCAACAAGAAGAAGCATTGCTTTAATATTTACTTATTGTGGGCTAATTATAGGAACATTAGGCACTATCATCGGAGCAGGAATAGGATTTCTGCTTTGTTATCTGCTTAAAACGTACAAATTCATAAAATTACCACCTGATATATATTATATAGAAACTTTACCTGTTCAGATTAAATGGAGCGATTCTTTAATAATTGGATTAGCTGCAATTCTTATCTCTTATCTAGCGACTCTATATCCTGCTTATCAGGCAGCGAAATTAAAGCCGGTTGAGGCGATAAGATATGAATGATTATATATTAGAGGCAGATAATATCCATAAGAGTTATCCCAGCGCAGGCGATAAACTTCACGTCTTAAAAGGTTTAAGTTTGAAGATACCCAAGGGGAAGATAATTGTTGTAATTGGGCCATCAGGAGCTGGTAAGTCAACTTTGTTGCATGTGCTGGGTGGCTTAGATTATCCTCAAAAAGGAAGAATCTTAATAGATAATATAGATATTTATAAGATAAACGACAATAAAAGAGCCTCAATAATAAATAAAAAAATAGGCTTTGTTTTTCAGTTTTATCACCTTTTGCCTGAATTCACTGCTTTAGAGAATGTGATGCTTCCGGCTATGATTAAAAATACAGGCAGGTTATCTAAGAGAAAAGTTAATCAGAGAGCTCAAATCTTACTTAATAATGTTGGTCTATCTGAAAGAACTCATCATAAACCCAATGAGTTATCAGGAGGTGAACAGCAGAGAGTCGCAGTAGCAAGAGCTCTGATGAATGAACCAGAACTTCTTCTATGCGATGAGCCAACAGGTAATCTTGATTCTGAAAATTCAAATAGGCTAATGGAGTTGCTTAAAGAGCTAAATCGAGAAAAAAAGCAAACATTTATAATTGTAAGCCACGATGAGTCAATGACTGAAGTAGCAGATAAAGTGATCAAAATTAAAGATGGTAAATTCTTATAATGAGATGAGGTAATTTAATGGCGCTTAAAATCTATTTAAATGGTAAATTTATTGATAAAGACGAGGCGAAGATTTCTATCTTTGACCACGGTCTTTTATATGGAGATGGTGTCTTTGAAGGCATACGTTCATACGACTATTTAGTCTTTCAATTAAAGGGGCATATAAATCGGCTATACAAATCGGCAGAGGGCATTGAATTAAAGATCCCTATGACCAAAGAAGAAATGGAAGAGGTGGTTATCAGTACTCTTAAAATCAATAAGTTAAGAGATGCCTATATAAGATTAGTAGTTACAAGAGGCATTGGGGACTTAGGGCTTGATCCTTATAAGTGCGAAGAGCCATCTGTTTTTATTATCGCAGATAAAATTTCACTTTATCCAGGAGAATTTTATGAAAAAGGTTTAAAGATTATTATAGCCAAGACAGAAAGAAACAGCAATAGGGCTCTGCCGCCAACTATTAAAAGCCTTAACTACTTAAATAATATTTTAGCAAAAATTGAAGCCACTAAATCAGGTGTAGAAGAGGCACTTATGTTAAATTCTGAAGGCTATGTTTGTGAATGCACAGGTGATAATATATTTATGGTAAAAAATAAGAAGTTAATTACGCCTTCCATCAAGGCGGGAACCCTAGAAGGCATTACCAGAGATACAGTTATTGAGATTGCACATAGTAAAGGCATTGAAGTTGAGAAGAAACTATTGAAACTTGATGAATTATTTGAAGCAGATGAGAGTTTTTTAACTGGTACTGCAGCTGAAATTATTCCTGTTATTGAAATTGATCATCATATTATTAGAGATGGTAAACCAGGTGATATTACCAAGGAATTTATAAGCGAATTCAGGAAGTTAACTAAAGTAAAGGGAGTAAGATATGCTCTGTGATATATGCCATAAGAATGAGGCAACAATTCATGTAACAGAAATAGTAAATGGCATGGTAGAGGAGATTCATATATGTGAGGAGTGTGCTATCAAGAAAGGAATGATGGGTAAGAAATTCGGCTTAGCAGATTTTCTGGCAGAATTAACTGACTTTGATATCCCGGCTTTAGAACATGAATTACCTGAAAAAACCAAACTCAAATGTCCTAATTGTGGATTAACCTTTGAGGACTTTAAAAGAACAGGCCGCCTGGGTTGCAGCCAGTGCTATGAGACATTTAGAAAAGGCCTTATTCCGCTTTTAAAGAGCATACATGGCTCATCTCAACATATAGGAAGTGCACCCAAGAAGACATATAAGAAGACATCCAAGATAAGAGAAATGCAAAACCTAGAGCAGAAATTATACAAAGCAGTAGAAGAAGAAGAATATGAAGAAGCAGCAAAACTAAGGGATAAAATTAGAGAATTGAAAAGAAAGTGAATGAAGCTTAAACTTACGAAGTGAGTGATGGGGGGTTTAATTCGCTCATACGATTTATGTTCACTATCGTTCCGTAAATTGTGAGCTCATTAAAAATAAGGAAGACAAATAGTGAAGTTAAATGATTTAATAAAGCAAACAAGTGAATGGATAAAAGGTAGTGGCCCTGAATCTGAGATAGTTATGAGTTCTCGCATAAGGTTTGCTCGCAACTTAGAAGATATACCATTTTCTCACTGGGCTAACCAAGAACAGAAAGAGAGGATATTATCTACAATTAAATCTGTCTTAGATAGAATAGACTTTTTGAAAAATTCACTATTTTTGCAGATGGAAGATCTTACTTCCGTTGATAAGCAGTTTCTGATTGAAAGACACTTAATTAGCCGTGAGCTTGCAGTGAGCTCTGATTCAAAAGCAGTTAATATAAGTGATAAAGAAATATTCGCCTGTATGATTAATGAAGAAGATCATTTAAGGATTCAAGTTATACAGTCTGGTTTTAATTTAGAAGAAGCACTCGGGCTAATCGAAAGATTAGACTCATCTCTAGGCTCAAAACTTAAATTCGCATATGATGGTAGATGGGGATATTTGACTGCCTGTCCTACTAATGTGGGCACTGGAATGAGAGCTTCTATTATGCTTCATTTGCCAGCTTTGGTTATGACAAAACAAATTAATCGGGTTTTACAAACCATATCTAAATTGAATTTGGCTGTAAGGGGCTTATATGGAGAAGGGACTGAGGCCTCAGGCAATCTTTTCCAGATTTCTAATCAGGCCACATTGGGTCATTCTGAGCAGGATTTAGTAGATAACCTATCGAGAGTTATCAAACAGGTTATTGGTTATGAGAAGAAAGCGAGAGACTCTTTAGTTTCTGATGGAAAAGGAGAGATTGAGAATAAAATCTGGCGCGCTTATGGGACATTACACAATGCTCGTATTATCTCAAGTAAAGAAACAATAGATTTACTTTCTTTGGTAAGGCTGGGAATAAATCTTAAAATCTTAGATAATATTAGTATAAAGACAATAAATGAGCTGTTTATTATTATTCAACCGGCTCACTTGCAAAAAATTGAAAACAAAATTTTAGATGCAAATCAACGTGATTTTAAAAGAGCAGAACTCATTAGAGACAAGCTAAAGGCATAACAGAAAAAATCCTAAATCCTAAGTCCTAAGTCATAAATAAAAAGGCAGAAAAGAGAGGACAGGATTAAGGATTAAGTGTAAAAATAAAGAAGCAAAAATAATAAAAACAGACTTCTGACATCTGTCGTCTGACTTCTGTTTAAATATGGAGGTTTTGAATTATGGCTACGTTTGAACGATTCACAGAACGCGCAAGAAAGGTAATACTTCTAGCTAAAGAAGAAGCAAAGAAGTTTAATCATGACTATATAGGTACAGAGCATATACTTTTAGGTTTATTAAAGGAAGGAAAGGGTGTTGCTGCCGCAGTATTAAAGAGTTTAGGTTTAAGCTTAAATAAGATTCGTCTTGAGATAGAAAAATTAGTAAAACCTGGGCCTCCAACTAAAATAGAGGGCGATATACCATTTACATCAAGGGCTAAGAAAGTGATTGAGTTAGCAATGGAAGAGGCTAGATCTCTAGGCCACAATTATATAGGCACAGAGCATCTTCTTCTGGGTTTAATAGCAGAAGGAGAAGGTGTTGCCTCTCAGGTTCTCCTTAATTTAGGTTTAGACTTAGATAAAGTTAGAAAAGAAGTTATGAGGCTCTTGGGTTCAGCTACGCCTGGTTTTACAGGATTTATTCCTAACGTTCCAAAGGCCAAAACAATAACAAAGACAAAAACACCTGCATTAGATGCATTTGGAAGAGATCTAACCAAATTAGCCAAAGAGAATAAGTTAGACCCTGTTATCGGCAGAAAAAACGAGATTAACAGAGTAATCCAGATATTAAGTAGAAGAACCAAGAATAATCCTGTTCTTTTAGGTGAAGCAGGAGTAGGCAAAACTGCTATTGTTGAGGGATTGGCCCAGAAGATAGTCAAAGGCGATATCCCTGAAATTTTAAGAGACAAAAGAGTTGTAATTTTAGATTTGGCGTCTATGGTAGCAGGCACCAAATACCGAGGTCAGTTTGAAGAGAGAATAAAGGCTGTCTTAGATGAAATTAAGAGGGCAGAGGATATTATTATTTTCATTGATGAATTGCATACCTTAGTGGGGGCAGGGGGTGCAGAGGGCGCAATTGATGCATCCAATATTCTTAAGCCAGCACTGGCTAGGGGTGAAATTCAATGTATAGGCGCAACCACTTTAGATGAATATCGCAAAAACGTCGAAAAAGATGCCGCGTTAGAAAGACGATTTCAGACAATTATGGTGGATGCTCCAACAGCAAAAGAAACAATTGATATTTTAAAGGGCTTAAGAGAGCGCTATGAGGCTCACCACAGAGTAAAGATTACAGATGATGCTATTGAGGCAGCCGCAAGACTCTCAGATAGGTATATAAGCGGAAGGTTCTTACCCGATAAGGCTATTGACGTTATTGATGAGTCCTGCTCTAAAGCTCGTCTTTCTACAATGACAGCACCGCCTGATTTAAAAAAACAGGAGAACGAAGTTAAAAGAATTAGTAAACAGAAAGAACAAGCAGTTAATAATCAAGATTTTGAAAAAGCTGCTAAGTTGAGGGATGAGGAACGTAAAGCCAAGGAAAATCTAGAAAAGGCAAAAGAAGAATGGCGCAAGAAACATATTGATAAAAAAATTGAGATTGGCGAAGAAGATGTAGCGGGAATTGTAGCCAGCTGGACTGGCATACCCGTAATAAGATTAGAAGAGAAAGAATCTGAAAGATTACTCAAGATGGAGGAAGAGATTCATAAAAGGGTTATCGGTCAGGATGAGGCTGTTTCAGTTATCGCCAATGCGGTCAGACGTTCAAGAACAGGACTAAAAAATCCAAAGAGGCCGGTTGGCTCATTTATCTTTTTAGGACCAACAGGAGTCGGTAAGACTTTACTTGCAAGAGCATTAGCTGATTTTATGTTCGGTGATGAGGACACTATAATTCAACTGGATATGTCAGAATATATGGAAAAGTTTAATGTATCAAGATTGGTGGGCGCTCCTCCAGGATATGTTGGATATGAAGAGGGGGGTCAGTTGACCGAGAGAGTAAGAAGAAAACCTTATTCGGTTATCCTTTTAGATGAAATAGAGAAAGCCCATCCGGATATTTTTAATATGTTATTACAAGTTTTAGAAGATGGAAGATTAACTGATAGTTTCGGAAGACAGGTCGATTTTAAAAATACTATACTAATTATGACCTCTAATGTGGGAGCAGATTTAATAAGAAGACGCGGCTCATTAGGCTTTAAGGCTCAAAGTGAAGATTTGACTTACGAGGAGATGAAAGAGAAGTTAATGGATGAAGTCAAGAAAACCTTTAAGCCCGAGTTCCTCAATAGAATAGACGATGTTATAGTCTTTCGCGCATTAAGTAGAGAAAATTTAGAAAAAATAGTTGAAATTGAAATTGGGGAGGTAAAAGAACGCTTAAGAGAACAAGGTGTTACGATAGAACTCACAAAGGAAGCAAAAGTCTTCCTTATTAATGAAGGCTTTGATCCAACATTTGGAGCAAGACCTCTTAAGAGAACAATATCCCGGCATTTAGAAGATCCACTTGCTCAAGCACTCCTCAAAGGTGAAATTAAGAAAGACCAGGCTATCTTAATAAAAAGAAAACAAGACCATCTTGTGTTTGAAGGCAAATCTAAGTAAATCCTATAAATGAAATCTATATATAGATATAGAACATCAGTAAAATTAGTTTTATTTTTACTCTTAATTACAACTTTAGGTGTTTATTTTGTATCAAGAAAGCAACAATTGATTAAAGATTTTGAATATCTTTTAGAAAAAGAAGCAGAAAAAACCCTGAATCGCAATGTGAAGATTGAAAGTATTAGAGGTGGTATATTTCGCCCTATTATATTACGAAATATAAAAATTACTTACAGCAAAAAAGGAACTGAACCTCTTTTTACAGCCAAAGTTATTAAGTTAAACAAGAAACTGTGGAATCTTTTTTTTATTAAAAGTCATCTGTTTACAGATTTAACTTTGGAGTTCTATGATGCTGATTTATATCCATTGGGTAGCCTGGGACCAAAGATAGAAAATCAAAGCGGTAGACTAATTTTCAATAAAAACAAAGAAAGACTATATATAAATTCAGCAAATAGAAATTATTATCTTAAAGGTAAAATTTGTAATATTTATAATAATCCGTCTTTTGATATGGACTTAAGTATTAATTCTCGGTTAATAAACGGCCAATTTGCGATAGGAGGCACAAAAGAGCATCCTGAAATTACGGGCGCTTTAAATCTTTTTGATAATCTTTATTTGCAGGATGAATATTTAACTAAAGGAGAAATTGATTTAGTCTCAGATAAAGCTAAATTTACAACTTACTTAGGGGATGAAAAAAAGATACAAATATCCGTTAACCTCGTAGACGATATGCATTTTAAAACAATGGTTGATATTAATCATTTAAAAGTTAAAAATCAGGATATAGTCTTAAGTGTTGTCTCAGATATAAAAATCAATAAAACAAAAAATAATAAGTTTAAAAACATTGAAGGAGGTTTTAAAACACATATCTTTATTTTAAATTATAAGCCAATAGAAAACATTAAAGGTTCATTTACTTATAGTAATGGCATACTCAGAATAAATGAATTAAGCATGGGAGATAATTATAAAACAATGGGTTTGATTTCTTTTAAAGAACCTGAGACTATTGATTTAAACATTGAAGTTGATGATGTAAAAATAGAAGATGCGTCAAAATTTTATGCTATCCCCGATAATTTTGATTTTTCTTCTACCATTAACTCTATGATTGATATTAAAGGTGATTTAGAGAAACCTGACATCTTAATTCATCTTACCTCCTCAGAAGGCAACCTGCAGGATACACAGTTTAAATCTATTAATCTTAATTTAGAAGGTAGCTATCCCATACTTATGGTTAAAAATTCCAGAATTAATTTAGATGAAGGTTATTTCATTGTAGAAGGGTATGTAGATTTAAGAAAAATTACTACAAAGAATATGATAGAAGATTTAATAATTAAATCAAATAGAGAAACTATTGTCTGGGAGGGTTGGGATATTACTAAAAAAAGAGCAGATTCAGAGGTAAACTTGAAAAAATCTATTGCTGAAAACATAAGTCTTTTATATAAAACGTATATAGAAGATGAAACTTCATACAAAGAGAAGAACAAAGATGAGATAGAATTAAAGTATGAAATTTTAGATAATAAAAATCTTAAGATGAGGTTACGTGAAAATGAAGAATTTTTTGGACTTGAGAATAAAATCGAATTTTAACCGCAAGAAATTTGAGTTTGGTCTTATGAAATTAGGCATGAGAACATTTTCGATTTTGCAGTATTTGGGAGGATTATTTCTTCTTTTTGCAATGACCTTAAAATACAGCGTTAAGAGATTTACAAAAAGAGAACATTTTATTGATCAGTTAAATAAAGTCGGCGCAAACAGTATATTGATAGTGTTCTTAATTACTTTATTTACCGGCATTGTTTTAGCTCTCCAGAGTGCCTATGCATTTAAACAGTTTGAATTAGAAAATTTAATTCCTGGCATGGTAGCTCTATCTATGACAAGAGAATTGGGCCCGGTTTTAATTGCCTTAATAATTGCGGGACGCGTCGGCGCATCAATGACCGCGGAAATTGGAACAATGAAAGTTACAGAGCAGTTAGATGCTTTAGAAAGTTTAGCTACTGATCCAGTAAGATACTTGGTTGTTCCAAGATTTTTGGCTTTGGTTATTGCTCTTCCAGTATTGACCATCTATGGTGATTTTATTGGGATGTTAGGTGGCTATTTGGTTGGTATCTGGAAACTTGGGATAGGCTCAACTATGTACCAGAACCTTACCTTTGATGCCTTGGTGTATAAGGATGTGTTTACAGGACTTATTAAGTCTTTATTCTTTGCTATGATAATCGCTATTGTCTCCTGCTATGAAGGCATGCGGACACAGGGTGGCGCTGAAGGCGTAGGAAAATCTACTACTTTATCAGTGGTTATATCATTTATATTAATTATTGCCTCTGATTGTTTCTTTACTGTATTATTTTATTTTGTATTTGAATAAGAGAAATCAATGATTGAGATAAAAAATTTACACAAGTCTTTTGGAGGTCATAAAGTTCTAGACGGTCTTTCTCTTAGTGTTAAGAAGGGTGAGACATTGGTTGTAATTGGGCGTTCCGGCTGTGGTAAAAGCGTTTTATTAAAACACATTATAGGAGTAATGAAGCCGGATAACGGACAGATAATAATAGATGGAGAGGATGTTGCTAAACTCGAAGGAGAAGTATTAAATAAAATGAGATTAAGAATCGGAATGCTTTTTCAAGGGGCGGCCCTCTTTGATTCTTTAACTGTTGGTGAAAATGTGGGGTTCTTATTAAGAGAGCACACTGATTTGCCAGAGGAAGAAATCAAAAAACGAATAAAGAGTTCACTTAATATGGTTGGATTGAGCAACATTGAGAGTCTTATGCCCTCTGCATTATCTGGAGGAATGAGAAAAAGGGTAGGTTTAGCTAGAGCTATTTGCTCACAAGGTTTAGAGATAATTTTATATGATGAGCCTACAACCGGAGTTGACCCCATTATGGGAGATGCTATAAATAGTTTAGTTATTTCTTTGCATGATAAGTTAAATGTTACCGCTATTGCTGTTACTCATGATATGAATAGTGCATATAAGATTGCAGATAGAATTGCTATGCTTTATAAGGGTAAAATTATAGCAGTAGATGAAGCAGAAAAGATTAAAAGGTCAAAAAATCCTTTTATTCGTCAGTTTATAAATGGAGAAGCAGATGGTCCTATAACAGAAGGAAAAACTTTTAAATTTAAATAGAGTTCCACCTCTTATAAAATTAAGGAGGTTATGATGGCTTTTAGAGAAGAATTAGAAGTAAAAGTTGGGATATTCGTCTTAGTGGCTGTAATTATCCTAAGTATTATAGTTTTTTCGATTGGCGATATCAAAGTCTTAAAGCGAGGATATACTATCAAATTGAGATTTAATGACATAAGTGGTTTAGAAGTTGGCGCCCCTGTAAATTTGTTAGGGGTTGAAATTGGCGAGGTAAAGTCTATAGATTTCATTTATAACGAAAGACTAAAAAAAATGCAGATAGAGTTATTATTGTGGATTAAAGAAGGAACGAAGATAGGAGAAGACACAACTGCCAAAGTTAAAAGACTTGGCCTCATGGGTGAAAAGTATGTAGGTCTGACTCCAGGCGATCCCGAAGTTAGATTTTTAGAAAAAGGTAATATTTTATATGGACAGGATCCAATCAGTATAGAGGATGTTACAGAAGAGATCTATCTTGCAAGTAATGAGATAAAAAAAGCTGTATTTTATATAAATGATATCTTAGGAGATAAGAAAGTCAGAAACGATTTTAGACAGACCTTAGGAAATATAAAAGAGGCTAGTGAAAATCTCAATGAGCTTGCTGCTGATATTAGAAAGTATCCATGGAAACTCCTAATACAAACACGAGAAAAGAACGAGGATAAAAATAAGGAAGAGAAAAGAGGTTTTATAATTCAGAAGGGTTCTCAATGAATAAAACAAAGACAATTTATACCTGCCAAGAATGCGGGTATCAGTCTCCTAAATGGCTAGGAAAATGTCCGGGGTGTAATCAATGGAATACTATGATTGAGGAACTCTCTTATAAGGAATCAAGAACGAGGAAGATAAGAGCGACTTCTAAAGAGATGCCCAAGTCCATAACTGATATTGAATTAGTTGAAGAAGGAAGGTCTACTTCTGGCATAGAAGAGTACGATAGAATTTTAGGAGGAGGCTTGGTTAAAGGTTCTGTTGTTCTTGTTGGAGGTGAGCCTGGCATAGGTAAATCCACCTTACTTTTACAAGTGGGGAGTCAGTATTGTAAAAAGAATACTAAAGTTCTTTATATAAGTGCCGAGGAATCAGTAAAGCAAATTAAAATTAGAGCTAATAGATTAGGAGCCAATTTCAAAAATTTATTTATAGTAAACCAGACAGATTTAAACGTTATTCTTGAGTATATAGACAAGTTATTGCCAGAAATAGTAATAATTGATTCAATTCAAGCTATTTATCGACCTGAGCTAAATTCAACACCGGGGAATATCTCTCAGGTTAGGGAGTGCGCCGGCGAACTTACCAATTTAGCAAAGGTTAAGAATTTCTCGCTATTTTTGATTGGGCATGTTACCAAAGAAGGAGCAATAGCTGGA
Source organism: uncultured Planctomycetia bacterium (assembly GCA_964554835.1). GTDB lineage: Bacteria > Omnitrophota > Gorgyraeia > JAGLLT01 > CAZKQD01 > CAZKQD01. The sequence goes on along the minus strand of CAZKQD010000001.1, from coordinate 11,963 downwards.
CCTAAAGTGCTTGAGCACACCGTAGATACTGTTTTGTATTTCGAAGGAGACAGGCATCATAACTATCGTATTTTACGAGCAGTAAAAAATAGATTTGGTTCCACTAATGAAGTCGGCATATTTGAGATGACAGAAAGCGGTTTAAGGGAAGTAAAGAACCCCTCAGATATATTTTTATCTGAGAGACCTATAGATACCTCGGGTTCGGTGGTTGTGCCAACTTTAGAGGGAACAAGACCGATTTTAGTTGAGATACAGGCATTAGTTTCGTATTCAGGTTATTCTCAACCCACTCGTCGGACAACAGGTCTTGATTATAATAAAATGAATTTGTTGCTCGCGGTTTTAGAAAAGAGAGCTAAGCTTAAATTATCCGACAAAGACGTATTTGTTAATGTAGCAGGAGGGGTTAGGGTTGTTGAACCTGCAACTGATTTGGCAGTTGTTGTAGCTATAACTTCAAGCTTAAAGAATATTCCAGTAAGCAAAGATATAATAGTTTTTGGAGAAGTTGGTTTGGGGGGTGAGATTAGAGCGGTAACACAAGCCAGCAAAAGAATGGAAGAGGCAAAAAGATTAGGTTTTAAGAGATGCGTTGTTCCTTCAGGCAATATGAAAGGTTTAAGTTTTAAAAAGAATGATAATATAGAAATAAAGCCTGTAAATACAGTCTATTCAGCTTTAATAGAAGTATTAAAAAAGTGAATAAGGAGGTGAATTTAGGATAATGACCATATTATTTATAAGACTATTATTTATAATAGTAGGTGGAATCGTTGGATGGTATACGGCTTTTAGTGTAGGACCCCCGGATAAAGTACTTATAGGTTTGGTATTAGGAATTTTAGCTGCGATAATAATTATTATTATTGAACATCTATCAAGAAATGCTTCTTTAAGAGGTCTTTCCTCTGTAGTATTTGGTCTGGTTTTAGGATTGCTTCTTGCTTGGTTTATCAGGAATTTATTAGCAGTTATTCCTACCTTGAGTCAGCAGACTAAAGATATAGCAGGACTTATTATGACTGCTATTCTTTGCTATTTTGGTGTAATACTTGCAATGCGAGGGAAAGATGAATTTAATATTATTATACCCTATGTAAGATTAAGTCGGCAGGATCAGCAAGAGACTATAATCATTTTAGATACCTCAGTTATTATTGATGGAAGGATTGCAGATATTGCACAAACTAAATTTATTGAAGGTAAATTTATTATTCCTCATTTTGTGCTAAGGGAATTACAATATATAGCGGATTCTTCTGATTCACTAAAAAGAGCAAGAGGAAGAAGAGGATTAGATATTCTGGATAAACTTAAAAGAATGCCAGGGATACAAATGAAGATTCATCAGCAAGATTTCCCAGAAATCAAAGAGGTTGATGCAAAGCTTGTTAAACTTGCAAAGGTCATAGACGCAAAAATTATAACCAATGATTATAATTTAAATAAAGTAGCTGGCATCCAGGGAGTATCTGTTTTAAACATAAATGAATTAGCTAATTCTTTAAAGCCAGTATTCTTACCCGGTGAGAGATTAGAGGTAAAAATTGTAAAAGAGGGTTCTGAACAAAATCAGGGTATTGCCTATTTAGACGATGGAACTATGATTGTTGTAGACAATGTCAGGCACCTAATTGGCAAAAGATTAGATGTTGCTGTAACAAGTGTTTTACAGACTACTGCAGGAAAGATGATTTTTGCCAAACCTTCTAAAGACCTCGGCAGGAAAAAATAACTAAAGAATATTTGAAATGAAAGTAACAGCTATAATAGTAGCTGCAGGTGAATCTAAAAGGTTACCCGCAAAAAAAAGAAAACCATATATAAATTTAGGCGCAAGACCAATACTTATTCATACATTAAGTAAATTTGCATCTTTTGCTTTTATAAAAAATATAAATTTAGTGGTTAACAGAAAAGATTTAAAAATAGCTGCTAAATTAATACAAAAGACGAATATTAAAAAAGATATAAAGATAATCAAAGGAGGAAAAATAAGATCCGCCTCTGTTTATCAGGGGTTGATAAATACGCCTCGTGATTGTGAATATGTAGTAATTCATGATGCAGTTCGTCCTTTTTTCAAAAAAGAACTTCTAAAAATGTTAATAAAACAGGCCAAAAAATATGGTGCTTCAATCCTGGCAACACCGGTTAAACCTACTATAAAAGAGGTAACCAAAAATCATATTATTGAAAGAACTTTAGTTAGAAAAAAACTATGGGAGGCTCAGACCCCTCAAGCTTTTAAAAAAGACATCTTAATTAAAGCATACAAAAGAGCTCATTGCGGTAAGAAAAAAGCTCCAGACGATTCATCATTGGTTGAGAAATTGGGCATCAAGGTTAAAATTGTACTAAGTGATGATGAAAATATAAAGATTACAACGCCAGTTGATTTATCATTGGCTAAGACTTTAATAAAAAAGAGAAAATAGATATGAGAATAGGCTATGGATATGATTTTCACAACTTAATTGAGGGGAGGAATCTAATCCTTGGCGGAGTTAAAATCCCATATTATATGGGTCTTGAAGGATTCTCTGATGCAGACGTTTTACTTCATGCGCTATGCGATGCTTTATTAGGCACTATAGGCAAAGGAGATATAGGTGAGCACTTCCCAGAGACAGAAGAACAATATAGGAATATTTCGAGTATAGAACTTACCAAGAAAGTATTAGCTATGCTCGAGAAAGAAGGATATAAGATTATAAATATTGATACTTTAATACTTGCTGAAGAGCCAAAACTCCAGCCATTCAAAGAAAGCATAAAGAAATCCTTACTTAATATATTAAATTTGAAAGAAGATCAGCTAAACATTAAAGCCACTACTACTGAAGGTAAAGGCGCAATAGGTAGAGGAGAATCTATAGCTGCGGAAGTTATTGCGCTGGTAGATAAAAAGTAAAAAGGAAGGGATAAATTATGTTATTTTTTAAAATATTACTGATTCTCACATTACTATTTATAGGCCTGCCTATTCTTTTTCTGATAATTGCAGGTGTTTTCTTCAAGGAAGAAATAAAAGCAGCCTTTGAGAGGGATCCCGCCGCAACTAACTACTGGGAGGTTCTTTTAACTTATTCTGGGCTTCAAGCTATAATCTCACATCGCATTGCCCATAAGCTGCATATGATGAATGTGTTTTTTTTACCTAAATTTATTTCTCAAGTATCCCGCTTCATTACGGGCATAGAGATACACCCCGGAGCTGAAATAAGAAAAGGGCTTTTTATTGACCACGGCATGGGGGTGGTCATAGGGGAGACTTCCATAATAGGCGAGAATGTAACTATATTTCAAGGTGTGACATTAGGTGGTACAGGCAAAGAACGAGGCAAGCGCCATCCCACAATAGGAAATAACACAGTTATTGGAGCAGGTGCTAAAATCTTAGGAGATATTACAGTTGGTGATAATGTGAATATAGGCGCTAATGCTGTTGTAATTAGAAATGTCCCTGCCAACTCGACAGTTGTGGGAATCCCCGGACGCATTGCTAAAAAAGAAGGCAAGAAGGTTATGGGCATTAACTTAGATCATACGAATCTTCCCGATCCCCTAACTGATAGATTAGAAAACTTACAGCATGAAATAGATGTAATAGAAAAGGATCTTAAAAGCTATCACGAACAAAAGAAGAAAGAACGAAAGTAAAGTGGTTTTGAAGATATACAATTCATTAACTAATAAAAAGGAAGAATTTAAACCCATAGAAGAAGGCAAGGTGGGTATGTATGTTTGTGGGGTTACAGTTTATGATGAGTGTCATATAGGACATGCAAGAGGTGCTTTCATTTTTGATATTGTTAGAAAATATCTTCAATATAAAGGATATAAAGTTAAATATATACGGAATATAACAGACATAGACGATAAAATAATTAATAAGGCGCGCGATTTAGTAAAAGAATTGAAAAAGCAGCAAAAAGATAAAAATTTAAAGACAGCGGTTAGAGAGCTGACAAAAAAATATATTGATAAATACTATGAAGATATGGATGTACTGGGAATAGAGAAAGCTGATATTGAGCCAAAGGCAACAGAGCATATTCGGGATATGATAAAGATGGTAGAGGGTCTATTAGATAAAGGATATGCATACGAAGAAGAAGGTGATGTTTATTTTGAGGTTAAGAAATTCAAGGATTATGGAAAATTATCCAATCAGAACTTAGAGCAGTTGCGTTCTGGTGTTCGCAAAAAAGTGGATGAGAAAAAGAAAGGCCCGTTAGATTTTGCTCTTTGGAAGAAGGCTAAAGAAGATGAACCGAAATGGAGAAGTCCTTTTTCAGATGGCAGGCCTGGTTGGCATATTGAATGTTCTGTTATGAGTATGAAGTATTTAGGCAAAAATTTTGATATCCATGGAGGAGGAAGGGATCTAATATTTCCGCATCATGAAAATGAAATCGCCCAGGCTGAAAGCTACAGCGGCAAGCCTTTCGCGAATTACTGGATGCATAATGAATTATTGACTATTAAAGGTCAAAAGATGGCAAAATCACTGGGTAATTTTATCTCTATATCCAAAATTTTAGAAAAGTACCATTCAGAGGACTTAAAGATTTTTTTCTTATCCAGTCATTATGGCTCTCCGGTAGACTTTAGTTATAAAAAAATAGAAGAGGCAAAAAGCAAAAGAGAAAGATTTTATATCCTGTTTAATAAAATAGCTCAAATTAATAAAGAGACTCAAAAAAAAGATAGTGATATAAATGATTCCCATAGCGTAGAAGCAGCAGATAAATTGAATGATTATCTGGAAAAAGCTGAAAAAATAAGAGAAGGTTTTATAAGTGCAATGGATGATGATTTTAATACACCGGGCGCTTTAGCATCTTTATTTGAAATAGTTAATTTAGCTAATAAATTCATTTCAGATGAAAGTGTACCACTAAATAAAAAAAGTACAATTTTAAATTCTATGAAATTTACTTTATTAGAATTAGGCCACATTTTAGGATTATTTAAAAAGGTAAAGAAAGAGGAGAAAAAAGAAGATATGGAGTTGCTAAATAAGGTAATGGATGTAATTATTCAAATAAGGCAGAAAGCCCGCAAGGATGAAAACTTCGAATTAGCAGATTCAATAAGAAAACAACTCGCTGATATCGATATTGTATTAGAGGATCAGAAGAATAAGGCTATCTGGAGGAAAAAATAACCCCCTTTACGCTAACCCCCTCATTTAAGCTTGTAAGATGTGAGCAAACAAATACCCAAAAAAGACAAAATTATTCTCTTGACACTTTCTTAATATATGATATAGTGAATTGTATAATTAAAATAGTTTAATAATGGCTGGAAGTGTAATTTAAGGATAGCGTTCAGTATTAGAAACGCATCAAACAGATAAATCTATTAATCCCTATGGCATAAAGAAGGATGATTGTTGAATTATTATCTCCCAAAGATGCCATAGGGTTTGCTTTTTAAGGTAGATTTTGGCTGTCTTGACAAAAAGATACACGTAGTGTATATTTTATTGTATAATAGCTATAACAATTTTAAGTAATTATGTAAGATGCTGCTTAAATTTAAGATAAAAGCAGAGGGGAAGGTTTTTTTGTATTTAATTAAGACGCAAGAGGTAATATAAATAGTGGGTAAGAGAAAAATTCTACTTATAGATGGTGAATCTACCGCATCTGAAAAGATGGTTCCATTGTTAAAGGAGCAGAAATGCTCAATTTCTGTAGTCGGAGGCGGTTTAAACGGTATAAATGAAGTATATCAGGAGAAACCCGATATTATATTTTTAGATTCATCAATTTCAGATATTCCTGCATATCATATCTGCAAATTACTCAGGAACGATTCAGAGTATAAAGACATACCAATTATAGTAATTGGGGAATCTGGTAAAGAAAAATTGGGTATTTTTAATATCAGAAAAGTTACAGTTGACTATATTGATGCATCAGAAGATTTAGATAGGATAAATCAACAGATAAAACAGATATTAGCTAAACATCAAAGAAGTTTTGTCACCTCTAAAAGTTATAAGTTGATTGAAGAATTAAATCAAATTACTCGTGATATATCCTGCCATTACGATCATACCAAGAGACTAAACGTTAATGAATTAAATGAACTATTTGAGCAAATTCTCTCTAAGTTCACTGGAATCTTAGATTCAGAAATCGGCTCTCTTATGTTAATTGATGAAGAATCAGGACATCTTTATATTAAGGCTGCTAAGGGATTAGAGGAAAATATAATTAGTAAAACTAAGATAAAGATCGGCGAGGGCATATCCGGTCAGGTGGCAAACAAAGAAAATCCTGTTTTAGTTAGTGATATAGAAAAAGATTCAAGGTTTTCTAAAGTAAACAACGATAGGTATTACACTAAATCTTTCTTAAGCGCTCCGTTAAGGATTGGTAAAGTAAGAGGAGTTATAAATATAAATAATAAATCCTCCAAAGAACCTTTTGACGAGAAAGATTTAACCTTAATGGGATTGCTCATAAATCAGCTTCATTTTGCCTCAAAGAATTCAAATCTATCTAATGAACTTGCGAATAGAAAAAAAGAAACCCAAAAATTAAGATATGATAGAGATATATTTAAAGAGATTAATAATTTGCTTGATAGAGAACTAAATGAAAGTGAGATTTCCTCTCAGATTAACAAAATTCTAAACTCAGATTTAGACTATAAACAGACTATAAATGCAGTAATTGAGTTAATTGAGAGTTCAATGGATTATCATTTCTGCGGCCTTCTGATTTTAGATAATGTACAAGAAGCAGAGCTAATGGTCAGCATTAAGTACCCTGCTACTGAATATGACTTAGCAGCTTTTAAATCAAGAGTAGTTGATGCATATTATAAGTTATCAGGTTATAATGTTATGCTTGAGAGAGTATCCTTAAACAGAACAGACGGTCCTGCTATTTTAACTTCAGAAGAAGAAAAGAAGAACGATGTCCTGAGCAGTTTTTATGCTCTGCCTTTAAATATTAAAGATAAAAATTTAGGCTTACTTGCAGTAAGTCATTCAAGAGAAAATGCTTTTGGTCCAGAGGAGAAAAAAATTATATCCCTCATTGCAGATAGTTCATCAGGCGCTATTAATAATGCAACTTTGCATAAAAAAATAAAAAACCTATCAATTACTGACGGTTTGACAGGTCTCTATTGCTACAGGTTTTTCCAGGAAGAATTAAATCGGGAACTAATGAGAGCTCAAAGATATCAGGAGCCGCTCGCCTTAATTATAATTGATATTGATGAATTTAAAAATGTTAATGATTCACATGGACATCTTGTTGGAGACAAAGTTTTAAAAGAGATAGCTAAGATATTGAGGGGCGCATGTCGAGAGGTTGATATAATATGTCGTTATGGCGGAGAAGAGTTTGTTATAATTTTACCTGAGACTGATAAAGAAGGCGCATTTTATTTAGCTGAAAGAGCAAGAAAAACTATCAAAAATTATGAATTTACTTCTTCTGATGATAGACCCATAAAATTAACAGTAAGTTGTGGTATTGCTTCATATCCTGACTCAGCTAAGAAGAAAGAAGAGCTTATCAAAAAGGCAGATGATGCATTATATAGAGCAAAAGATGAAGGAAAAAATAAAACATCTTTAATAGATTTATGAGAAACTTAATGTTAAGAAAATTTATTATATTGTTATCTATTGTTGCATTTTTATCACTTTCCTCTATTTTATACGCTGAGACGGATTTAATTTCTATTGAGGCTAAAGATGAGGAAATATCTAAGGTATTATCTGAAATTGCTGAAGATAGCAATATGAATCTAATTGTTAGCAGAGATGTAATAGGCAAGGTTACTGTAAAACTTAAAAACGTCTCTTTGGAAGAAGCCTTAAAGGCGATTCTTCAGCCAAGCAATCTAACATATAAAATAGATGGTGACGTTATTAGTGTTTCTACCTATTCAGAATATCAACAGAGGCAGAGATTTTGTCCTCTTAAGACTGAAATTTTTACCTTGCAAAATATTAAAGTTACAGCACTAAGAAGAGCATTTATGTCTATGAAATCACCTCGAGGCAAGGTTGAGTTGAACTTAAAGGGTAATCAAGTAATAATTACTGATACCCCCGAGAAAATAAAAGAGATCAAAAATGTCCTAAAAAAAATAGATAAAAAAAAGGAAATCCGCAAATATAAATTAGAATATGCCGATGCTGAAGAGATAAAAGAGAAATTATTACAGATTGTTCCTGAAGATATGGGGGAAGTTTTTGTAGATGATAGGACAAACAGTATAGTGGTTAAAGCAGCATCTTCAATGCTACAGGGCATTGATGAACTTATTGAAGGATGGGATGTGCAGCATCAGCAGGTCTTTATTGAGGCAAGAATTTTACAGGTGACCCTGGATAAAAAGGATGAAAGAGGAATTGATTGGGGTTCTAATTTAACCCTTAGAGGAAATTTACAGATGGATTTAACCAAAGGCGGCGGCGATATTTTTGCAATAGGTACGTTGACTGCTGACGAGTATAAAATGACATTGAAAATGTTAGAGAGTAATACAGACACAGAGATACTCTCTAATCCGCGATTAGTTGTTATTGATAATCATGAAGCAAATATATTAGTAGGTAGCATGGAGCCGTATATTGTAACTACTAAAGACCCAGATACAGGGTGGACAACTGAGGAGACTAAATTTAAAGACGTGGGTTTAAAACTCATTGTTACTCCCAAAATTGGCGAAGATAATTTTATCACCTTGACCGTCCATCCTGAAGTAAGTACAGCTAGGCGCGTAACCGAAGCAAGTAACGCTTTAGCTATAGACACCACCCAAGCAGATACTACAATGATGGTAAAAGACGGAGAAACAATAGTCCTGGGAGGTTTAATGAAGGATAGCAAGGCTGAAACCTACAGGAAGGTCCCTCTTTTAGGAAATATACCGCTGTTAGGTTACTTATTTAGAAGTAAAGATATAAAGAATGTTAAGACAGAATTGATTGTTTTTATCACTCCCCATATTTTAACCAATCAGAACCGCGAGTTTATATCTCGCAAGGATATTAGAAGCACAATTAAGCGCAGTCAAACTACATTGGATGTACTTCCTGAAGGCCTAAGATTTGAACAAGAATAGAAACTTCAAGGATTATGCCAAATAATACACAAAAAAAGCAAGTTACCCTTAAAGATTATCTTCTTATTATCTTCTCGCGCAAGAAGTTTTTCCTCATCCCATTTATGATTATATTTTTTACTGCCTCACTTGGAAGTTTTTTCTTGCCCAGATACTACCGTTCAGGTGTATTAGTTAAGGTTGAAGAGAAAAGGCCTATTAACCCTTTAGCATTCGAAGAACGTGTTAGTGTGCCCATAAGAGAAATAACGCTGACAGAACGCTTAAGAACTCTAACAGAGGAAATATTAAGCTATCCGAGATTGTTTACTTTAATTGGAGAAGAAAACTTAGCAGAAGGCGTTGGCGGTGATTTAACTTCTTTTGAATCTATGATTAAAGATTTAAGAAAAAGGATTACTATCAAAATGAGGTCCCCGGAGGTCTTTGCAATTTATTATGAGGATAGGAGTCCTCAAAAAGCTAAAGAAGTTGTAAATACTTTGATGAGGATATTCATAGAGGATACCATAAGAGAGAAAAAAGAAGAGGCTATGGTGGGAGTCAATTATGCAGAGTCTCAGGCTAAGTTATATAAAAGGAGACTTGCTGAAGCCGAACAAAAATTAAAGGAATTTAGAGAAAAATATGCTTTGCAACTGCCAGGCAAAGAAGTTGATATGAATGTTCAAATGCTGGTTAATTTTCAGACGGAATTAGCCAGAGTGGATATGGATATAAATGCAAAGAATGAAGATGCGAGGAAAATAAACAGGCAACTTTCTGGAGAAGAACCAGTCATAATTTCACAAGATATGCTCGATTTAAATCCTGTTGTTGCAGAATTAAATCTTAAGTTAGAAGAATTAAAGCTTAAACTTGATACTCTATTAATAGAAGATCCAGAATCTGAAAAGATATACAATGTCCAGCAATCTATAGAAGAAACAAGGGAGAAATTGCAGCAGGAGATAAAAAAAACGGTTAATGCTGAAACTATAATTACAGATCCTCTGTTTTATCAAAGGTTTAAACAACGCCTAAAAGATGTTGAAGAGAAATTGACGGAATTACAAGATAGAAAAAAAGAGTTGCAATCTCATATAGAAGTTTATGAAGGAAGATTAAAGTCTTTGCCTGAACAAGAGCAAGAATATAGCCGTCTAAGCAGAGAAGTTCAGCTTAATAACGAAGTATACAGGATGTTAAAATTAAAAGCAGAGGAAAGTCATCTGACAGCAGTAGAGTTAGAGCAGAGGGGGATTAATTACGAACTCTTAGAAAAAGGAAGAATATCTCTTAGGCCGTCTAAACCTCAAAAGCTTCTAATAACTGTTATATCTCTTCTATTGAGTCTTATCTCAGGGGCAGGTTGTGTTTTTATTGCTGAGTTTGCAGATCGCTCCTTTAGAGATACAGAAGATGCAAGATCTGGTTTATCTTTACCATTTTTAGGCTCTATCCCTAAGATAATGACAGAAGAAGAACTTCATAGGAGAAAGAGAAATCAAAGGACTGTTATTGTCTTATTTGTCCTGTTAACAGTTATGTTGATTATAGCAGGGATAGTCTCAACATACATTGAAAAGGAAAAGGTATCAAAGATTCTAACTCAACAAGAAAAAATTGTTAAATAAGATTAGGAGTATAAAGT
>CAZKQD010000001.1:0-1209 GCA_964554835.1 uncultured Planctomycetia bacterium | reverse complement strand
GCTGGTATAGTTTCATCATATATACAGGAGAAAAAAGTATCACAAATTCTCACTCAACAAGAGGAAATTTTAAGATAGGAGTAGAAAGTGGCAAAGGATAATTTTTTAGAATCCATAAAGAAAGCAGCTGAAAGTAAAGAAAGGGTCCTTGAAAAAAAGGGATTAATTTCTGCCTATATAGCTAAAACTAAGGACGAATCAGGAATTGATCCAAGAATAATAACTTATCACGACCCAAAATCCTCTATAGCCGAAAATTACAGAATCATATTTACCCATCTTAAACCTTCTTTAGAAAAATCTGATATTAAAACTATAGCTGTTATGAGTGCCTCAAATCAGGAAGGAAAAAGTATAACTGCAGTTAATTTATCTGTAGTTATGGCGAAGGATTTTGAAAAAAAGGTTTTATTAATAGATGCTAATCTCAGGAATTCTGCAATAGATGAATTGCTTAATATAGAAGCAAAAGAAGGTTTATCAGATGTGTTATCTAAAGCTCTAAATTATAATAATACTTTAGCATCTACTAAAATAGAAAATCTTAAAGTAATAACTGCTGGTGCAAATACAGTCAATCCAGTAGAATTGCTAAGCAATCAGAGAATGATACAACTTTTAAATCAGATAAAACAAGATTTTGATTACATAATTTTAGATACATCAGCAATAATCCCTTATGCAGACTCTAAAATGATAGCTCCTATGACTGATGGGGTGATTTTAACAGTTAGAGCACGAAAGACGCGCCGAGAGGTTATAGATAGAGCTCAATCCATCTTAGATAAGTTAGATGTTAAAGTTTTAGGTTTTGTTTTAACTGATATTGAATATTATATCCCCGAATTTATATATAAGCATCTGTAGTTTATAATAATTAGGGACTACTGTATGTTGTTTTTGCATAAAAAATAAATCTTAATTTTAAAGCCAAAATCCAAAATTAACGGATTTTTGGCTTTTTTTATAAGGAGATAATGGTGCGAACCGTCCAAAGGATAGCAAAAAATACCTTTGTTTTAACTTCCGCAGAAGCAATTAATAAGTTATTATCCATTGTTTTATATATCACTATTGCCAATTATTTAAGGGTTGCAGGGTATGGGCAGTTTTCATTTATTATGACACTTTTGGCTATTTTTACTGTTTTGGCGAATTTTGGACTTGATAAATTAACTATAAGGGAAGTAGCTAAGGACAAAGAAAAAA